>DAIPYU010000188.1:0-7152 GCA_036782635.1 Nodosilinea sp. CTOTU7353
TATCTCTTAGATGGCGTTTGAATGCCCCCGTGGCCGAAACGATGATTAAGGCCGAAAATGGAAAATCCATTTCACGGTTGCGGACTCAGTTAAGCTACTTTCGCAACCTTGACCCGTAATCCAACCACCGTTAGCCCAACAACTTCCTGGGTGGCTTGGTCATAGCAAAGCATAACCCCATAATCAATGATTATCAGGCAACAGCAGCTTTGGGTTTAGGCAGAGGCAATCCATCTTCTTCTAGCAGAAGCTGTAAAACCTCCTGGCCATTGTGAGCCGCTTCTTCGTAGGTGTTTCCGTGGGTACGATAAGTCTGTTCAGGAAAATCGGGCAGATGCACCAGAAAGCAATCATCTTCCTCTGACCAGATAATTACCATTTCATAACGAAGGGTGCTCATTATCTCTCATCCCCTTGCTGCATTACTATTTTAATCGCTTCAGCTACTTCCCTTTCCTGGTAGGGTTGGGCATCACTCCCATCCTTGCCAGATAAGGTGATTCGGCCCAGATATTGGGGGTGCAACCACTTAGTATGGCTCCCCTTACCTGATTTTTCGTGGAAGCCAGCTTTCTTAAGCATAGCTTTCAGCTCTCGGATTTTCTTCGGCAACTTCAGCCCCCATGGTTACTCAAGTCTAGATTGTCTTGCTGAAATAGACATTGTGCTAAGCGGCTTTTGCAAACTTGGCCTGTAATCCCACCACCGTCAACCCAACAGCTTCCTGGGTCGCTTCGTCGTATCGAAGCACAACCCCCTCGCCAATATCGATCCCAACCGCTTGTCGAGGTTCACCTACCGATAGATACAAGACATCCGCTTCGTCGGCATAGTCCCAGTTAGCTTGGTTTGATGCTTGTAGAATTCTCAGCGTGTCCATGAAACCTCACCTCTGTTCGACTTGCTGCTTGGCTATGTTTTGAGGGGCGGCGGTGCTGCCATTGTTATAGATTCTTCTATTGGTTGTCCAATATCTTTAGCATCAGCTAACTCTATTATCCAGCGTTGCGATCGCCCCCTCAGCCCCCGTTACAACCATCGCCACCCCAGGCCACCGGGGCGGCGGTGTTAGACTACAAAAGCTCAAGAACGCAAAAACGCGGGTCTCCATGACCGTTCCAGCCAGCATTTTGAAAGGGCAACCCCCAGCCTCCAGCGCCATCGAAGTGCCCATCAGCATTGCGCCCATGATGGATCGCACCGATCGCCACTACCGCTATTTCATGCGGCAGATCACTCGGCGCACCCTGCTGTATACCGAAATGGTCACGGCCCAGGCGATTTTGCACGGTGATCGCAACCATCTGCTGGGCTTTACCGCCAGCGAAAACCCGCTGGTGCTCCAGGTGGGGGGCGACGACCCGGCCATGCTGGCCACCAGCGCCCGCGCCGCCGCCGACTTTGGCTATGACGCCATCAATCTCAACGTGGGCTGCCCGAGCGATCGCGTCCGCAGTGGCAACTTTGGGGCCTGCCTGATGGCCCAGCCCGAGCGAGTGGCCGAGGCCGTGGCGGCCATGATGGCGGCCAGCCCTTTGCCCGTCAGCGTTAAGCACCGCATCGGCATTGACGAGCTAGATCACTACGACGACATGGTGCATTTTGTTAGCACCGTAGCCCAGACCGGCTGTCGCCACTTCACGGTGCATGCCCGCAAAGCCTGGCTCCAGGGGCTAAGCCCTAAGGACAATCGCACCGTTCCCCCCCTGCGCTACGGCGAGGTGCACCGCCTCAAGCAAGACTTTCCCCACCTGTGGATTGAGATCAACGGTGGCTTTACTGGCCTAGAGCAGGTGAGCGAACAGCTCAATCGCGTGGATGCGGTGATGATTGGTCGCGCCGCCTACGACCACCCCTACCTGTTTGCCGACGTAGACCAGCGCTTTTGGGGCGCGAGCGGCGAAATTTCTAATCGACCCCAGCCTGATCGCCATCAGGTCGCCGAGGCCATGCTGCCCTACATTGACCACTGGGTGCGCCAGGGCACCAAGCTCAACAAAATTACCCGCCACCTGCTGATGTTGTTTGCGGGGCAGCCCGGCAGCCGCCTGTGGAAGCAGATTTTGACCGAGAGGTCTTGCCAACCGGGGGCAGGGGTTGAGGTGGTGCAGCAGGCCCTGGCAGCGGTGGTGCACCAGGGCGAAGTTCAGGCCGACCTAAGGGCCGCTCAACCCCTGAGCGCCCGTAGCTAGGGGCGCAGGGATCCAGACAAACGGGTAGACGTATTCGTCGCTGCTGGTCAGCGGGGTCAGCTGGGTGCCGTCGGGGCGCACGCGGTGCAGCACCTGGGTGTCGGGGGCGGCGTCTGGTGGCGTGGCGGTAAAGGCAATCCAGGTGGCATCGGGTGCCCACTGGCTATGGAGCAGGTTTTGCAGGGGCTGGGTGGTGAGGGCGGTAAACTCTTGGTCAACCAGATCGAGGCGAAAGAGCGCCTGCCGCCCGGCCTGGGCACCCACCGCCATCACCAGCTGCCGGCTGTTGGGTGCCCAGCTCAGCGCGTCGTAGAAGCCGGGCCGAGTGAGGTCCTGGGTCTCGCCGGTATTGACATTTACTAGGGCAATCACCTCCTGGTTGCTGAAGGGCGGGTTGTGGGGCCGATAGAAGGCAATGTACCGCCCGTCGGGCGACCAGAGCAGGCGGCTGCGGTAGATCTGAAAGTCGGCGGCGGGGGTGAGTACGCGGCGATCGCTGCCGTCCGCCGCAACCACGTTGAGGCGTTGAAAGGGGTAGCTGCCCTCGTAAAAGGCCAGACGGGTGCCGTCGGGCGACCAGGCCAGGGGGCTACCCGCAGCCCCGTAAATGCCCGGCGTTTGGGTCAGGCGGCGGGGCCGACCGCCCTCTAGATCGACCACAAAAATGTGCTGGTTGGCCACGTAGGCCATGCGGCTGCCGTCCGGGGCCAACGATATCACTGCTTCTTGGGCCTCGGGTAGCAGGTCAACGCGGACTAACTCCCCTGGGCCGCTGCTGAGCCAGAGGGTTTGCTGACCCACTGCTCCAGCGATGGGGGCCGGGCAGCGCTCGCTAATCACTAAGGTGTCACCATCGGTCTGCCAGGCCAAATCAATGGCGGGGGGCCGCTGGCAGGTGCTAGAGAACAATCGTTCTGGAGCCGCTGCCCCCGGATCAACCCGGTAGACGTCGCTGTAGTTTTGCACCACCGCCAGCCGCTGGCCGTCGGCAGACCAGGCCAGGTTGTCGTAGCTGCGATCGCCCCCCGGCAGTAGGTCAATGCGATCGCTGCTCTCTGGCTCAAGGCGAAACAGGCCATCGGGGGTAGCAAAGGATAGATCGGTCGCTTGCCCTACCGCCGCCAGAGAGAAAGCCATCAGCACTGCCATGGGAATCGCCATGGGAATCGGGCCACGAAACCTTGCCAGGGGCGACATTGGGGGTTGAGTCACAGTTCTCACGTCCTTGAGCATTCCATTCGTCATCATAGCCAGGGCTTGGGCTGCTTTGGGTGGTTTTTGGGCCAGGTTTTAGCTACCGAGACGGCGATCGCCGTCTCGGTTTCTGAGATGCTAGGGGCAGACACCCCCCGGCTTTCTCCAACCCTACTCTCCGCTAGGCTGCAACCAAAAGATAGCGGGCCGGGGCACCGGCACCGATGCTGTATCTATTTTTCTACCCATGACCATTATCAGCCTGTTTTTTGTATTTTTAATTGTTTCCTCCATTCAGCCCGCCCTTCAGCGCCGCCTAGTCGAGTCGCGGCGGCTGGCGGCTATTCGTAACCTAGAGCAGCAGCGGGGCAGCCGAGTGATTTTGCTGATTCACCGTCAGGAGTCGATTAGCCTGCTGGGTATTCCGATCTCGCGGTTTATCAACATCGAAGACTCCGAGCAAATTTTGCGGGCCATTCGCCTGACTCCGTCGAATGTGCCCATCGACCTGGTGTTGCACACCCCCGGCGGCCTGGTGCTGGCCACCGAGCAAATTGCCCGGGCGCTGATTCGCCACAGCGCTAAGGTGACGGTGTTTGTGCCCCACTACGCCATGAGCGGCGGCACCATGCTGGCCATGGCCGCCGACGAAATCGTCATGGATGAAAATGCGGTGCTGGGGCCGGTAGACCCACAGTTGGGCAATGTGGCGGCGGCCAGCATTCTCGCCGTCTTAGAGGCCAAACCCCCCGAGAAAATCGACGACCAGACCCTAGTGACCGCAGATTTGGCCCGCAAGGCGATTAACCAGGTGCAGCGGTTTGTGCGCACTCTCCTAGAAGACGCAATCCCTCAGCAGAAGGTGGACCCCGCCAACATCGACAAAATCATCGATCGCCTCACCACCGGCCAGGTCACCCACGACTACCCGATCGCAGTGGAAGAAGCCACCGACATGGGGTTGCCCGTCACCGTTGGCCTGCCCTTGGAGATCTACAGCCTGATGGATCTCTACCCGCAGCCGACGACCGGGCGACCGACGGTGCAGTACATTCCCATGCCCTACCAGAGCCCGTCGGGGTTGCCGGGGGGGAGGGGGGAGTAGGTGGGTGGATGGGTGGATGGGTGGATGGGTAATACCAAATCCGAGTCACATAACCCCGATTCCCAAAAGGCCAAATCGTAGGGGCAAACGGTTGTTTGCCCTGCTGAATCGGGGGTAGCTAAGGAGGATTTGGTATAAAGTCTGGATGGATTGAATCGGGGGTACGGGGTTTAGGGGGTGGTGGCTAGATAATCAATGATCGCGCTGGCGATGTGGTGGTTGCCGTCTTTGGCGATCGCTCGAGTAGTGCGGGGCGGCTGGAGGGGCTGGTGCAAAAAACCCCATTTGCCCTGAAAGAATTCCGCTGGGGTCAGCACCTGGTGCCAACTGTGGTCTTGGAGGCCGTTGACCAAAATGGGGCCTTCGGCAAAGTCGCTGCGGGGAATGGTGATAACCGGCAGGTCTAGGCGGCAGGCTTCAGAAAAAGTGCTAAACCCCGGCTTAGAGACCAATCGGCTGCACAGGGGCATGACATCGACGGGGCGAAATCCCTGTCGGGGCAGCTTAAACAGATTGGGGAGATCGGGGGCGTTGGGGTCAAAGGTGAGAAACTGCCAGCCAGGGAACCGCGCTAACCCGTCGTAGGGAATCGACTGCAGCCCCAGACCGCCAAAGGTGAGCAGCACGGTTTGGGCCTGGGGGGCGTGGAGGCTAAACCGCTGGCGCAGGTCGTCGGGGTCATAGCGGGGTGTGCCCCCAGTTAGCCCGGCGGCCTCGACCACGGGGAAGGCGGCCATGGGTTCGTGAAAGGGCAGGCGAAACAGGCGATCGCACTGGCCAAAGCAATCCGCAATCCAGTCGGCAGCGGCGGCAAATTCGGGGCCAAAGGCGCGGTAGATAAAGTCCCAGCCAAAGTTGCTGACCATCCAGCAGGGAATCTCGGCCGCGTGGGCGATCGCCGTTGCCAGCGGCGGAATATCCGCCAGCACCAGATGCACCCCCCGCTGCTTGAGATACGCCGCCTCCGCCGCCACAGTCTCGCGCTGATGGGCCTGAATAGCTTGCAGTTGGGCTAAGGTGGCGGGCAAATCCATCGCCAAGCTATCGGGCTGCATCACCCCAATGTCAAAGGCTACCGGGCGATAGTCGTAATCTCCCGGCAGATATTCGTCGAGCAGCCACCGGGGAGCCGTGGTCGCCAGCACCACATCGACTTCAGGCTGCATGGCCTTAACTGTCGCAGTGATGGAAGCCGCACGGGTGACGTGGCCAAAACCATGGTTGGTGATGGCCACATAGAGGGTAGGGCGGGGCATAGGCAAGGTTGAGTGAAGTCGTTCTCGATTGACCCAGCCTAGCTAGTCTTCATAGGGTCTGACGTCGTACTGCACAAAGGGCTGATGCTGCACGGGGGGCGGCAGGGGCTGCCTTTCGTAGTAGTAGGGGCCAGGCGGCATGCGCATGGGGTACATCATCGGCGGCGGTGGCTGAGTGCGCCGCTGAATGTGCATCAGCCACAGGGCAATGATGGCAAAGGCGGTGCCGCCCCCCAGCATCAGCATCATAAACAGACCTAAAATGCCCCAGAGAATCATAGTCTGGGTTTCGTTGTTTTGAGGAATCGACTCAATCAGCCGCACCTGTTGGGAGGTCATCGACTCCACCGCCTCCTGATAGGTTTCGAGCTGCTCAAACACCTTGTCGGTTTCGGCCTGCTGCCGTTCGAGCTGGGTTTTGAGGGTCTCGGCCAGATCTTTTTGAGCGCGGAGTTCGTCTTGCAAACTGCTGACGAGGTCTTGCTGACGGGTCAGGTCTTGCTCCATGCGATCCTGCAAAATTTCTTGGCCCACACCGGGGGGCGGCGGCACCGGCACGGTTTGAATATTGAGGCTTTCGGCGCTGGGTGGCGGTGGCGGCGGCAGCACAGGATGGCCGCTATTGCCTGATCGCACCAGTAGCGAGAGCATAACCAAGGCCCCACCCGCGGCACAGCAGGTGATTAAGATAGGTTTTTCCTTCATCAATCCCTGCAAAATCTAAGTCCTTCGGGGTGGTGGTGGCTGGTCAGACTTTCAGGAACTGTCGGGAGCGAGTAGATGGCGATGATATCTGAGGGTAAAGATTACCGCAGACACAGCCTCTGCAAACGGGGCCAGCAAACGGGATTCGAGGACGATCTAGGTTTCAGGTGCTCTAGCCCAGGAAGCCCGAGTGGAAGCGATGTTAGCAACGATTTCTGGGAAACCCACACTTTTCAGAGATTTCTCACTGAAATATTATACATTGTCCCAGAATTGGCACAACAAATCTGGGGTCAGCCTCATCTGGGGCACCCACGGGTTTCCTCAACCGGATCGCAGCGAATCTCGACCATAAAGCCGTCAGGGTCATAGAAATATACGCCGCGCCCGGTGGGGCGGGTGACAGGGCCGTGGGCGATGTCAACCTGGTTCGCCGCCAGCACCGCCAGCGCCTGATCAAACTGAGCCGGGTCAATGTCAAAGGCCAAGTGGTAGGCGCGGGTAAAGGATTTCTCTGGGTCGGGGTCGGGCGGCCCCAGGTCGGGGGCACCAAACAAGTCAAGAATTAGTCCGTCGGGCAGCACAAAATTGGCCACTTTGCCCGTGGCCACCAGCTCCTTTAGGGTGTCGTCTACTTCGTCGCCGGTCAGCTCTCGGACCCCCAGCAGTCCGCCGTAAAACCGGCGTGAAGCATCCATAT
>DAIPYU010000189.1:0-7152 GCA_036782635.1 Nodosilinea sp. CTOTU7353
CCGCCTCCGAACATCAGATGTATGTAACCATTGACTGCCCACCCCCCTAGGAGCGTAACGATATGGCCTCCAAGGGCATTCCCGCCGCGCTACGCGATCTCAGCGAAGAAATCTACGACGACTACGATCGCTACCAAACCCGCTTCCTGCTGATCCACAACGAGCACCTACAGCAGGACAACCTCACCCGCGTGTTGGTGTTCCGCAAGCCCTCCGGCTTCGCCACCGCCTATGAGAAGCAAGAATTTCACCTGGACAGCATTGACGACGTAGCTCCCCTGGTGCGGCAGGTGGTGATGGGCGAACCGCTCAGCGCTACCCCAGTGGATCTGCCAACCCGCGATATTTTGGTTTGTACTCATGGCAGCCGCGATCGCTGCTGCTCCCGCTTTGGCGCACCCATTTACCACCAGGCCCGCAAACTGGTGACAGAGTTGGGCCTTCAAAACACCCGCATCTGGCAGGCCAGCCACATTGGCGGCCACCGCATGGCCCCCACCGCCGTCACCTTTCCCGATGCCCGCTACTACGGCTATCTAACCGCAGAATCGCTAACGGCAATTCTCACCCAGACCGGCGATCTCAGCTGGGTCAACCAGCAGTATCGGGGCGGCAGACTCCTGCCCTGGGCCGCGCAGTACCTGGAGCGAGAGCTGCTGTTCATTCATCACATTATTCTGGATCGTATGGGCTTCCTTCTTGCCACTGTAGTAGGGCTTGCGATCGGCCTTATTCTTCGGACAGGCCTCAGAAGTACTTCACGCCACTGCCCGAGCAGCGTACTGGGCCGATAGGGCGCTGAGCACCGCTTTGGTTGTTGCCGTCCAGCCGATGATGCCATCCTGGGCGCGCAACATTTCTAGAGTGGCCTGCTTAAAGGCGGGAAAGTAGCTCTCGGTGGCGTCTTCGACCAGCAGGCATTCGTAGCCGCGATCGTTGGCCTCGCGCATGGTGGTCTGTACGCAGACCTCGGTGGTGACGCCAGTAATAATCAGGTGGGTAAGGCCCTGGGCTTTGAGATGAGCTTCTAGCTCGGTGGCATAGAACGCTCCTTTGCCCGGTTTGGGGATAATCACTTCCCCCGGCAGAGGAGCCAGTTCGGGAATGATGCCGTTGCCCGGTTCGCCCAGCACCAAAATGCGCCCCATGGGGCCGCGATCGCCGATTTTGAGCGGGCCAGTGCCGCGATCGCGCTTCGACGGCGGACAGTCCGACAGATCGGGCAAGTGCCCCTCCACGGTCTGAAAAATCGGCAGGTTGTAGTGCCGAAACGCCTCTTGCAGCGCTCTGACCTGGGGAATGATCGCCCGCAGCAGGCTGACATCGTTGCCCAGGGCATCGCCAAAGCCGCCCGACTCGATGAAGTCGCGCTGCATGTCGATGATCAGCAGCGCCAGGCCGTTGGAAGGTAGGAGGTAGGGGTAGGGTTGGGCGGGGATGGGCATGGGGGGTGGATGGGTAGGTAGGGGCAGGCCGATGTGTCTGCCCTGGCGGGAAATGGCGGTGAGGGTGGATGGTAGGGGCAGACGGCGTCTGCCCTATTGACGGTGTCTGCCTATTCTTCAATGTGGACGGGTTTGGCCCAGATGGCGAGCACGATGCAGCCCTCGGGACTGCTAACGGTGTGGCGGGTGCCGGGCGGATTCACCACTAGAGAGCCAGCGGTATAAGTACCGTTGTCGTCGGTTTGGGAACCAGAGAGCACCAAAATATGCTCAAAGCCGGTGTGCAGGTGGCGGGGAACGCTGGCCCCCGGCTGGTAGCGCAGCAGGGCGGCGGCGGTTCCGTCGGGGGTAGGCGGGTAGAGTCGGTGGATCTCAACACCGGGGCGAAAGGCTTCCCAGGCCAGCTCTGGGTCAGCCGCCATGGCCTTGAGGTCAGGTAAAACAATCGATTGCATCATAATTTTCTCGCTTATGTATCCATCACCCTAGCCAGGACAGACGCCGTCTGCCCCTACCCATCTACTCACCGCTAATGCCCAGCCATTTTTTGGCCCAGGGTTTTAATGTCGGCGGTGGCGGTGGGGCTTTCGTAGACCAGCTCACCGTCGCTGATCACAAAAATGCGATCGCTCAGCTTCAGCAGCTGGTCGAGGTCCGCTCACCAGCAGCACCGCCACGCCACAATTGCGGGCGGCGAGAATCTGGCTATGGATGTAGTCGACTGCAAAAAAGTCTAGGCCGAAGCAGGGGTTAGCAGCAATCAACAGGTTAAGTTCCGTTGACGACAGCTCCCGCGCCAGCCCGGTGCGCTGCACGTTGCCGCCGGAGAGATGGCCCACGGGGGTATCGACCGACGGGGTTTTGACCGAAAACACCTTGACTAAGCCCTCCGCCATATGCCGAATGTTGCTGAGGCTGAGCAGCCAGCCCTGTTTGGCCTGGGGTGGGCAGTCAAAGGTGCGCAGGGCCATGTTTTCGGCCCCACATCTTATTTCTGCCTAAACCAGCGCCTCGATTAGGGCTTCGGAATAGGCTACCGCTCCAAACACGCCGCCCTGCATTTTGACCATCTTCAGCGCCGCCAGGTGGTTGCTGTAGTCGGTGGCTCCGGTGCAGTCAGACAGCAGCAGGCACTCGTAGCCGCGATCGTTGGCGTCGCGCATGGTGGTGTGGACGCAGACATCGGTGGTGATGCCTGCCAGAATGAGGTTGCGAATGCCTTTGCGGGTGAGGATTAAATCTAAATCGGTGGCATAGAACGAGCCTTTGCCGGGTTTGTCGATCACCACCTCGCCGGGCAGGGGTTGCAGCTCGGGGATGATCTCCCAGCCGGGTTCGCCGCGCACCAGAATGCGGCCGCAGGGGCCGGGGTCGCCGATGCCCGCGCCGATCTGACGCGATCGCCACTGCTTATTCTCGGGCAGGTCGGCTAGATCGGGGCGATGGCCCTCGCGGGTGTGGATGATGGTGAAATTGCGATCGCGCATCACCCCCAGCAGCTTGGCAATCGGCTCAATCGGGGCACGGGTGAGGGATAGGTCGTAGCCCATTTTGTCGACATAGCCGCCGATGCCGCAAAAATCGGTCTGCATATCGATCACAATCAGCGCCGTGTTCTCGGGCCGCAAATCGCCGTTGTAGGGGTACGGATAGGGCTCGGCTTCAACAAAAATTCCCATAGGTTCTCTCCATGTCTATAACGACGGTTGCACTGCGTTTCACCCAACCTACAGTTTGAGACATTCTTATAAAGTGCTCTAAAGAACAGCGCTGAACTGTTGACGCTGGGGTCGATGCTGCGGGCACCGAAGGTAAAGCTATTGATGTTGCGGAGCACCTGGGGAATGGGTTTGGCAACGATGAAGCCGAGCCGCTTGCTGTTGGAGTGCACGCCCTCTTCGTACGGCCCGCCGCAGTGGAAGAACTGCACATCGGAGAATGCCTCCGCCAGAGACAGCACGTGGGGGTCAAAGTAGCCTGTTTGATTGTGCTCGACAACGGCGAGACCATTTTGCAGCCGCGCGATCGCACCGGCATGGCTATGGATGGGGCAACCGGCCTCACCGAAGCCCAGAGAACCGCGCTCATTTCCCTCGGGCTAGCAACATGAATTCAACGCTTCAGCCCTCCTCAGAAATGCCGACAGCTGCTTAATTTGATCACCTGCTACAGCCATAGCTCTCGGTACTCTGGGTGCGATCGCAGCCACCTCAACGCCTCACCCATCAAAATAGGGTCATCAGAGGCCAGATATCCCCTCATGCGCTCAGTCATCGCCTGCTGGGCAGCCTGCTGCTTCATTTGTCGATGGGCAGTCTCTGCCTGAGCCTGCTGCCGCCGCCGCTGCTCCTGGGCCGCTGCGATCGCCTCCTTAATTTGAACCAGCGAAAGCTGCGCCGGCTTCATGTTACACACCTCAAGCTGCTCTTCAACCTGATCGCAAGCGCCACAACCCTGATCTGGCCGTGGGTTACACGCCTCCTCTACCAATAAGCTTGGGTGACTTGCGGGGCTGAGCGCCCCAAGGCGCTCGGGCTCCGCAGTCATCTCTAAATCGACCGGGGGGTCCGGGGAGATTTCCTCAGCATCCACTCCCAGCAGATAATTTGGGTGCCACAGGTCTTTGTTCTTATAGAGCGTCGGTCCCCCAATCGAAAACCGCCGGGTTAGCGTGATGAATCGCTGCTTCACCGCAATGGGGAGCTGACCTTCATCGAGCAGAATAGCGATCGCCTGCCGGATTTTCTCTCGGGCCTGTTTGGCTTTTTCCTCGTTATAGGTTGAGAGCCCAGCCGTGGTAGATACCTTAGAAGACTTGCCCACACCGTAGGGATAATAGTGGCTCTGCTCAACCGCCCTGGCCCAGTTCTTGGCTTTTTCTTCAATCTCGTAGACGTGGTTGCTCCAGTCATAAAACCCTGGCAGTTCTCGCGCCACCCGAACAATATTTGCCACAAGTGCCTGTCCCGTAAGCGGAGCCTGGGCATAGAGCACGTGACCAAACACATAGCTTCGCATCGCAATTCTGCCCAATAGGCGATTCGTCAGACCTGGCCCAGTCCACCCAGGCTCGATCTCAGCATTGAGGTCATTGAGAAATTTCTCGGCCTTAGTCGTAACCCGGTATTCCTGCCGTCGGGCGCTTTTCAGAGTGTGTTTGAGCAACTGACCATCAATCGAGTTGTGGCCACTGGTGTGACGCCACAACTCGGCGAACCGCTCCTGTGAGCTATAAACCGGTTCAAGATCGCTATTGAGAATATAAGACCCAGCCTGCAACGGTAGCCGGTGAGCCGCGTAGAGAGAAACCTCGCCAGTGTTCGAAGCAGAAAACTTCCTCGGGTTCGGAAACACCTCAAGCTGACCCGGTGCACATTTGAGCCCCGCATTCTGCAGCAGAGTAGTTACTCCCAGAGCAATTTCCCAGCTCACCTGCGGCTGATCAAACGGAAAGTAGAGATGTAATCCACCGCTGTAGCTCGATGTGAGCGTAATGCACGACGGCAACCCCAAAGGCTCCAGTGCATCTTGAATGCGGCGCAGTGCATAGGGATCAGCCGCGGGGTGGTATCGACTTCCTCGGTCAATATCTATGAGCACGTACTTCGTTGTACGGCCAAAGCGCACCCCATAGAGAAAGCCCCCCTGCAAAATCAAGCGATCACTGAGCGGGTGGCGCGACTCAGTCTGCCAGGCTGGCTTATCGTTAGGGGCTGTCTGTTCAGCCCAAATGTAGTCAAATCGGTGGGGCCACAGGCTCAGAAAGCGATTTTCCTGCTCTTCTAAACAAGTGAACCGAGTTCGTAAGGTTTTCACGCTGATTAATAGTCCCAGAGCGCAACGTCAGTGCGCGGGAGCAAATCTGCGTTATTCAAAATCTAGGGAATATAGATCGTTCTAGCTTGATCGTCGTGCAAGCATCACGCTGGCTTTGCAGCCGGAACGGCTGCGCGACAGTAGAGCCATTGATGGCAAGAAATTCCTAAAAGGCTTGCCTGCTACAGCAGCCGTAGGGTGGGCACTGCCCACCATCAATTAGGACATCTTCTAGACATCACCCACTTGTAACGATCGCCAGAATAATTAGGATTTTGCCCTAACATGCCTAAGCCATAGCTACGTACAGGCACACAAAACATCTCGTTTACTGCTGTAAACAAGCACAAAACCAGTCAAGAGCACAACAGCCCTTGATGAATCCGATCTAGCAACCTAGAATGAACGCATAACTCTATCGACAACCCTCAAGCTGCTCGCCAAAGCATTTTCTTGAGTGTTGCCATTGCTTCCCGCAGTGGAGTTTTGAGCGAAAGACCTTAGCTGTTCCCGCAGCTGGGGTCTTTTGATTTAGCAGTATCTGTGACGGGTCTGAGCACCTCCTTCCATAAGCTCACGTGAATAGTGCGAATGTTCTCCCGTGGAACATTCGCCAAAGGTTAACACCGCCCAAAAATCTTCTCAATACCCCAAAAAGTCCCATACGCCAGAGTTACAGGGCTTGCATACGCCGGAGTTATAGACAAAACCATACGCCAAAGTTACAGGCAGCTTTTCACCTATACGCCAAAGTTACAGGCAAAACCATACGCCAAAGTTACAGGCCCTAGGCAGGGGATCAAGGCCCAGAGAGTAGTTCCCAAAACTGGTAGCGCGAAATCATACGCTGGAGTTATAGGCAGATCTGTACGCCAAAGTTACAGGCAGCTTTTCACCCATACGCCAAAGTTACAGGCAAAACCATACGCCAAAGTTACAGGCTTAGATTGCAAAAACATACGCCAAAGTTACAGACCCTTTGCCTAAGTGATCACTCTGGCAAGTTATTCATTAGAATGAACTCGCCAAAGTGATCACCTACGAGCGATCGCCTACGAGGGTAGAAACTTCGGTTGAGTAATCTCTCTACAGCTTCTAGTGAAGAGTCGACATTCCCCGTAGATGGGCAGCTCCTAATGGTGCTGCCGAGAGCTGGGGCAGCGTTGAGCAACCCAGATGTGCAGCTACCCATCCTCCGCTCCGATGGTGACGGCTATTACCTAGAGATGCGAGTAGAGGCCGATGGGCGAGATGCTACCGAGGTAGCGGTTACCCGACGAGTGCCCCTTGAGAACGTTTCAGAGGAGGAATGGGAAGAACTCCAGGCCCAGTGCTCAAACCTGGACCTACAATCCTTTGCTGACCTGGGCGTGAGCAAGGGCATTGAGAAAATTCAAGACCGCCGCATTGAGCGGTTGTTGATGGCTCTACTGACCTTTCTCAACCCTCGTCAGGTGTCCATCGTTCTCTACCTCTACCGCCTGGCTTCTGAGCAGGGCAATGGCCCGCTGGTCTCGTTTCGCTCTAACGACCTACTAGAGGCGTTGGGCTATACCCGAACAAAAGACGGCGGTTTTGCTTCAAAGTTGCGATCGCAGCTCCACCGCGACCTAGTAGCCCTCCACCGCACTGAGCTAGTCTTCGCCCAATCGCTGCGCAAGGGCGACAACCTGGGCGCAAAGGTCACGATCAAAAGCGTGCTGCGGATCAAAGACTACGAAATTGAGAACGTCCCCCGCAACTTCGACCTGCTCAAGGCTGCCGACTACACCTACGAATTGGCTGACGCCTACACCATCTCTCTGGAATTCTTCGATGGCCCCGCCCGCACCGGCGACTACGTGCTGTTTGCCAACAGCCTAGACATCAGCCAAAAGCTCGGCGGCAACAC
>DAIPYU010000190.1:0-6984 GCA_036782635.1 Nodosilinea sp. CTOTU7353
TATAGTCTGAGACTTTGGCCTTTAAACCAACCTCTTAGCAAAATCCATGCTGCTTGGCCCAAAGGGCGGCCTGGGTGCGATCGCTCACCCCCAGCTCACTCAAAATTCGGCTGATGTGATTTTTCACCGTGCCATGGGCCAGATGAAGCGCTTGGGCAATGTCTTGATTGGTGTTGCCCTGGCCCAAAAGTTTGAGAATTTCTAACTCGCGATCGCTAAACCGATCCTGAATCCCCTCCCTGGGGGGCAGCGCCATGGACTGAAGCTGGGCAAACAGCTTGGGGGCAATGGTCGGCCCCAGTTGACTGTACCCCTGACTGAGGGTGCGCACCGCGGCGGCCACCTGTTTTGAGGGCGTACTCTTGAGCAGATAGCCCAGCGCCCCGGCCTGGAGCGACTGCCAAATGTATTCATCCTGGTCAAAGGTGGTCAGCACCAACACTCGAATCCAGGGGTAGCGTTGACGAATGGCGCGGGTGGCCGCCACCCCGTCACAAATGGGCATTTGTACATCCATCAAAATGATGTCTGGCTGTAGGGTTTCCGCTAGCGCGATCGCCCTGGCCCCATCCCCGGCTTGGCCCACCACCTCCAGATCCTCCTCCAGCGCCAGCAGCGCCGCCAGCCCCTGGCGAAACATCTCTTGATCATCCACCAGCAGGAGCCGAATCATCGGGGAACCACCACTCGAATTTGAGTACCCTGGCCTACGGTACTGAGCAGCTGCAAGTCACCCCCCAGCAAACTCACCCGTTCATACATTCCTTTTAAGCCGTAGCCCCCGTAGGGCAGAGTGGGGTCGAAGCCTTGGCCGTCATCCTCTAGTTCTAAAATAATCGACTCGGCATCGATGTGACTGCGGCAGTAGACATGGGTCGCCTGAGCATGCTTCTGGATATTGATTAACCCTTCTTGAACCACACAATACAGTTGATGGCTGGTTTGCAGGGGCAGGGGCGGCAGCTGGATCTCCGCCTGAATCGAGAAGGCCTGACTCTGGCGAATTTGCTCGATCAACCGATGCAGCGCGGTGGTTAAACTAAATTCGTCCTGGCGCACGGTTTGAACGGCCTGGCGCACCGCTTCTAAACAATGGCTCGAGAGCTGCTGGGCATTATTCAGTGCTTGGGCGGCTTGGGCTGGATTGCGCTGGCCCATGGCCTGGACCAGCTCTAGTTGAATGTGGAGGGTGGTGAGGGAATGCCCCAGGGAGTCGTGAATGTCGCGGGCAATGCGCGATCGCTCTAGAGTCGCCGCCAGGGTTTCAATTTCCTGGGTGAGGGCTTCTGCCTTTTGACGACTGCGGCGTTCGGCCATCATCACAAACCCGAGAAAGAGCACAAATAGGCTAATGCCAATGTACTGAACCAGGTTGCTGATCACGATGACTTGGGGCTTAAACAGGTCTTCCCAATCATTGGTACGCACCGTTTCAGCAAACTGCTGACCCAGCAGCGGTAGTGTCCACAGAATGACGGCTAAATACCCGATTCCCGCCAGGACAACGGTAACGATAACCTCTCGACGACCCAACAAAAAGCAGCTTTTAATTAAAAAGAAGTAGAGCAGAATATCAAAGTCAATCCAAAACAGGTAGGCGATCAGCACCAAGGAAATTTCAAGGGCAAGATAAAGGTAACGCTGCCAGCGGGGTCGCTGCAGGGGAAAGCAAAAGCTGAGCAGCCCAAAAATAAGGATAAAGACCGCTGCCTTGAGAAATACATTGGGCAAAGGGTGAACGTCATAGGAGTATTGATCCATGGCGTAGAGCAGCAGCAGCATCAACAGCAGGATCCACTCGGCATAGCGCAGGGAGCGTTGCAGCGATAGGGTTTTGGGCAGCGATCGGGCAGACTGTCTCAAGGCATTCATGGCTTCTCAAGGGTTTTAAACACGGGGCTAACCATTACCCACAACGCAATCGAGGCCGCGCAAACGGCGATCACCGCGATCGCCACCTGCACCCCAAACACCTCCAGCAAAATGCCTGAGATCAGCAGCCCGATCGGGGCCGCCAACGATGATACGCCATTGACTGTACTGAGAATGCGACCGCGCAGTTCGGCGGGAGTGCGCTGCTGCTGCACCGTATTGACAATGGGATTGAAG
This sequence comes from Nodosilinea sp. CTOTU7353, assembly GCA_036782635.1. Lineage (GTDB taxonomy): Bacteria > Cyanobacteriota > Cyanobacteriia > Phormidesmidales > Phormidesmidaceae > Nodosilinea. The sequence goes on from DAIPYU010000190.1 coordinate 2,110, forward strand.
GGGGCACTGAACAGGCCGCCGATGGCGCTGGCGGCCAGCACCCCGCTCAAGGGCGGGGCCCAGGCAAACACGGCAAACATGGCGCTCATGGCGAGGATACTCACCACGAGCAGTCCATGGGGCGACAGGCGATCGCCCCCCAGCCCATAGCCCATAAACCCAATGACACTGCCAATGCCGTAGGCCGAGATCAGCAGGCTCAGATGAAGGGTGCTGCCGTACTGCTGGCGCACAAACACGGGCAAGATCACCGACATCAGCGGGGCTGCGATCAGGGTCAACGCCGCAAACAGCCCGATCAAGGCTTTAATTAGGCGATCACGCCTCACAAAGCGCAGCCCTGCTTTCAGAGATTCACCATAGGGCTCGGGCTGGGCCAACCGGCTTTGACCCAGGCGCACCGGCAGCGTCCCGAGGGAGACCAGGGCGGCGGCTAAGGACAGCCCGGCGGTCGCCCAGAGCGTGGTCAACGCCCCCAGGTTGGCGATCAGCACCCCGGCGATCGCGGGGCCAATCAGCACCCCCAATCCCTGGATGGTTTCGGTCATGGCATTGAGACGATGCAGGGGCGTTCGCGCCAACCGGGCGACTTCAGGCAAGAGTGAATCCCGCGCCGTCATCCCCGGTGCATCTAAAAAAGCGCCCAGAAAGACGACGATCAGCAACTGCCAAAACTGAATGCCGATCAACCCGTGCAGAATGGGGACAGCCGCGACACTGATCGCACTGGCGATATCGGCCACAATGCTGACCGGCCTGCGCCCGAGTCGATCAATATACACGCCGCCAAACAAGGTGCCAATAATGACTAGAATGGTGCTGACAAAGGCCACCACCCCGGTCAGGGCGGCGTCTCCGATGAGTTCTAAAACAAACCACGGTAGGGCAATGCTGGCAATCATATTGCCGGTGACCGAGGCCCCGTAGGCGATCAGAATGCCGACTAGGGGGAGGTGGCGAGGGAGGAGGGGGTTGAAGAGGAGGGAGTTCACAATTAAAAGTTCAAAGTGCAGCTTCTGATTTCTGGATTCTTTGTGAATCGATCGAGGCTATAAAAATTCCCATGGTGGTGAGATACGTCTGAAGGATCCCCCCTGCCCCCTTATTAAGGGGGGTATCGAGTGAACCTGTGACTGCGAAAGCCTCGGGGGATCAGATCTTCCTAGCCATAATGAGAACCGTTCTAGGCAACCCATTGGTGGAGGTCTTGGGGACTTAAGTTGGGGTGTAAAATTTCGCCATCTTTGAACCAAATCACTCGTTTTGTGGTGCGCGCCACGTCGGCTTCGTGGGTCACCATGATCACCGTCATGCCGCTGGCGTTGAGTTCGGCAAAGATGTCTAAAATTTCCTGGGTGGTGCGCGAGTCCAGGGCACCGGTGGGTTCATCGGCTAGAAGCAGGAGGGGTTGATTGACAATGGCGCGGGCGATCGCGACGCGCTGCTGCTGGCCCCCCGAAAGCTGGGTGGGTTTGTTGGACAGCCGACTGGCTAGGCCCACCCGCTCCAGGGCGGCGGTGGCCCGGCGCCGCCGCTCTGGGAGGGAGACATTGGCATAGATCATCGGCAGCATGACATTTTCCAACGCGGTGAGCTGAGACAGTAAATGGAACTGTTGAAACACAAAGCCTAGTTTGAGGTTGCGAATTTGGGCCAGGTGCTGATGGCTGAGATCGGCCACATTTTCACCGTCGAGGTAATAGGCCCCGGTGCTGGGGCGATCTAAGCAGCCAATTACATTCATCAGGGTCGATTTGCCCGAGCCCGATGCGCCCATGATGGCGGAATATTCGCCGGGGGCAATCGCCAAACTAACCTGGTTTAAGGCCTGAATCTGGGTTTCGCCCAGGCCATACAGCTTGGAAATGGCCACGAGCTCAATCATGGTTTGGGTCATGCTATCCCCTCCGGAGGGCCACAATGGGGTCGAGTTTGGCGGCTTGGCGGGCCGGAACCACGCCAAAAACCAGCCCAATGCTCCCAGAAACCCCCGTCGCCAGCACAATGGCGCTGAGGGGGACGGTGGGCTTGAGGGGCGTGAATACCCCCACCAGCAGGGCACTGCCGACGCCAACTCCGATGCCGATGACGCCGCCCGCCACCGAAAGCACCACGGCTTCGATTAAAAATTGCTGCAAAATCGCCGATTCTGGAGCACCGATCGCCTTGCGAAGCCCAATCTCTTGGGTGCGCTCGGTTACCGAGACCAGCATGATATTCATAATGCCAATGCCCCCCACCAGGAGCGACACGGCGGCGATCGTGGCCAGCAGCATGCTCAAGACCCCGGTGATCTGCCCCAGCAAAGCTTGGACAGACTTGTTGGCCACCACCGAAAAGTCTTTTTTGCCGTGCAGCCGGGTCAGAATATTGGTGAGTTGAAAGGCTGCCGCACGGATACTGGCCTGGTCTTGGGCAGAGACTTCGATCTCGTCAATGGCGATGCCGCTGGGCACGCTGCGGCCCACCAACTGGCTGGCCAGGGTGGTAATGGGAATATGGGCATCGATATCGGGGTTGACGCCGAGAAAAGAGCCTTTGCGCTGCAGCACGCCAATCACCTGAAAACTGCGATCGTTAATCTGAACGTCTTGTCCCAGGGGACTGGCGCGGTCAAATAATTTCTGGGCCAGGTCTCCGCCGAGCACCACCACGGCGGTGTTCTGGCGCTGCTCAGCGGCACTCCAAAATCGACCGGTGACCACCTGCATATTTCTAGCTGGCAGAAACTCCGGCGTCACCCCCTGCACGGTGGCTTTGGCAGTGCGGCTTTGATAGGTCAAGGTCGCGCTGGTGGAGATCTTCGGCGACACGATTTTGACCGCTGGGGCTTGGGCGGCGATCGCCTCGGCATCCGACAGCAGCAGTTGGGGCCTGTTGCCGGTCTCCCCTTCGCCCTCTTGCACGAAGACGTGGAGGAGATTGGACCCCAGGGATTCTACTTTTTCTTGGGTGAAGCGCTGGGCCCCCTGGCCGAGGCCAATGATCGCCACGACGGAGGCGTTGCCAATCACAATGCCCAGCACCGTGAGCAAACTGCGGAGTTTGTTGTTGGTCAGGGTGGTGATGGCCATGGTGATGGTTTCGAGGGGATGGATCACAGGCCGGTACCTTCTGTATTGTCTACACCTGGAATGACTTGACCGGCGGGGGGGATGACGAAGATGCGATCGCCCTCCTTCAGACCCTCTAGAATTTGGGCCTGACTGCCGCTCTCGGAGCCCAGCCGCACGACCTGGAACTCGGACTCGAAGGAGGGCGCGGCTCCCGTCAGCCGCCACACCCCCTGGGCCCCGTCGGGCTGGGTGACCACGGTGGCCAGGGGTACGACCAGGGCATTTTTCACCGGCTCACCGATAAAGGCCAGCTTGGTATTCATGCCCGCTTTGAGCAGATCCAGACCGGTCTGGAGAGACACCTTCACGCGAAAGGTGGTGATGTTGTTTTCCTGCAAGGCCCTGGGGGCAATCAACCGCACCTCGCCCCTAAACACCTGATCGGGGTAGCTATCGCTGCGCACTTCGACCGTTTGCCCTGGGCTGATTTGGGCGATGCTGGCTTCGGGCAGCTTGGCTTCGACCTCTAGGCCGCTGGATAATTCGGCGATCGAGGCCGAGGTGGCCCCGTCGCTGGCTGAGGCCGAAGTGGTGGGGGCGACAAAGTCGCCGACATCGGTGAAGCGCCGGGTGATGATGCCGCCAAAGGGGGCCCGCACAAAGGCATTGTCCAGCTGGATTTGGGAGATCTGGAACTGGGCTTCGGCTTCGGCCACTTGGGCGCGAGCCTGGTCAATGTCTTCACTGCGAAAGCCGCTGCGCTGTTTGTCTAGCTCCAGGCGGGCCACCCTCAGCGCCGCCTCGGCTTGGCGAATGCCGTCGCTGGCATTGCGGGCCGAGGCCTGCGCTTCATCGAGGGCGTCACGGGAGATCGCCCCTTGTTCCGCTAACGGCTGCTGGCGGCTGAGTTTGGCGGTGGCTAGCTGTGATCGCGACTGGGCCTCCTGGAGTTGGGCTTCATAGCGGGTGACCTCGGCCTCGGCTTTGGCAATGTCTTCGGGGCGGTTGCCGGTGAGCCTTTCGGCCAGTCCTGCCTGGGCTCGGGCCAGCGCTTGGCGGGATTGATTGACCTGGGCCTGGAGCCGTTTATCGTCCATGCGGGCGATTACCTGCCCGGATTCCACGGAGTCGCCTTCCCGCACCAGCAGTTCTGTCACGCTGCCGGCTTCCTTGGGGCTGATATTGATTTTGCGCAGGGGTTGCACCAGGCCATTGGCCTTGATCTGCACTGGCAAACTTTGCACCTGCACGGGCACGGTATCGCGCTCGGGATTGATGTCTGGGGCCTTTGAGGGGCCGATGAGGGTGTAGGCGATCGCCGCCGTACCCACCACTCCCAGGGCCGCTAATCCTAACTTCCAGGGGTTAGACTTCCCCACTTTAATCGACAGTGACTGTTGCATGGGCATCCCAGAATGCGACTGCCCTCACTGTAGTCAGCGCAATGGCGAGAGGCCCCTAGCTCGAGCCATGGATCGCCATGACTCGAGTCACGGCGATCAGGGCTGTTGACTCACCCGGTTTGGTCTCTGATACCAAATCCGATTCTCAAGGCCCCGCCTCGAAACCGATACCCGGCAGGGGCTCTGGGGCTGTAGGCTACTTCAGCAGTACGGTTTTGGTCATGATCACCATCCACTGGGCGGCGATTGTCGCGCCCTCAGCACGGGGCGGCACGGGGATGAGATCGCGACCGTCGTTGGGGTCGGCGTAGCCGATCGCATGGAGGATTTTGATGGTGCGGTCTAGAGCGGGGAGGCTGCCGTAGAGCAGATGGCGCACTTTCTCAGGATTTAGGGATCGGGGCAGGGACCGGGTC
>DAIPYU010000191.1:0-6408 GCA_036782635.1 Nodosilinea sp. CTOTU7353
CCCTCTAGCGGGTACTGAGAACTCGGAAATACGCCCCTTGACTGGTTCCCCCGCTCTAGGAGCGCTCTGAAAAAACAAAGCGTAGCTAGATTAGGCTGACTTGCTTTACCCCTAAAGTGTAAAAGGGAAAATCTAAAAGTGTCAACGAAACTTTTGCGTTATGTGATCAATTGTTTCGCCTCTATGTTGTTAAGTAATATACCAATTCTTTTTATTTTTTGAGTGAATTTATCAACTGAAATTGGGCAGTTTCTTCAGCTAGGAACGGAATTTTTGACATAGTAGATACTGAGCTAAACCATCCCCCCAAGGGGGGATTTGGGGCTGGCTGTAGGTAGGTGGCTGTCATCTTCTGGACTTGGATGGAATTCAAGCATAGCTTTGGGTGAGCTGACTGAGCTGGGCTTGCTCCGACTCAGTCAGCGCCCAGCCCAGGGCACCGGCATTTTGGCCGGCCTGGCGGGCATTTTTAGCACCGGGGATGGGCAGCACATTGCCCTGGGCCACCAGCCAGTTGAGGGCAACCTGGGCGGGGGTGCGCTCCCTCTTCTCGCCAATGTCTTGCAGTGCCTGAATCACCGGCATCAGCTTGGTCAGACCGCTCTGGCTAAAGCGGGGGTCAAGCCAGCGGGCCCCAGCGGGCTTGAGGTTGGCCTCGGGCGTATATTTGCCGGTCAGCAGTCCCTGGGCCAGGGGGCTGTAGGCGAGAATGGTCACCCCCAGATCCCGCGCGGTTTCGATCACGCCGTTGGTTTCGGGCTTGCGGTGCAGTAGTGAGTACTGCACCTGGTTAACCGCTAGGGGCACCCCCTGCTCAGCTAGGTAGCCGTGGGCTTCGCGCATCTGTTTAGCCGAGTAGTTGCTCACCCCCACAGCCCCGATACGGCCCCGCTTGACCTCGGCCGCCAGGGCCTGCATCAGGTCTTTTTGGCTGAGCAAAAAATCTAGGGGCCAGTGCACCTGGTACAGCGCCACCGAGGACCCCTGAAGGCGATCGAGGCTAGCCGCCAGGGCATCGGCAACCGATTGCTTGGTAAAGCGCCAGGGCAGGGGGAAGTATTTGGTCGCCACCACGGGCTGTGGGGCCGAAGGCTGAGGGCGCTGCTGCATGAAGCGACCAATTAAGGTCTCAGACTGGCCAAAGCCGTAGATCTCAGCGGTGTCAAATAGCGTCAGCCCCGCATTGAGGCAGGCGTCGAAGGCGGCGTGCAGGTCGCTGTCGCTGTAGGCCTTACCGTAGTCCCAAAAAAGGGAGTCGCCCCAGGCCCAGGTGCCTACCCCCAGGGCGGGTACAGTTGGCCCACCGGGGCCGAGGGTGACGGTTTGCAGGTCAGCGATGGGGGGCATGGGTCAAGTGTCCTTAGGGGAGCAGTGAAAATAAGCGAGCACTGCAATATTGTAAACTTTAGTTAACGAGCTTTCAGTATTCCCCAAGGCTAGGTTTTCTGTAGCCAGACTTTACAGCATTTGTGAGGGGAAAACGCTCGCGAATCGTGGCGAACCAGATTGTCGCCGTTGCCACCCTGGCAAAGCCGCTTGCCATACCTAGCAGCCCATCTAACAGGACTAGTTATCTATGAATCGCCGTCGTTTGCTTCAGGCCGCCCTAGGTCTCTGTCTGGTCTTCCTCAGTTGGGCTGTAGCCCCGGCCCCAGCCCTGGCGCTAGGCGGTCCGCAGATCCCCATTGGGGAGCCGGCCCCGGAGTTTACCCTGCCCACCAATGCGGGCGATGGCGAGATTGCCCTGGCCGATTTTCGCGATCAGTGGGTGGTGCTGTACTTTTACCCCCGCGACTTTACCTCGGGCTGCACAGTCGAGGCCCAGCGATTTGAGCGCGATATCGCTGAGTATCAGGCCCGCAACGCTCAAATTATTGGCATCAGCGCCGACAGCGTCGAGTCTCACGCCGAGTTTTGCGATGCTGAGGGGTTAGAGTTTCCGCTGCTGTCTGATCCCAAGGGCAAGGTGAGCAAGGCCTATGGGTCGTGGCTGGGGGCAATGTCGCTGCGGCACACCTATATCATTGGCCCCGATGGCACCATGCAGGCCCGGTTCCTCGGCGTGCAGCCGGTGATCCACAGTCGGGAGGTGCTGGCGACGCTGGATGAGTTGCAGGCGGGTTAGAGATGGTTTGGGGTTTCGGGTCTTGGGTCTCGGGTCCCGGTTAAACCGTGCACCGTGCACCGTACACTCTCAACCGTACACCCAGCCCCACACCCTGATCGCTGTCTTAACTGCTACTGCGCGAATCTCCTAGACACAGCGATAAAAAGATTGTGATCTACCCTACATTGCAGCCCAAAATCAGGTTTAGACCGTAACCAGCCGACGGGCCAGCTCCTGGAAATGGGCCTGGGGAAATAGAATCTAAACGGTGATACAGTATCAATCCTTCACTCGGGCTTTCACTCGGGCCAACTCTATAGGGAAATGGGCGCATGAATTCGCTTGGACGGCATATTTTGGTGGAGTTTTTTGGCTGCTCTGCCGATATTCTCAACGACGTACCGCTGATTGAGAGCAGTATGGTGGGGGCCGCCGCCGACGCTGGGGCCACAGTGATTAGCTCGGTGTTTCACCACTTTTCGCCCTTTGGGGTGTCGGGGGTGGTGGTGATTCAAGAGAGCCACCTGGCGATTCACACCTGGCCCGAGTACCGTTACGCGGCGGTGGACCTGTTTACCTGCGGTGACACCGTCAACCCCTGGATTTCGTTTGACAAGCTCAAGGTTGCTTTTAAGGCCGACTACGGCTCGGCCCTAGAGATGAACCGGGGCCAGCTAGAGCTGCTAGAGCGCATTGACGTTGACCTGGGCGAACTGCGCGATGAGATCACCAACAAGCTGATCACTCCAAAGCAAAGCCGCAGCGTCTGGTTTACCGATAAAAACGACGACATTGCTCTGTCGATTCGCCACAAGGGCGATCGCGTCTTTCGAGAAAAGTCGCCCTACCAAACCGTCGAAATTTTTGACACCTTTGCCTACGGCAAGATGCTCACCATTGACAACATGGTGATGTGCAGCGAAAAGGATGAAAATGCCTACCACGAGATGATCATCCACGTGCCCATGCTGCTCAACCCTAGCTTTAAAGATGTGCTGGTGATCGGCGGCGGCGACGGTGGCAGCGTGCGCGAGATCTTGCGCCACCCCCAGGTTGAGCAGGTCACGATGGTGGAAATTGATGAAGCTGTGGTGCGCGCTTCGAAGGAGTTTTTGCCTTCGCTATCCGGTGCGCTCGAAGACCCCAAGCTGGATCTACGGATCGAAGACGGTATCGCCTTTGTGGCCAACGCCCCCGACAACCGCTTTGACCTGATTGTGATCGACTCTTCTGACCCGGTAGGGCCGTCGGAGGGGCTGTTTAGCACGGCTTTCTACGAGCAGGTGCATCGCATTCTTAAGCCCGGCGGGGCGATCACCGCCCAGAGCGAGTCGCCCCGGTTTAACCAGCACGCCTTTGTAGATATTCACCACTGCCTCAAGGGCATCTTTGGCGATGAGAACGTGTTCTGCTATCTGGCGTTTATTCCCACCTACCCGACGGGCATGTGGAGCTTTAACTACGCCACCAAGGGCGCGGCCCACCCCATTCAGGGCATGGATGCGGCGAAGTCTGAGGCCTTTGCGGCTGAGCACGGTTTGCAGTACTACAACGTGGGCATGCACCAGTCGGCCTTTGCCCTGCCCACCTTTGTGCAGACTATGCTGAAGGGGTAGAGAGAATTGTCGGAGATAGGAGAGGCGATGCCTCTCCTATCTCGGGCTCTACACAATAGAGAAATACAATAGAGAAATATTGTTGTTCTCAGGTCAGGCTGGCATGACGGTTGCTCAGATTGAACTACCCATAGAGCAAATCGCTGAGTTCTGCGATCGCTGGCAAGTCACAGAATTTTCTCTGTTTGGCTCTGCTCTGCGCGACGACTTCCACGCTGATAGCGATATAGATGTGATGGTGCAATTTCACCCTAAGGCGCATCCGACCTTTCGCACCCTCGATCAAATGGAAGCAGAGCTGAGGGTTTTGTTTGGCCGAGAGGTCGATCTAATCACCCGTCAGGGTATCGAAACCAGCCTGAACTACCTGCGCCGCCGCGAAATTCTTTCCTCTGCCCAGGTGCTCTATGCAACGGGATCTTCAGTTTCTGCTTGATATGTTGCAATCGGCAGAGCTAATTGCCTCCTACACAAAGCACTGTTCTGAGGCCGAGTTTGCTGAAGATATTCAGCTTCAGGATGCTGTGATTCGTCGCATACTGGTGATTGCCGAAGCTGCCCGGCGGGTTTCAGACTCTACTCGACAGGCCTTGCCCAACATTGCTTGGTCAGAAATCAACGGCATGCGAAATCGCCTGGTGCATGGCTATGACGACATCAATCTCAGCGTTGTTTGGGACGTGGTACAAGCTGAAACTCCTCCTCTGATTGCAGAGATGACGTTACACATTCCTCCAGAAAATTGAGCCGCTCTAAAAGTTAGACAGACCCAGAGAATAGGCTAGTACTGCAAGGCAAAAGGATGAAGGCAGAAAGATGAAAGGGGATTCTAAGACACACAGGGGTTTCCACCCTAGCACCTGAAACCCTCAACCAGGGTTGTTGTATTTCTGCCAGCCAATACTAGCCCGCAAACTACGCAAGATTAACTCGCCATGACCACCTCAACCGCCAACCTGCACAATTTTGACCCCAGCGGCGTCGGTCTCGACAACGGCAACCTCTACGGTCTGCCCTGCGACTACGACACCGCCGGCATCATTGTCTTTGGCATACCTTGGGAAGCGACAGTGTCGTACCACCAGGGCACCGCCCAGGGGCCAGCGCGGGTGCTAGAGGCCTCGCCCCAGCTCGACCTATATGATCGTGACAACCCCGAAGGCTGGCGGCAGGGCATCTATATGCCGCCGCTGCCTGAGCATTTGCTAGAGCTAAACCAGCAGGTGCGGGAGGCGGCGAACCGGGTAATTCTGGCAACAGAGGAGGGCGTTGCGATCGCATCCCAACCCCTTCTCCAAACTGATCTAGACAATGTCAACCACGCCTGCGAGCAAATGACTGGCTGGCTCTACGCCCAGAGCGCCGCCGCCCTCGATGAGGGCAAGCGGGTGGGGGTGATCGGCGGCGACCACAGTGTGCCCCTGGGCTACCTACAGGCCCTGGCCGAGCGCCACGCCGACTTTGGCCTGCTGCACATCGACGCCCATGCCGACCTGCGCCAGGCCTACCAGGGCTTTCGCTACTCCCACGCGTCGATTATGTATAACCTGCTGGGGCTGCCCCAAATCTCCAAGCTGGTACAGGTGGGCATTCGCGACCTATGCCACGACGAGGTGGCGCTGATCAAACAGTCAGGCGGGCGCATCGTCACCCACTACGACTCGGTCGTGAAAGAAAATACCTACCGAGGCATTCCCTGGATGCAGCAGTGCGAGGCGATGGTGGCGGCGCTGCCGGAGAAGGTCTACGTCAGCTTTGATGCCGACGGGCTTGATCCAAAGTTGTGTCCCAACACTGGCACCCCGGTACCGGGCGGGCTGGAGCTAGAAGAGGTGTTTTGTCTGCTGCGCCAGGTAATTCGCAGTGGGCGGCAGATTATCGGCTTTGACCTATCGGAGGTGGGCGACGGCGAGTGGGACGGCAACGTAGGGGCTAGGGTAGTATACAAACTCTGCTGCCTAATGGGTTTGACGCGCCAATGATTTGAGTTTTTGAACAGCGTTTAACTGTTGCTGTTCAGAGGGCTTAGCCAGCGCCCGACATCTGGATGCAGTGACAAGCTGGCAGCAGGTCATCAGTTCTCAGCAGTCTTCACCCAGCTCGCCTAGAGCATCGGTATAGTATGACTAAAAACCCGGTTTCTTCGTCGCTGATCTAACGACATAACCAACCTTCTGGCCCAGAAACCGGGTTTCTGTACAGGCGTTCTAGGGTTAAGTCCTGAAGAAAACCCTAGAGTGCTCCAAAGCGTTGCCGCGCCGTGGCATTATGATAAAAATAGCTGTGTTGTTTTGAGTCTTAAAAAGCACCTATGGACATTTTGTCGTTTGGCTGGGTTTCGCTGCTGGTCGTCTTTACCTTCTCGCTGTCGATGGTGATCTGGGGTCGCAACGGGTTCTAACCCCGGCATTGTAGCTATGGAAGCAACTGTACAAGCCCAAGCCTTTAGCATTTTGGCCACCATTGCCCTGGTGCTGATGGTCGTTGTGACTGGCGGCGTGGTGTATTTGACCGCCGCCGACTGGCGTGATCGCCGTCGGCGCAAAAACGACCAGCAGACCGCCAAGCGCGATCTTCAGGTCTCTAGGCGCTCTGCTAAGGGCATGGCAAAAAAATAAGGTGCCCTCTGTTACCTGTTCACCCTCTGTTATCTGTTCACAAAGGCTACCTATTTACAACGACTTG
>DAIPYU010000192.1:0-6384 GCA_036782635.1 Nodosilinea sp. CTOTU7353
CTGGTTCAGGCCGATTTACAAGACACCTTGCTGCACCTGACCTGCCTATCAGAGGCCGACTTGCAGGGGGCCGATTTGACCGGGGCCAAAATGTGTGGAGCCAGGCTCTGGAAGGCCAACCTCTGCGGGGCCAATTTGCAGGGGGCTGATCTGTGCGATGTCAATCTCTGCGAGGCCAACCTGTGTGACGCTAACCTGGAGGCCGCCGACACCAGCGAATGTGTGCTGACTGGAGCAACTATGCCCCAGGGGAATGTTCACGATTAGTTTAAAATCTAGGTTATGCCAAGCTGGACTTGGACGAGGTTTGTTTCAAAATACTCCCGATGCCAATCACCCCTGAGCAATCCGCTGAAATTCTTCGCCTCAGAGATGCTAAGGTCGCCCCCAAGCAGATCGCTCGCAAGCTGAGCCTGAGGCCTGCGGAGGTGAGCGCCTTTATTCGTGACCACGCCGAAGATCGGTATCTGGAAAAGGCGCGATCGGGCGATCTACAGCCGCTCCATGCCTGTCTGGTCAATCGATGCGCCGTTCAACAGCTTTTCCCCAAGCAACAGTCTCTCCTGTCTAAGCTTCGCCCCCAGGCCAGCCAGGGGATTGAAGGCATGTGCCAGGTGATTGTGGTTCGCCAAGAGCACAACCGACTTTGGGTGGGCAGCTACCTGGTCGACTACTGGTGCCTGGGCGTTAAAGACGCCATGCCGCCGCGCAAAATGGGCAACAGCGAGCATCAGCTACTGCTTGAATCCTGCGAAGAGCGGTTTGACGAACCTTTTGTCGAGATCACCCTTGAGCAGGCCCAGGCGATCGTCTACGGTGCCGTAGACTATGCCCGCAGCCTGGGCTTTGAACCCCACAAAGACTTTAATACCAAGGCTCAAGTTCACCTGGGCCTGCGGCCTGAAACCCTGCTGCCCATCGAGTTTGGCAAAGACGGCCAGCCCTTCTTTATCAGCGGCCCCTACGACGATGTCGATCAGGTGATCAAAACCCTAGAAGCCAGCGTTGGAGCCGGAAATTTCCACTATATGGCTGCGATCGGTGGCCCCGGTATGGGGGAGCTTGACCTCTTGTTGTAAGCGCTAAATTACCATAGTCGCCAAGCCCTCTAAACCTAACGATCTCGTAGTCTTCTCGATTCTGCGAGCGGCCCAGTGTGATGAGTGTGGCGCGGAATTGGGGCCAGGGGCGTGGCTGAAGAAGGAAAGCGAAACAGCGCTTTGCCTATCCTGTGCAGATTTAGCCCATCTGGTCTTTTTGCCCCAGGGCAATGCCGCCCTGACCCGGCGGGCTAGCAAATACTCGACATTGAGGGCGATCGCAGTGCGCTTTAGCCGCTCTCGCAAACGCTACGAGCGCCAGGGTATTTTGGTGGAAGAGCCCGCTCTCCAGCGGGCTGAGTCAGACTGCCTGGCCGATGCCAATGCCCGAGAGCAGCGCCGCCGGCGAGAAGCCGTCCGCCGAGAAGAGCAGGATGCCGCTTTCGTCGCCGAGTTTGCCGCCGCCCTTCAGCGGCGATATCCGGGCTGCCCAGCGGCAGAGGCAGCGCAGATCGCAGGCCACGCCTGCCAGAAGTATTCAGGGCGGGTGGGGCGCAGTGCGGCGGCAAAGGAACTTGCCCCAGAGGCGATTGATCTGGCGGTGGCGGCCCATTTGCGCCATGGCCATACGCCCTATGACGCCCTGCTAGCTCAAGGGTGGGAACGTCAGGATGCCCGATCTGCGGTGAGGGATGCGGTGCAGGCGGTGCTTGAGGACTGGACCCAAGCTCCTGGATAAGCGAGGATCGCCGTCTGCTATGGAAATCTACTTGGGGACACGCAAGAAAATAAGGCACCCACTGCCATATTCTCTATTGGTGCATTGCTTCGCGAATGCACCCTACGGGGATAAACCTTTTGGGTACTTTATTTATGCGCACATCCCTTGGTATCTACACTCATGACTAACGCGAACATCTATCCGGGCATCAAGTCGTAGAAAGACTCTTGACCCAGATGGCGAGCGTATTTTTGGACCAAAGACTTGAGGTTGGTAGAGCTGTCCAACAGGATCCAATCGTCAATTGAACCGCGGAAACACCAGCGCTCCACCGCAAACTCTCGGGTTTCCTCATCCACAAGCACAAACTGCATCGTGGGCGAATAGGTAAACGACTGGGTCATCCGATCCAGTAAGCCAGCGTCACTGATGGGAGACGACTCGACCAAGGCCATCAAGCTATCTACATTTTGGTCGCAGAGATAAACCACGATGTGCTTGCCCTTAACATCCACCATGAAGTAGTCGAGCTTGGCAAATTTCTTCACTCCCTCCCGCACGATCGCCACCTCCTCGGGCGTAATCATTTGAGGCTGAATCTTTCTCAAAAACACCTGGGCGTTGGGGTTTTCATAGATTTCATAGCCCTCGGGCATAGCTTCTACCAGGTCGCCCTCGGCCTTCATGGAGAAAAAGTACTTGGGTTTGCCAGTTTTGGTTTTTCCCTCGTGGAGATAGTAGGTCTTTTGCTTGCGGTTCACATACTCAATCGCCATCGTCATTCTCCCGATTGCCTAGGTGCTGCAGAAACTCCATTATTTCTTGGTAAAACGGCAACGACTGCTCCTGGTTATCGGCGGCACTGGCCAATACCCCCAGCAGCTCAACCAACGCTGTCTGCGTGGCCGCGATCGCAAGCTTGAAACGGATGGATAGACACAAATCGATAGTGGGCCTCAGCCGCATAGAGCACCGGGTGTAAAGCCTGGGCCTGACTGGAATTAAGCCAGGTGACAAAACCTGCCATCAGCTCAGACAACAGGTAGTGCGGCGGATAGACATGGTCAGTACCCGCCGCTTGCACATCCAGGCGACGATACCGACCAGCGGTCTCTGGGCTAATTCTCCGCAGAATCAGGTTGTGAATTTGGCCAATGTCCCTTTCCCCTAGGAGAGTGCCCTGTTGAGCCAGGGTTTCGATGTAGGCGATCGCATCGCCGTGGCCAATCACCTCCAAATGCTCCTGGAGGGTTTTGCCGCCAACGGTAATCCCCCTGGTTAAGACCAGCTCCGTCTCGCTTTGGGTCAGAGTATTGCCCTCTAACGCATTGGAATGGTAGGTAAAACGCACCTGATACCGCTGGCGCAGTTCATTCACCACCGCCGCAGGCAGAGGGCGAAAAGCATCTACCCAAGTCTTGAGCTGATCAATCCGTTGCAGGGGGGCGTTGGCAGGCATAGGGTGTGCTGTTCCATGGGGCTTTGCAGCACAAAGCGCCAGATTAGCGCCTGGTCGTCTTCGCTGGCGGGCTGCCATACTTCGGGTAGGGTAGCCTCGGCGGGTGCTTGGGCGGTCTCGGCCTGGGTAACTCGCGGGGCCAGCGTCGCCCCGGCTACCAATACCCCAACGCCAGCCGCTAGGCCAACCCACCGCCGCAAATTCTGTTGCCCATACCCAATAGTCGGGTCTAGCCGCGGCGAAAGCGATCAAAGGCCGCCGACAAAGCGTCCTGGGCTAAGGGTGTTGTGAGGGTCAAACTGGGCCTTGAGGGCCTTCATGATACCCAGCGCGTCGCCGCTGTAGCCCCAAACATCCATCGTTTTTTTGAGCGAGAGGGGAGCTTCGAGCAGGGTGAGGTAGCCGCTGGCGATGGTGCAGCGCCTGCGCAGTTGCTCTACCGCGTCTGCCGTAGCCGACGCCAGTCGCACCGTGCCAATACCGCTGCCAGCGTGGAGCCTAGCCCAGATGCCGGGGGGGAGCTGCTCTAACCACGCTACTGCTTGAGCGGGAGACAGGCCCACCTTGGCCACGATCGCAGGTTCTGGCGCTTCGTTTTTTTGCCAGAGAGCCTCCTGCACCGCAGCCCAGATCTGTTGATCGGCGGCCCCCTCTAGCACCTGGGTCGATAGCGCCGCCCCCGCCATGGTTTGCAGGGCGTTCACCCGCTCCTCAACCCCCGGCCCGATAGATTGAAACCGGGCCAGCAGGGCCAAGCTCTCGCCGTAGCCCAGGTGCTTGGTGAGAACCGGCGATAGCAGATCTAGGGCAACGGGCGTGAGCGGCGATCGCCGCAGGGCGCTAGCGAGAGCGGCCACGGAGCTAGCCTCTCCAGTGACCACCACCGTTTTTGACACATCCTGCACCGGATACAGGCGAAAGGTGAGCTGCGAAATCACCCCCAGGGTGCCGTAAGAGCCGGTGAGCAGCTTCATCAGGTCGTAGCCCGCCACGTTTTTGACCACGCGACCGCCCGCCTTGGCGATCGCCCCGTCGTAGCGCCCAAAGGAAATGCCGATCAGCAGATCCCGCAGGCCGCCGTAGCGCTGGCGCAGCGCCCCAGTATCCCCCGTGGCCACAATCCCGCCCAGGGTGGCCTGGTCTGCATAGGCCGGGTCGACGGCAAGAAATTGGTTGTGCTGGGCCAGCCGGGGCACCAAGTCGGCCAGCTTCACCCCCGCCTGGGCGGTGAGGGTCATATCGCCCACGGCGTGGTCGATCACCTGGTTGAGCCGGGCGGTGCTGACCATGAGATCTACCCCGGCCCCAATGCCGCCCCAGGCCAGCTTACTGCCGCTGCCGCTGGGAATCACTCGCCAACGGTGCTGGTGAGCGCAGGCCATCACCGCCGAGAGTTCGGCCTCGGTGGTGGGGCAGACGACAGCGGCGGGCGTGAGGTATGGCGGTAAATCGAGGGCAGCGGGAGGGAGCATGCGATCGCTCCCAACCACGGCTCCTAAAACATCGGCGATTTTGGCCATAGCTTAGTCGATGCTGATGGAGGTGGGGCCGCTGCCAGAGCCAGCGGGAGACACATTGGTGCGGACAGTGCGAAACTCACTGTAGAGGCGATCGCGCCACGCAAAGAAAGCCTGAAATTCGGGCACATCGGCAATGCCCGGTACGCCCTTGCCGCCGATGCCCTCCGGCAGATCGACATACTGAGTGGTGGGGAACTTGAGATACATCGTGGCTCCCGCGATCGCAAAGTCGGCCAGGGTGGGCGCATCACCCAGCAGGTAGGGACTGTCTTGCAGCATTAGCACCAGGGCTTCGAGGTCTTGGCGCAGGCCAGCGGTGGCAATTTTAATGTCGTCAGGGCCAAAGCCAACGCCCGTGCCCACCAGGTTGAGAATGTCGCCGGGTAGCGCCCCCACCAGGCTGCGCAGGGGGGCCGGGGTAAAGCTGGGCAGCAGCGCCGTGCGAAAGTTGGGGTGTTGCTTAAAGGCTCCGACCATTGCCACGCGGGCCTTGGGGACGATTGCCTCGTCGGCCCAGGTCTCTAGGGCCAGGCACAGGCCCTTTTGCCTGGGGTCGGCGGGAAGGATGGGGCGAGTGGGGTAGGCTTTTTCGAGGTGGAGCGCGATCGCCGTTGAGTCGGGGATCACCTGATCGCCGTCCTTGAGCACCGGCACCTGGCGCTGGCCCGACAGCTGAAAGACCTCGACCTGACCGACGCCGGGGGTGACTTCGACCTTGCGGTAGGGCACCTGCTTGTAGTCGAGAATCAGGCGAATTTTTTCGGCGAAGCTGGAGGCTTCAAACTGGTACAGCTCTAGCATGACAATCCTTAGTAGAGTATTCCATCTAACCAAGTATCCTGACCAGAGGAGAGCGCTGCTAACGATCACAGCAGTCTAGCTAAATCCCTAGACAAGTTGCTAGCTAGAACAATCCGGGCCAGGTTATTGGGGAGGCGTGGGCACTGGTAAACCCGGTAACACTGTATCGCTATTCATTGGCTCTGCACAGGCAGAATTAGTCGGCGGCTGGGTAGTGACCGTGACGGTTTCAAACCCGGCGGTGGCGAGCAGATGGCTGACGGTCAGCTCAGCGCGACGGTTGGCTTCATTTAGCAAGCCTTCGGTGCAGGCGGCGGCTTCAATTTTTGCCAGCGCCTCCCGCTGGGCCAATTCTTGCAGCTCGGGGGCGGCGTCTGGCCCCAGCCCCCAAAAGCCCCGGCTGTAGTCGTAGACGTTAGAGCGAGTCAGGTCGAGCTTGCTGTCGAGAATTTGCGCGGGCGGCAGGGTGACTTGAATGGCAGAGTCTCCCGTCACCTGCACGTCGGTGGCGGCAATTTGCGATAGATCAACCCCGGCCCGCACTTCGCCGTGGGCGATGTAGAGCAGGTTGGTGGAGCCAATTACGTAGCCCGCCAGGGTGCGATCGCTCTTCGTGGGCACCACCGCCTCCATGGCAAAGATCGCCGTGGTCAGCTCGCTGGCCCCCCGCAGCTGGGTCACCACCACAGAGCGCACGTCCACCTGGGGCTCTGCCGGGGCCGGGGTGAGTATAATGCGCACGCCTTCGAGGAAGCGATCGCCCGACCGCCAAACGCCAACCCCGGCAATGATGCCCACCAGCACCGCGCCACCGATGAAGGCGTTAACCATGCCCCGCACCAG
>DAIPYU010000193.1:0-6371 GCA_036782635.1 Nodosilinea sp. CTOTU7353
CTGTAGGGCATGGGCGGCTCGCTATCCAACCATTGACGCACCTAGAACACTGGTACAGAAACCCGGTTTCTGGGCTAGAACGCAAGTTCTGCCGTTAGTCAGCGATGAAGAAACCAGGTTTTTAACCATACTGTACCGATGTTCTAGGTCAGCGCTGGGAGGAGTACTCCGGTGCTGGGGGAGCTAGACCGAATCACGGTCGATGTGCCGTTTCCGCCTTTCTTAGGGGCAAACACACGGCAAAGCAGGTATGCCCCGGCGCAGACTCCACGGAGATTGTGCCGTGGTGGCGGTTCTCTACAATGCGAAGCACGGTTTCGAGGCCCAGGCCCGACCCTTTGCCCACGCCCTTGGTAGTAAAAAACGGCTCGTAAATCCGCGACTTGATCTCGGGCGGAATGCCCGGCCCGGTGTCGATAATTTCTACCCGAGCCTGGCCCTGGAAGTGGCAGGTACGCAGGGTGAGGGTGCCCCTGTCGCCCATGGCATCAATGGCATTGTCGATCAAATTCGTCCACACCTGGTTGAGCTCGCTGCCGTGGGCCATCAGCTGGGGCAGGGTGGCATCGTAGTTGCGCTCCACTTTAATGCCCTGCTTGAGCTTGAAGGCAAACAGCCGCAGCGTGTCTTCTAACCCAGCATGGATATCGACTATCTGCTGCGCACCCTGATCCATATAGCTGTATGACTTCATCGATTTGACCAGGTTGGCGATGCGCTCGGCCCCCGATTGGCCGCTCCGAATCATCGACATCATTTCAAAGGAGAGGGCCAGCCAGCGAATGCCCATGTCGCGTAGCTGGGTGGGGTTGTCGCGCCAGGGGGCCATTAACTTTTCCAGCGTGGGGATATCGATACCCGCCAGGGCCAGGGGTTCGGCCAGCTCCCAGGCTTTGGCGACGCCGTAGTCTTCGAGCCAGTCGAGCAGGGCGTCTTCGCGATCGCTCAACGTCACTGCATCGGCCCCGCCCTTGAGAATGGTGTCGTAGCCGACGTCGCGCACCTGCTGCCACCGTTGGGTATCGGCTTCATCGGGCTGCTGCTGGCCGTAGAGCTGGTTCATCTTCTCTAGCTCGCGAATGGCGGGCACCACTTCGCTGAGCGATCGCACCAGCGCCGCCGCCGGGTTATTTAGCTCGTGGGCTAGCCCCGCCGAGAGCGTGCCCAAAGCCGCCATTTTTTCGCGCCCGCGCAGAAACGACTCTAGCCCCCGCACCCGTTTTTGCATGAGGCGAAACACCTGGCGCTCAAAGTCGCGGCACTCGTGCAGCAGGGTGAGAAAGTCGGCCCCAGCTACCCTGTGGATTTGGCAATCTGCCATCGCTTGCAGAGTCACCAGGGCGGGCTCGTCGGTGAGCACCGGAATTTCGCCAATAAAGCCGGGGCTGTCCTGCTGGCCGATGGGCATGGCTACCCCCTCACTCTGGCGGGTAATGCCGAGGCGACCCGAGACGATGACATAGATGGTGGTGGTGAGGTCGCCTTCTTTGACCAGATAATCGCCCTTGGACAGGTGAAGGGATGTGGCGCGATCGCACACCCACTCCAACCGCTCCTGCGGCAGGTGATTAAACGGCTCGATCGCCCGCAAATAGTCTAGACAGAGTGCTGAGGCGTTCATCGCACCGCCCCCAAATACTGGTGCACAAACTGCACACAGATTGACCCCTCGCCCACCCCCGAGGCCACCCGCTTGATCGAGCCGTAGCGCACGTCGCCCACCGCAAACACCCCCGGCAGACTGGTTTCGAGCAAAAAGGGCGATCGCTCCGACGACCACACCTGGTGGGGCGGCACTCCTGCACTGGCCAAGTCGGGGCCGGTGAGCAGGTAGCCTCGGGCATCCCGCTGAATCAAATCTCCCAGCCAGTCGGTGTGGGGAATGGCCCCAATGAAAATAAATAGCGCCTGGGCGGGCACAGTTTCGGTAGCCCTGGTGACGCCGTTTTGCAGCACCAGCGCCTCCAGCTGGGTGCCGCCCTTGGCTTCGATCACGCTGGTGTGGGTCTGCACGGTGATGTTGGGCGTGGCGGCGATCTGTTCAATTAAATACTGCGACATGCTCTTGGTCAGCGAGTCACCCCGCACCAGCATGGTCACCGACCGGGCGTACTTGGCAAAGTTCATGGCCGCCTGCCCGGCGGAGTTGGCCCCCCCGATCAGGTATACATCTTCCCCTGCGCAGGCCAGGGCTTCGGTTTGGGCCGCGCCGTAGTAGACCCCCGCCCCGGCAAATTTTTCTAGCCCCGGTGTGTCGAGCCGGCGCCACGACACCCCCAGGGCCAAGATCACCGCCTGGGTGCTGATTTCGCTGCCGTCGCTGAGGGTAAGCAGCCGGTAGTCAGAGTCTGCCCGCAGCGCCTGCACCGCCTGGGGAGTGAGAATTTCGACCCCAAAGCGGCGGGCCTGGCTGACGGCACGGCGGGCCAGGTCGCCGCCGCTCAGCCCCACCGGAAAGCCCAGGTAGTTTTCAATCCGGGAGCTGGTGCCCGCCTGGCCGCCGGGGGCCTCGCGCTCAATCAGCACGGTGTGCAGCCCTTCCGACGCGCCGTAGACCGCCGCCGCCAGCCCGGCGGGGCCGCCCCCGACAATCACCAGGTCGTAGAAGGGCTTGGCCGCCGTGGTTTGCAGGCCAATGCGGGTGGCCAGTTCGGTGGTGCTGGGCTGGCGCAGGGGTGCGCCGTCGGGGAACAGCACCAGGGGCAGTTTGGCCCCGGTTACACAGCCCGCCAGGGTGCGGGCCTCCTCGCTGCGCTCGACATCGAGCCAGCGGTAGGGAATCTGGTTGCGGGCGAGAAAGTCTTTGATCTCGTGACTTTGGGGGTTCCAGCGATCGCCCACCACCCGAATGCCCTCAAAGGGAGGCCGAAAGTTGGCCTGCCAGTCGGCCAGCAGATCGTCGATTACGGGATATAGGTTTTCCTCCGGCGGGTCCCAGGGCTTGAGCAGGTAGTAGTCGAGGCCGATGTCGTTGATGGCGGCAATGGCGGCATCGGTGTCGCTGTAGGCGGTGAGCAAGGCCCGTTTGGCCTCGGGCACCAGGGGCACAGCCTGGGCTAGAAACTCTACGCCACTCATTGTGGGCATGCGCTGATCGGCCAGCAGCAGCGCCACCGGGTCGCCGCGCTGGACGACTTGTTGCAGCGCTTCGAGGGCGATCGCCCCAGAGCTGGCCCGCATGACGCGGTAGTGCTCGCCGTAGTGCCGCCGCAGGTCGCGGGCGATCGCCTGCAAGACATCGGGGTCGTCATCGACGGTGAAAATAATTGGTTTGGCCACGGTAAAGACCTGCAGGGGGCAGTTTGGTCGGGCCCTGGGCGGCGAAAAGACTGCTGCCCAAGGCGTCGCCTGCGATTGTAGCCGCCCCACTTGGCAAAAATCTGCCTAGAGCGATACCTGGGCCGCCGCCTAGGGCATCGGTACAGTATGGCTAACAACCCGGTTTCTGGGCCGGCAGGCTAATCTTGTCGTTAGAACAGCGACGAAGAAACCGGGTTTTTGTACCGGCGTTCTAGCGATCAACCGGGTGCTGGCCGTAGTAGGGCAGCACCGTGGCCCAGTCGGGCCGATCGCCCTGTTCCCAGCCCCCCTCGGCCAGTTCCAGTACCTGCAACACGGTTGCCGCCAGGTCATCCCCTGCCATGGCTCGCACCAGGGGGTGGGGATGGGCTTTGAGGGCCGCATCCCAGTCGTCGGGCGATCGCACCTGATCGGGCTGCATCACCTCTAGGCCATTCAACGTGGGCCGGTAGATGGCCGTGTAGAGCTGCCCCCGCTGGGCCTGCATATCTACGGCAATGTCCTGAGTCACATTCTGGGCTTGGGCGGTGAGGTGGCGCTGGGCGATCGCCGCCAGGCTCGACACCCCAAAGAGCGGGATCTCCAGCTGCTGGGCCAGGGTGCGGGCCGTCACCACCCCCAGACGGGTGCCCGTAAACCCCCCCGGCCCCACCGCCACCGCCAAAAACGAGAATTCTGTCCAGTCGTAGGGCGCGATAAACTCCATCAAAATGCCGTGCAGCTGGGTCGAGAGATCGCGCCCCAGGGGCCAGGTTTGGTGGCGAGCCTCGCCCTTAGAGTCATTAGCGTCATTGCCTTTAGCGCCCTTGTCTTTAGCGTAACGTAAGGCCAGCCCCAGGGCGGGGCCACAGGTGTGAATTGCTAGACCGACGATGGCTGACACGATGGCTGACTATCTCGATAAAAATTAAATGACAAGACCATAACCCTGCCTAAAGAAGTATCTAGGGTGGCAGTAACTCCACCGCTGGGGAGGGCGTCTAAGGGTGGGCAGACCGATAGACTCAGCAAGCAGCTCTGTGGCTGTCGATCGCCTTCGCCTGCAAATTCTGAGGGCCTTGACGTCGCCGTCATCATGCCACAGTTTGGGCCGCACTACCGCTGCGACAGGGGCTAGCGACAGCATTGTTCTGGCGCTCAGCCGCCGAGGGGCAATATTACCTAGGGACAACATTACCTACATCATCAACCTATCCACCTGCCATGGGCTCCCCGATTATCAATCTCAAGACGCTTAGCCCTAAGAATGCCATCTTCGCGGTGCTCGCGGTGTTTATTCCCATTTCGCTGCTGGCCCACTGGCTAGAATGGGGAGCCACAGCTATTTTTTTCACCGCCGCCCTGGCGATCCTGCCTCTAGCGGGGTTGATTGGTGAGGCCACCGAGGCGATCGCCCTTGTCCTCGGCCCCGCCTGGGGCGGGCTGCTCAACGCCACCTTTGGCAACATGGTAGAGCTGATCATCGCCCTGTTTGCGCTAAAAGCGGGGCTGGTGGATGTGGTCAAGGCCAGCATCACCGGCTCCATTGTGTCGAATCTGCTGCTGGTAATGGGGGTATCGATGCTGCTGGGAGGACTGCGCTACAAGGTGCAAAACTTTCAGCCGATGCTCGCCCGAGTCAACGCCTCGGCCATGAACCTGGCGGTGATTGCGATCTTGCTGCCCACCACCATCGACCTGGTGGCCGATGTGGTGCCCGATGAAACCATTCAAACCCTCTCTAACTCCGTGGCGATCGTGCTGATCGTGGTCTACGGACTGAGCCTGGTTTTTTCGATGAAAACCCACGCCTACCTGCAAGACGCGGGCGGAGCCGAGACGGGGGCGATGGTGGCCGTCAAGCTCCCGGCCCCGGTGTTGCAGGCCATCAGCTCTGGCGACTGGTCTGCGGTAGCCAACCAGCCGACAGCGACAGCGATCGCCCTATCCCCAGAGGCATCTGAGATGCCAAACGGCCTTGACCTTTTAGCCCCCAAACCTCCGCTCCGCATCAGCGTCTGGATAGGGATTTTGCTGGCCACCACCCTAGTGGTCGCCCTAGAGTCGGAGCTGCTGATCGACAACCTGGCGCGGGCCACCGATCAGCTGGGACTGACCCAGCTGTTTACCGGGGTGATTCTGCTGCCGTTGATCGGCAACGCCGCCGAGCACGCCGCCGCCGTCAGCGTGGCGATTAAAAACAAAATGGATCTGTCGATGGCCATTGCCGTCGGCTCTAGTATGCAGGTGGCGCTATTTATGGGGCCGGTGTTGGTGCTGGCGGGCTGGCTGCTGCACCAGCCCATGAACTTCGACTTTGGCCCCCTCGATCTGGTGGCAATGGGGGTAGCAGTGCTGATTGCCAATTCCATTAGCATGGATGGCCGCTCAAACTGGCTAGAAGGAGTGCTGCTGATTGCCGCCTATATCGTGCTGGCGCTGGCATTTTTCTTCTACCCTGCCGCCTAGAACGCTGGTGCAAAAACCCGGTTTCTGGCTCCAGAGGCTAGGACTGAAGTGGGCAACTTACCGTAATTTTTGTAAAACCTTTTTTCGCAATCAGTGTATTTGTCGATGCATCTTCAAATAATGGACGTGGGCATAATTGAGCCCATCTATATGTTTATCTTGGCGATTTGTCTTGGCAATGGCTCGGTGACTCAAGCTTGCCAAGGCGCACTCTGCCCCAGCGGCGATCCCAGTAACGGTCCCAGTGACGATGATGAAAAAACGCCATCTGCCTGCCCCCCTCATTGTGCGAAATATCTGCTTAGTTCTGGCTCTGGTGGCCGGTAGCGTCGTCGTATCAGCAGAGATGCACGCGGCCGCAAACCAGCAGCAGCAGCAAACCAGAGCACTACGGCAGCTATTTGTGTACCAAATTTTGCTGGGCGCTGAGCAGCAACAGCAGCAGTAGAACTGTTGCTATCTGTCGTGCTACCAACTGCCCACCGCTGTCTACGACGACGACCTGGGCTTACTCCACGACTGGGTCGAAGCCTCAATAGCGGCAGCGCGGCGGTCAAAGCGCAGGGGCTGAGGCAACTTTAGATTGGTGATCAAATCAGCCTCAAACCCCTACAGTCGAGGGG
>DAIPYU010000194.1:0-6333 GCA_036782635.1 Nodosilinea sp. CTOTU7353
AAGTAGCAGGAAAAGTGGTCGCAACTATCCCAGCATAATCAACACCCTAGGGCAGACCTATGCCCATCTGAGCGAACTAACGCCGTTGCAACGGCGTATCTTACAGGCCCTCGATTTCCCTGTGAGTATTTACACCCGGTTGGGGCCAGAATCTGGGGAACCCCCTTAGAAATGAGCGAACCGGAAGGCATCAGCTGGCGGTTTTCGATTACCCTCAAACAGGTCAATGGCACCTTCGAGCAGTTGGCGTTTCCAGTTGTTGATCACCGTGGGGTGCAGACTGTACCCACTGGCCAACTCAGAGACCGTCTTCTCTCCTCGAACCGCATCTAGAGCCACTTTAGCCTTGAAGGCTGGGCTGTATTGCTTGCGTTTGTTACTCATGAACTACTCCTATCATTGTTTGAGTCGTTCAGAGCTTAGCCCCCTGTCCAGTTTGAGGGGACCACTTCACTGGGCTTGGTGCTGCGGGTGCTCGTTACGGCTGCCAGTGTGCCCGAACGCGAGGGCGGCAAGCAACTCCTCAACCGCGTCAAAGCGATGGGGTCGGCCATCTCGAGGCTGAACATTATTTGGGCGGATGGGGGCTTTGACGGCCCTGCTTTCATGATGTGGGTGATGGATACCTGCCGTTGGATTCTCCAAGTCGTGCTGCGACCTCAACAAACGAAAGGATTCGTGGTGCTCAAGAAACGCTGGGTGGTGGAGCGTACTCTCGGTTGGCTGATGGGGTGCCGACGCTTGGTGCGAGATTATGAACTGTTACCGGAAACCTCAGAGACCCTCATCTACCTGGCTATGATCCGTATTATGGTCAGGCGGTTAGCATGATTTTTGACTCCTCAGATCTTTTCAAACGTCCTCTTAAGCGCTAGTCAGCCTACATCGACATCGACATCGAAGACCCTCAACCTTCTACCAGTTCCCAAGGATGAGGATTGATGAAAAGATAGGTGCAGCAAGTCCAGACCGAGATCTGTATCGAGATCTGTCGTTGTCCTACAAACAGCACACCCCGTCTGGACTTAGATGAGGTTTCAAATTGCAAAGGCTCTCCCCATGACCGCAGACCCCTCCGCCTCAGAACCCACCCCGCCCGAAGCACCCCTCCAAACAGAAGCCATACCCCCCGAAGCGCCTCTTCCAACCGAACCCACCCTGCCCGAAGGCCCTAGTTTTGGCCTCACCTTCCTCTACTATTTTTGCGGTACGGCCCTGGTCACTACCCTGCTGGCGGTCAAATCCTTGGGCATTGGCCTTGACACCGGCATCCCTAACCAGTACGGCATTGTGTTTGGCATTATTGGCGGGGTGTTGGGGGGCTTGGTCAACCGCAGCACCGTCCTCACCCTGCCTGTCAGCAGCCAAAAAACCTTTAAGCGCGAGCTAGATGCCGCCCTGGCCGAAATGGGCTATACCGAAGATACAGAGGCAAATTTGCTCGAGGGCATCTCGGTCTATCGTCGCCCCTTTGTGCGGCAGCTGCTCTCGGGCCGCATCTATGTGCTGATCACCGACAAAAAAGCCCAAATCAGCAGCCGCAAAGTTCACATGGGCAACATTAAGAAGCGGCTTGCAGGTAACGGCATCAGACTCTAGGAAAGCTGAAGAACGACATTCAAAATTCCCTTGTCCCCACCTACCCAATCCGCCCATCCACAAGCCCAGGGCAGACACATAGGTCTGCCCCTACCACCTACTCATCCATCCCATCCACCTATCCACATACCCCAGGGCAGACACATGGGTCTGCCCCTACCACCCACCCATCCATCCAATCCACCCATCCACACGCCCCAGGGCAGACACATCGGTCTACCCCTACCCATCCACCCATCCACCCATCCACCCATCCACACGCCTACCCACCTACCCACCTACCCACCTACCCACCTACTCACCCACCCACCCACTCCCCCCATGCCCCGCAAGCAAAAATACCCCCACCTGCTCGGCTCAAAATGGACGGCTCGCCAAAAGACTGAGGGCTGGCGGCACTTTCAGGTGGCCAACCGCAGACAGGAAGGCCCCTGGGTGTTTGCCGAGCTGGTGTCCTCCTGCGATCCCACGGTGCGGCTGTGGATCAATGCCAAGCAGCTGAAGAATCGGCTGCTGTGGCAGCCGGGCTGGCAGCCCCTCAATACCCTGGCCCCCGAGGGTGAGGCTGAAAGGGAGCAAGAAGAATTATTTTGGCTAAACTAAGGGTTGAGACGGTTAAGGTCGCTACCGCTAAACCACGCCGACCTGAAACACGTTAAAGTCAGTACAGGCTGGCCATAGGGCAAAAGACCAGCAGCAGCAGACCAGCGGCAGCAGACCAGAGGACAAAAGCTATGTGGCACGTCGTTTATATTATTGCATTTGCAGGTTTGGCCATTATGGCGATCGCAAACCTGGTCAGAAATCTCATGGTGCTCGGCGGCAACGCCCGCAACCCCCAGTCGGCTAGGCCCTACGGCGGCAGCCAGCAAATCATTCCGGGCGATCGCCCCATGCCCCACCCCGAGCTGCTCGATCAAGACGGCCAGGTGATTCGCGAACCGCTGCTGGTAATGCGCTCAATCTCGGTCAAAGACGCCCGCGAACAGCTTGATGCCCTCTACAACGGCATCCCCCTTGACGACGCTGACAACAGCGGCGCTGACTCTGAAGCGTAAGCGGCTTGCCGACGATATGACGCTGACTGAACAAATGCTCTCTGGCCTGCCGGGCAACCCCCTCGCAGGCCTCACGCGGGCCGACGACCTTTGGCTGAGCTACCGCACCGGCAACCTGCCCGCAGCCCAGGTGATTCACCAGTCTGTAACTCCGCTGGCCTCGGTGGAGTGGGATGCGGTGATCTGCGGTGGCACCCTGGGGGTGCTGGTGGGGGCCGGGCTGGCCCAGCGGGGCTGGCGGGTGGCAATTTTAGAACGCGGCCGCTTGCAGGGAAGAGCGCAAGAGTGGAACATTTCTCGCCGCGAACTGGCGGCCCTCGTAGAGCTGGGCCTGCTGAGCGAAGCCGAGCTGGAATCTGTGATTGCCTCTGAATACAACCCCGCCCGTATTCAGTTTGGCGAGGGCGACCCCCTCTGGGTAGAGGGGGTGTTAAATGTGGGGGTAGACCCCAGGGGGCTGCTAGAACAACTCAAGGCCAAGTTTCTAGCCGTCGGGGGGCAGCTGTTTGAAAACACCGCCTTTGACTCGGCCTGGGTACACCCCAATGGTGTGCTCGTAAAAGCTGAGCAACCCTTCACCACCCGGCTGCTGATCGACGCCATGGGCCACTTTTCGCCCCTGGTACGCCAGGCGCGGGGCACAGCTAAACCCGATGCAGTGTGCCTGGTGGTGGGCACCTGCGCCCAGGGCTACCCAACCAACACCACGGGGGATTTGATCGCCTCGTTTACGCCCCTGCGCCACCAGTGCCAATACTTTTGGGAGGCGTTTCCGGCGCGAGATGGGCGCACCACCTACATGTTTACCTACATGGATGCCGACCCCCGGCGGCTGAGCTTGACCGAGTTTTTTGAAGAATACTGGACGCTGCTGCCGGAGTATCAGGGGGTGAGTCTGGAGGATTTGCGGGTGCAGCGGGCGCTGTTTGGCTTCTTTCCCTGCTACAAAGCTAGCCCGCTGCGCTACCCCTGGGGGCGCACCCTGGCGGTGGGCGACAGCAGCGGCAGCCAGTCGCCCCTGAGCTTTGGTGGCTTTGGGGCGATGATTCGCCACCTGGAGCGGCTGGTGACGGGCATCGACGAGGCCCTGGCCAGCGACTGTCTAGGAGCCCAGGCGCTGGGGGCGCTGCAACCCTACCAGCCCAACCTGTCAGTCACCTGGCTTTTTCAAAAATCCATGAGCGTGAGCATGGATCAAACCCTCCGTGAGCAGCACATCAATGCCATGCTGACGGCGATTTTTGCCGCCATGGCCGGGCTGGGCGAGCCCACCCTCAAGCCCTTTTTGCAGGATGTGGTGCAGTTTGAGGCCTTGGCCAAGACCCTGGCGGTGACATCGGTGAAATATCCGGGGTTGGTGGCAAAAATTATCCCCCAGGTGGGGTTAGGGGCGCTGGCCAGCTGGCTAGGGCACTACGGCAGCCTGGCCGGTTACAGCGCCTTGGCACCGCTGGCCCGCGCCCTAAACCCGGTAATTGAGTCGCTACCCCCGATGCCGCGATACTATAGCCATCGATGGCAAGATCGGTTGTTCTACGGCAGTGGCAAGGACTACGACGCTTAAATGACCAACTCTGCACTGTCCAGCGAGCATCTTTACCAAGAACTACAGCAGCCTACAGCCCAGGTCAGCCTGGCTCGGGCGGCACTCTATGTCGCCCAGGAGGACTATCCTCACCTGGCGGTAGACGATTATCTGGCCATGCTTGATCGCATGGCCGAGACCCTGCGCCAGCGCCTGCCGAGCGATCGCTACCCCCTCAAAATCATTCGCGCCATCAACGACTACCTGTTCACCGAGCTAAACTTTCGCGGCAACAGCATTGACTACTACGACCCGCGCAACAGCTTTCTCAACCAGGTGCTAGAGCGGCGGGTGGGCATTCCGATCACCCTGTCGCTGGTGTATCTAGAGCTGGCCCAGCGGGTGGGCTTCCCCATGGTGGGAGTGAGCATGCCGGGGCATTTTCTGATTCGCCCCACGGTTAGCGAGATGGATTTGTTTGTCGACCCCTTTCACCAGGGCGAAATTTTGTTTGAGCAAGACTGTCGCAGCCGCCTCAAACAGATGTTTGGCGAGGCGGCCCAGCTAGAACCTCACCACGTAGCAGCGATCACCCCGGCAACTTTTTTAGTGCGGCTGCTGACCAACCTAAAGCTGATTTACCTGCGCAATCGAGATGTGCCCAAGGCGCTCGATGCGATCAACCGCATTTTGCTGATTTACCCAGCGGCGGTGGGCGAGTGGCGCGATCGCGGCCTAATTCTCTACCAGCAGGGCTTGCCCGACGAGGCCCAGCTCGACCTAGAGCGCTACCTTTACCAGCACCCCGAGGCCACCGATGCCTTTGAGATTCGCCGAGTAATTGAGCAAATCGAGCGCGTGCAGGATGAACCATGACCAACACCCTCAAAGCCCCAAAGACCGAGCCTGAGACCCCATCCCCCGCCTCGCCGCTGCTGCGGTTGTATCGATCATCTCTGGGTAAAAAGCTGATTACCGGAGCTACCGGGCTGGCCCTGGCGGCCTTTGTGCTGGCCCACATGGTGGGCAACCTGCTGCTCTTGGTCAGCCGCGATGCCTACAACGCCTACGCTCGCCTGGTCGAAAACCTGGGCGTGGCTTTCTACGCCTTTGAGCTGGCTCTGCTGGCGGTGCTGCTGCTCCACGCGGCGGTGGGTATTGAGCTTTTCTGGCGCAAGCGCCAGGCTAGGCCAGAAGGCTACAGCACCTACCAGTCGGCAGGTGGCCCCAGCTATCAAACCCTTAGCTCACGGACGATGATCGTCACCGGCTCGGTGATGGCGGCGTTTTTGGTCTTTCACCTGCGCACGTTTAAGTTTGGCCCCTACTACACCACTCAGCTCAGGGGCGAGCCCGTGCGCGATCTGGCGCGGCTGGTGATCGAAGACTTTCACCAGCTGCCCTACGTGGTGGGCTACAGCGTTATTTTGCTGCTGCTGGGGTCGCACCTGCGCCACGGGCTGTGGAGCGCCCTGCAATCGATCGGGCTGCTGCATCGTGGCATTCGGCCTTTGGCCTATGGGGCGAGCGGGGTGGTGGCGGGGGGTATTGCGATCGGCTTTTTGCTGCTGCCCTGGGCGATCTACCTCGGCTGGGTGAGTTAGCGTAGATTGGCAATGGCCAAACGCACAGCTGTTTGCGCTCAGAAACCGGGTGCCTACTGTTTTTGCCAAACTGGTCTAGACGCAGCAGGCACCTGGTTTCTCTGCAAGAAACTTGCGCTCAGAAACCGGGTGCCTATTGTTTTTGCCAAAACTGGTCTAGACGCAGCAGGCACCCGGTTTCTTGGAGAGAAACTACTCAATCAGCAGAATCTTGGTCAGTATCACCATCCACTGGTTGAGTTGGTCGGTGGGTATTGGGTCGCTCCAGTCGTTGGGGTCGGCGTAGCCGTGGGCGTGGAGGATTTTGATGGTGCGCTCTATGCCGGCGCGGCTGCCGTAAAGCAGATGGCGCACTTTCTCGGGGTTTAGGGACCGGGGCAGGGACCGGGTCCCTTTGCCTTGGCCTCCAATCTCTGATGAAAGCGGTAGGGACCCGGTCCCTTGAGTCCCCTGGTCGTCGCTGGCTTCTGGTTCGAGATATTCAAACATCGGTTCTGTCTCCGGTTGTGGTGTAGGAAGACAGAACGCGAAAACCCTAGCCACCCGC
>DAIPYU010000195.1:0-6313 GCA_036782635.1 Nodosilinea sp. CTOTU7353
GAGCGGTAATGGCCTGCTCCGTTGCTTCCAGCCGCTGCTCAATGCCCTGCACATTCACATCTTCGTTGCCCTTGAGCTGGTCACGAATGCCGCTGATCTGGTCTTGCAGGCGGGCAATGCGCTGGCGCAGGTTTTCAATGCTGGCCTGCTCCTGGTCAATTTCGGCCCAAAACTCAGGGATCTGGCGCTCCAGGCTTTCCACCTCGCCGCTCATGTTAATCACGGCCTCTTCCACATCCTGCAAGCCCCCCTTCCCCAGCCAGGTCTCGACTTCTCGGCGGTTGGTGGTGCCAGCGGTAAGCTGAGCACCGCAAATACAAGTTTCTTGATCGAGCAGATCTTGCACAAACTGGCGCTTGATGCCCGCAGGCAGCTCGCCCTTGCGCCGCAGGTCAGCCGCTAGATCTTTAAATTGAGTTATGGTGTCGCCCAAAAACACCATATCCGCCTCCAGGCACAGGGTGATAAACGTGTGCCGACACTGGTAAGGGCGACGATACTCGCTCACCACCCCCTGCTTGACTAGCTGCGTCACAAGGCCATCGATCTGCTTGCCGTGGCGGTTCTTATACCCCTTCTAGGCGTGGTTAAGAAAATCGCCAAAGTCGATGATGCCCCCCTTCTTACTGCGAAAGAAGGTATAGCGTTGACCCGTGCGCTTGGAACAAAGGCTACAGCTACTGGCTAATATAGGGGCGCACTGGCCATTGGGCCTCCGGGTCGCAGCCCTCCGATCGTATCGCCTTCAAAATATCCCCCAGCTGCTGGTTCACCGGGAACCGCCGCTGCGGCTGGGTCTTGAGTCCATTTTTCAGAGCCAGCCCCTTGGTGCTGATGGTGATCGCCTGCTCGAACAGGATAAAGTGATCGTAGATGTGCTTCCACTGAAGGGCGTTGGCCCCTTGGGCCAGTCTTCCACCATCGCCTTTAAGAGTTGGGCTCCGGTAGAAACTAAAAACTGAACCAAGAAGCTAGACTGCATCCAACTCTCAAAACCAATAAAATGTGTTGGTAAGCATCTCACCAAAATTAGGGAACATTTAGGGAACATAAAGCCACCAGATTCAGAAAAGCCTATTTCAAAGGGTTTTCAGGGCTTTGATCAACCGCCTTCTAAGCGGCAGGTCGTGGGTTCGAATCCCGCCAGCCCCGTTATCCGAAATAACTGACCTGATAGCACTAGCTCTGGTCGCACCAGATGTTTTTGGAGCGCTCAGTAGCACTGTACTTTCTGTGACATTGCAGGAAGGAGATCAACTGTAGGAGTTTGCCGATGCAATCTACCCAATTCACCATGCGGTTGAGGAACTGAGTGCGAACCCCAATGCTTTTTGGACCATTATCGACTTTGAGCTGATACGAAATCCAAATCACATAAATAACTTCGTAGGGGCATAACCTGTCTTCATCATCCCCTTATCTTCCTCACCTGCTTCCGACCGGTAATCCCGTGCACCCGCAGCAGATCCGCCAGGGTTGAGCAGTAGGGCTCCATGCCAAAGCTGGCGGGGTTGACCGCGCCGTCGTAGACAAAGTGGCGATAGCGCAGGCAAAAATAGTCCCAGGGGGCCATCTGCACCCGAAACAGCTTGATCAGTACATCTGCCAGTCCCGTCGACAGGGGAATGCGAAACCAGATGCGCTTACCAAAGTAGTCGCAAATTTGGGCGATCACCTGGTTGACTGCCAGCGGCGGGTTGCCGATCACGTACTCGCGATAGCCCTCGGCGGCGGGATGCTCGACCAGATAGTTCACCACCGTGGCAATATCCTGAGCATGGGCAAAGTGAAACCCCGCATCGGCCTGAAAGAAGCGGGCCAGCCCCACCCAGCGGATGACATCTCTCAGCCCCGCTGAGATAAAAGAATAGGGCTTGTCTTTGTCGCCGCCGAACACCAGGGTGGGAAACACCGTGGTGATCTTGTCGTAAATCGGCAGGTTGGGCAGACGGTGGTGGCAGTCGTATTTAGTGCGAATGTAGTCGGTGCCGATTTCCCCGGCCTCGGGCAAGGGGGCGCAGCGCTGGTTCAAAATGCTGGCGGTAGAGAAGTAGATCACCTGCTGGCAGCGATCGGGGTTGAGGTAGGTCATTAGCCCCAGGTTGGCCTCTACATTGATGGCCTCGACATAGCCGGGGTCGCCGCCCCAGGCGGCGGCGGTAAAAATGGCGATGTCAATGGTGCCCAGCAGATCTCTAAAGGGGGCAATGTTTTCTAGCCCCCCTTGCAGCAGGTGCACCCGGGGGTTATCTTGCACCGGCAACCGCAGCTTTTCGGGGTGGCGCAGCAGCAAAAACAGCTCGTAGCGATCGCTCTCCAGCAGTAGTTCAAGAATGTAGTGGCCAATACAACCGCTGGCCCCAGTCATAAACACACGCAGGGTTTCGAAGCTGTGGGAGGTAGAGGGCACGGTATCCAAATTGCTCTAGGTTCAGGAGGTATAGTCAGACAGTTTAGACTGTTTTGGCCAAGCTAGGGGGGCTCAGGCGATTTAACGATTCACGGAAAGAAAACCTTAGTCCGCAGATCAATTAAAGGTTAAGTAAAGCTAACCTCCATTGATCCGGTTTTCTCAGGGAAATTGCGTAGATGGTAGCGCGACTTCTCATAAACCCACTCTAGGGCTTTCCATCGACTATGGCTGATACCCCTTGCTCCAGCCGGGCCAGGCCCCCTGCTGCTCCCGATCAGCAGGGGTTCACTCTGATAGAACTGCTGGTCGTGATCGTGATTGTAGGTACTTTGGCGGCGATCGCCGTACCGAGTTTTTTGAGCCAGGTGGCTCGGGCCAAGCAGGCCCGAGCGCTGAACTACATCGGCCTGGTCAAC
This sequence comes from Nodosilinea sp. CTOTU7353, assembly GCA_036782635.1. Taxonomy (GTDB): domain Bacteria; phylum Cyanobacteriota; class Cyanobacteriia; order Phormidesmidales; family Phormidesmidaceae; genus Nodosilinea. Next base: position 2,830 of record DAIPYU010000195.1, read on the forward strand.
CGTGCTCAGCAGGCCTTCTACATGGAGAACACCAGGTTTGCCACCTCGATCACCGAACTCGGGGTGACCGACGGCATGGCCCCTGACTACGTCTACACCATCACCTCCAGCGTTGTTGGACCCAAGGTTACTAGCGCCCAGGCGACCCCCGTTGACCCGGCTCTGCGGGGCTATGCCGGGGTCGTCTTTACCACCGTTGATCCCGGCGGCACGGCGCGCACCTCTATGGTGATTTGTCAGGGCGCTGCGGCTATAACGCCCACGCCCACGCCTGTGGAGGTGGCAGGAGAAGTACAGATTACCAACTGCAATAGTCTTTAGCCATACTGCATCGCACCTAGAGTATCGATGCAGTATGGCTAAAAACCCGGTTTCTTCATCGCTGACTAACGGCAGGACTTGCGTCTCGCCAAGAAACCGGGTTTCTGTACCGGCGTTCTAGCGGCATCGAGCCAGAAGCCTTGCGCAGTTTTGGTGACTTTGAGCACCCGGATGTAACAAACCCCACGGCACACCGTAGCTGAGGGTAGGCGGCGGCGCTACAGTAAGGATTGGTCTTTGTTTACTGCACCGCCGTGGGAATTGCCCAGCCATCACCAACCGCCGCCGAGATTCAGGGCCTGTTTGACCGCATTGCCCCGGTCTACGACCGCCTCAACGAGCGCCTTAGCTTTGGCCTCCACCGGGTTTGGAAGCGCATGGCGGTGCGCTGGAGCGGCGCGGCCCCTGGGCACACTGCCCTAGATGTATGCTGCGGCAGCGGCGATCTGGCGATCATGCTGGCCCGTCAGGTGGGGGCGTCTGGCACGGTGTATGGGGTAGACTTTTCTGCCGAGCTGCTGGGGGTGGCCGAGGAGCGCTGGGCAAAGATCGGTTTAACCGGGCGATCGCCCAGCCGCTCCAGCGCAGCATCGCGCCATCTTTCTCCCACTGCCGCCCTGCACTGGGTGCAGGGCGATGCCCTGGCCCTGCCCCATGGTGACAGCTCTATCGACGCCGCCACCATGGGCTACGGCCTGCGCAACCTGACCAACATTCCCCAGGGGCTGGCCGAGCTGCGGCGAGTGCTCAAGCCTGGGGCCAGCGCCGCCATTCTCGACTTTCATCGCCCCCAAGGGTCGCTAGCTGAGCAGTTTCAGCGCTGGTACCTCAATGCGCTGGTGGTGCCCACCGCCCAGGACATGGGCCTGACCGATGAGTATGCCTACATTGGCCCCAGCGTCGACCGCTTTCCCACAGGGCCAGAGCAGGTGGCCCTGGCCCGCCAGGTGGGGTTTGGACGGGCGGTTCACTACCCCATTGCCGCCGGGCTGATGGGGGTGCTGGTGGTGAGTCGCCAATGACCGGGTCCGATCTGTTGCTACTGCTGGCTCCACCGATTGTCGGCGGTGTGATTGGCTATTTCACCAATGACATCGCTATCAAAATGCTGTTTCGCCCCTATCGCCCCCTGTACCTGGGCAAGCGGCGGCTGCCCTTTACCCCAGGGCTGATACCCAGTAACCAGGAGCGGCTGGCCCAGCGCATCTCCGACACGATTATGGGGTCGCTGCTCACCCCCGAGGAGCTGCAAAACCTGGCCCGGCGGCTGTTGCAGACCGAGCGCACCCAGGCGGCGATCAAGTGGCTGTTGCAGCTGGCCCTCGACCAGGTGCAGAGCCGCGCCCAAGTGCGCACCGCCCAGATTGCCGGGGCCATTCTGCAAGACCTGTTTGGCAAGTCGCTGCCCCGGCTAATTCGGGTGTGGGCGCGGCGCGAAGACTTTTTAGAACCCCAGCTCAACCAGCTGTTTGACCAAGTGCTGATCGACTTTCGGCTCACCGCCGAGCAGGCCGACCAGATTGCTACCTGGCTGCTGAGCGGGGTGTTTCCGCCCGATAAAATGCGCCAGCTGGCGGTCGATTTTCTCACCGACCGCAACATTCAAGTGATCGATACAATTTTTCGAGAGCGCACCAGCGGCACCTACTGGGTGGTGGCCAATCTGTTTGGGGTGCGCAACGCCCTGGGCCGCCTACGGGCCTTTTGCCTCGACGAGCGCGAGGTTAGCAACGCTCGCATTGCCGAGTTGGTGGTGGCCCTACAGCTCAAAAAGCGCCTGCAAGAGTCGCTTCAGCGGGTGTCGCTGCAAAACCTGCCGGTCTCCACCGTGCGCCAGGTGCGGGGCAACCTGCGGGAGGCGGTGCAGGGCTACATTCGCACCCTGGGGCCAGAGTTTGTGCGCGGCCTGGGCGCTTCGATCAATTGGGAAACCCTGGCCACCCAGCTGCTCAACCGGCTGCAAAATTCGGCGGTGATCACCCAGTCGCTGGACCCGGTAAGCGAAGAGCTGGCGCTGATTTTAGAACGCTACCTGGAGCGTGACCTAGAGTCGCTGGTGGCCCAGATAATCCCAATTTTGAACATTGACCAGGTGATCATCGACCGGGTACGGGGCACCTCCGCCAAGGAGCTGGAGATGGCGATTCAGGGCATTGTGCGCAACGAATTGCAGGCGATCGTCAACCTGGGCGGCATTTTAGGCTTCACCATCGGCATTGTGCAGGCGGCGTTTTTCTTCTGGCAGCGATCAGGTGGGGGGTAAGGGGCTACACCTTGGCCGGCACACCTTCGTAGGAGGGTTCGAGGGCGGCAAGCTGGGTGACTAGGGCGGCGATCGCATCGGGATTGGCCGCCTTCTGAGAGGTCGCCACTACCTCGCGCCCCAGCACCGTGCTGCCCAGGTGAGACAGCTGCTGCCGCATGGCCAGGGCGACTTTGTTGCCGCCGCCGCCGCTGTGGGTGGCCAGGGCCACCGGGCGACCGTTGAACAGGGCGCGAAAGTCTTCGGTGCTGACGGAGAGCCAGGCGATCGCATTGGTCACCACCGGGGGAATTGAGCCGTTGTACTCGGGCGCGCAGATCACCATCCCCTTGTGCTGTTTCATGGCCTGCTCTAGTTTGGCCAAACCGGGGCCAGCCTCGCTCACCAGCGAGTCGTAGAGGGGCAGCTGCAGCTCAGGCAGGCTCATTACTGCGGTGGATGCACCCTGCTTGGCGGCTTCGTCGGCAAAGGCTTGGGCCAGGTTGAGGTTGGTGCCGTGGGTGGCAGAGAGAATCAGCATTAGATGTTAAAAACTGTAACGGTTGTGTTTTCAATTTAGCTTAATGTCCAGCCTTCGTGGCTCCAGTCTTTTTTAGCCCAGACTTCTCGCCAGGACGTTTTGGCGAAGTCTGATTTGATAGCGATCGCCAGAGCTATTCGGACATTCCTCATACCTCTGGAGCTATAGCCATAACAACCTGCTGCTGTCTCAGTTCTCGCCAGCGCCAGGGGCAGACGGCTTAAGCGCAGGGGCCATCGCTACAAATAGTAAACTTAGAGTGACTTAGCCGGAGCCGCCACGGGTCATGAGAATCTTACTGGCCGAAGACAACCCCGACCAGCTGGAGCCAATGCAGATGGCCCTGGAGCGCGAGCACCACATCGTTGACCCCGCCAAGG
>DAIPYU010000196.1:0-4999 GCA_036782635.1 Nodosilinea sp. CTOTU7353
CCAACCTCGCTATCGTTGCCCTCTGGGCAGCGTCAACGGCTCTGCCCAAGCAACGGGCCAGGCGGGTAGCGATCCCTGGCCAAGCCTGGTACGAATCCCTTATGGTCGCAATCACCTTTCGTAAACTCGATGGTGTAGTCATCAAAGTATAATACTTACTTAATAGCCCTGTTTTCGGTGGGGGTTGTCCATGGGCAGCGCGCGCCCCAGACAGGTTTTAGTGATTGTACTAAGTCCAGCTCGGGATCTGTCGTTTTCCCCAGGCAGAACTCCGATTCTGGATTTGGTTTGACTCATTATCTTCATCACATCAGCGTTTTGCCCCCTGGGCGGCTGTTTGCAGCAACAAGGACTTTTTTACTCCTATGACCACCACCAACGACTCTAGCAACGGCAGTGCCGACACCCCTGAGAAGGAACCCGCCACGAGCCGCTCTACACGGGGCACTCGCGGTAAGCGGGCCACCGCTTCGGGCGGTATCGTTAAAGCCAGCCCTAAAAGCAGCGATGTCATGGTACTAACCGACGACACTCGGGTAGCCGAAACCGATAGCTTGCCTAACAATCGCCCCATTTCTCTGGGTGGCTTCGAGATTGTTGGCACCATTGATCGCGCGGGCGTTCGTCCCATTGGGGCCAACACCTTCGAGATTTCGACGACCGATACGCTGCCGGGTCACCGCCCGATCGAGGTAAGCACTATGCATATATCTGACCTCCACACACTGCCCGGCGATCGCCCCATTGCCCCCAATGAGATTGATCCCTCGCCGTCGGTGCTGATGGGCTACCTAGACTAGTACTCTGTAGTACTTTGGGGCGTCGATGCAGCCACTTTGCTTGGGGTTTCAGGTGCCGGGTTCAGGTATCAGGAATGGTGGGCTGATTAACGCCATGCTGCACTAGGCAGCCGCTAGAAACCCGATGGCCTTGGCCACCGGGTTTCTGTGAACCATTCACCCAAGTTTTTCAACAAATTTTCCCCACAAAAAAAGCTCCTCAAACTGAGGAGCTTTTTTTGTGGGGACTAAGCGCGGGTCGCCTACACGGTGACCGCAGTGGGTGCAGTCGCAGCGGCAGGGTAAACGCTGACTTTCTTCTTATTCTTGCCGCGACGCTCAAAGGTGACGATGCCGTCTACCAGAGAGAATAGGGTGTCGTCGCTGCCGCGACCAACGTTTTCGCCGGGATGAATCTTGGTGCCCCGCTGGCGGATCAAAATGTTGCCAGCGCGCACAGACTCACCGCCGTAGCGCTTGACGCCCAGGCGTTTGGCGTTTGAGTCGCGCCCGTTACGAGTACTACCTGTACCTTTCTTGTGAGCCATGGGTGTATTCCTTCAACCTACCTACTGTTTAATTTAACCCAAATTCAAGCCCAGCAGCGGGGTTTTGCCTGTGGGAGGACCACAGATTCCCCATTGAGCTGGGTCAAGAGCGTGTCGAGAGACTTAGCTTTCGGCGTCGGCCTCAGCGACTTCCGCCTCTGCCGGGGGGGCTGCTTGAGCCGCAGCTTCGCCTGCGATCGCCTTGCCGCCCACCTCAATGGAGTTGATCATCACCCGAGTGAGTTCTTGGCGGTGACCCTGCTTTTTGCGGGTTTTCTTTTTGGGCTGCATCTTATAGACAATGATCTTGCGGCCCCGCAGATGGCTAACCACGCTGCCAGTGACCGTAGCCCCTTCGACCACCGGCTGGCCGACGAGGGCTTCGCCGTCGTTGTCTACAAACAGCACCCGCTCTAGGGTGACTGCGTCGTCTACCTCTAGGGCAAGACGGTCGATGTCGTAAAACCGGCCGGGCTCTACCCGCAGCTGCTTGCCACCTGCTTCAACAATTGCGTATGTCATTTGTTACCTCATAACCGCCGTACAGGTGCCAACTGACTCCAAATCTGGAGAACCATTGCTTAGGGCGTTAGCCTTAGAAACCTGATCCGAGCGCATAAATACAGTCTTTCATTATTGCGAGTTGGTTGCAGATCCGTCAAGGGGGCGCGACATATCTCATCTTTATCCTGATGCGCTGTCTCTTTGCCTGGAGAAGGAACTGGGAGTTCTGGGCAGGGCGCGCATGGATATTTGGCTTTTAGCGACTCAACTACTGATCGGTGGGGTGACGACGCCCCACTCGGCTAGGCGCAACCCCCCTGCGGAGGCCAACACGGTAGCGGTGATGGCTGCCGAGCCAGACAATTGCTCTGCTGCGCTAGGAGATGAGGCGGCCTTAGAAAATTGCTCCACAACCACGGCGACAGTTTCTTTCGGGGAGTCTTCTCTAGGGGCCGCTCCTGTAGAGGTATCCCAGGCGGCATTGAACCCTGCTGAACAGCCGCCGCTATCGATGAATGCTGCGGTTAACCGCTGGCCTCGGCCAGAGGCGGTCAGAACGCCCGTGCGGCCGGCGCTACCGCAGCTGCCTCCGCGCCCCCCGGCACTACCCCAGGGCGGTGCCGCGCTAGAGCCGGTCAGCGGTTCTCAGCTCTACCAGTTTCGAACTGCGACCTTACAAGCGGGCCGTCTCCATACCCAAGTTGCGCCCCAGCAGTACCGGGATCAGTGGCAGCGAGCCCTAGACACTCCCACCCACGACCAGTGGCAGGCGCTACTGGCCCAAGAGGCTGAGACCATGGCTCGTATTCAGGGGCCGCGATCGCTCACCGTAGTCGTGGGTGACTCGCTGGCCCTGTGGCTGCCCCTGGACGAGTTGCCGCAGGGCCAGCTGTGGCTCAACCAGAGCATTTCGGGAGAAACCACCGCCCAAATGCAACGGCGGCTGCACTATTTTGCGGCCACCCAGCCTCGGGCTATCCACATCATGGCGGGTATTAACGACCTCAAAAACGGGGTCACCGAGGCCGATGTGGTCGATAACCTGTACCAAATGATCACCCGCCTCAAGCAGCAGCATCCCCAGGCGCGACTGGTGGTGTATTCGATTTTGCCGACCCGGTTGAGGGAGTTGCCCAGCGATCGTATTCAGTCGGTCAACCGCCAGTTTGCCGCTCTAGCCGAGGGGCAGGGGGCGACCTTTGTGGACCTGCACCCCAGCTTTAGCGATGGGCAGGGGCAGCTGCGGGCCGAGCTGACCACCGACGGCCTGCACCTGAGCGCCCAGGGATACACCCTGTGGCGGGCAGCCCTGGTCAGTCACTAGGATTATGGGCCACGGGCTTGGGGCCAACGCCCTGGAGTTAAGTCCCTTGGGAAGTAGCGCCGGTAGCAGGGGCAGGGGTGCAGGGAAGGCTGAGTGGGTGTGACACCGCCGCGCCATAATAGGATCAGCCATTGACCTATGCCAGAGCGAATCACCCGTGCCAAAGCGATCTGCCAAACCCAAGCTGGGACGACTGGAAAAACTCGACCCCACCGACTATTGGCAGACCCAGGCCGACTTTCAGCAGTGGCTAACCGACGAGGAAACCCTAGAACTGCTGGGTGACTCGGTGGGTCTGGGGTTTTCGCTCAACGCAGACCAGCCCGCCGAAGGCTATACCCTGCTGACCGCGGCTGACACTGCTGCCGTAGTTCTGGTGGCCGCTCACCTAGATACCCTGATCGCTGCTGATCTGGGCCTGCTGTTGGCCTGGGCCGCGGCTGAGGATGCCGCTGTTGTTCTGTGGGTAGCACCGGAGTTTTCTGCCGAGGCTGTGCTGACCATCGACTGGCTTAACCAGGCCAGCGAAATCACTTTTTTGGGGCTCACGGTGGAGCTGTGGCAGATTGGCAAAGCGGCAATGGCGGCCAATTTCATTCCCACCTGTGGCGCGGTTGAGGATGACGGCGAGACCCACGATGGGGAGAATGAAGCCGAGCCGCTCCCTGAGGCGACGGCCCCTGAGCCAGAGCCCCCTGAACCAGAGCCCCCTGAGCCAGAGCCCCCTGAGCCAGAGCCGGAGCCGCTGAGCGAGCTTCAGCAGGAGAATCTGGACTTTTGGACTGGCCTCTGCGATCGCATGGATCGCCGGGGCACCCTGGTCAAACCCGGCTCCCCCGCCACCGCCGCCACCATGGGCTTTGCCATTGCCCGCGCCGGGTTTCGCCTCAATGCCATTCTGGATCGCGACCACGGTAGCCTCTACACCGAGCTGCTGCTCTCAGGCATCGATGCCCAGCCCCACTTTCATCTGCTGGCCCAGGAGCGCGAGGCTATAGCTGACGAGGTGGGCGTGCCGCTGATTTGGGATGGTGCTGGGGATGACGCCTGCATGGTGGCCTGTACCCTGGCCGAAGCTGATCTGGATAACCGCGATCGCTGGCCCGACTATCAGGCCTGGTTTTGTGACTGTCTAGAGCGTTTTTACGAAGCCTTTTTTGATCGCATCAAGCGGGTGGATGCGGCCGCCTATCAGCCGCTGCCTCGGTCTCGGCGCGAGTCCTATGGGGAGACGCTGATTTTGCCGGAGCAGGCGCGTGGGTAGGTGGGGAGTGGGGGAGTAGGGGAGTGGGTGGCGATGAAGACGGCGGTTACAGATAGGTGTCCCTGTGGGAGTGGTCAGGCCTTTGGGGACTGCTGTCGGCCCTATCTGGTGGGTAAGGTAGCGGCTGAGACTGCAGAGCAGCTGATGCGATCGCGCTACACGGCCTATCACCAGGGCAACATCGAGTATCTGATTGCTACCCACCACCCCACCCAGCGCTACCCCGGCCAGCGGGCGGCAATTTTGCAGAGCACCGCTACGACCACCTGGCTGGGGTTGAGGGTGTTGGCGACCGAGGCGGGGCTGGCCACCGACAGCCGAGGCGTAGTGGAATTTGTCGCCTACTACCAAGATCTGAAGCTGGGTCAGGTGCATGAGCGATCGCGCTTTACGCGGCAAAAAGACCACTGGTTCTATGTGGATGGCGACGCCCTGCCACCCCTGGTGCCCAAGCGCAGCGACCCCTGCTGGTGCGACAGCGGCAAAAAGTACAAAGCCTGCCACGGGCGTTGAGTGTGCTCCCCGAGCCACCCCCCTCACCAAAACCCTGAAGCCAAAATCCTGAAGCCAAAATCCTGAA
>DAIPYU010000196.1:5099-6201 GCA_036782635.1 Nodosilinea sp. CTOTU7353
CCTGAAGCCAAAATCCTGAAGCCAAAATCCTGAAAAACTGTCGACAACCTTGGCTATGCTTAGCTGATAGGTTTGACGATCACAGAGTTGTCCTCAGGACTTTCCTCAGGCCAAGAAGGGTATGCCCATGCAGGATTCTGCCCAGACACACCAGACACAAGAGATACAACCGAGTGACTCGGCGGCGATGCTGACCCCAGAGGCGATCGCCCGAGTGCATGAGGGCGTCGCCACCGCCCGGCAGCCCGTGGTGCGCGAGTGTATTACTCACGATTTAGCCGAGCTGAGTGCGATCGCTCAGGGCACCGCCGACCAGCGGGTCAGCGGTCGCTTTCGCCGCTGGATGATGCGTCGCCTGATCAAGAGTTTCTTTCGGGTGCGCATTGAGAATCCTCAGCACATTCCCACCGAGCCCAATGTGCTCACTGCCAACCACCTGAACCACCTCGACCCATTTTTAATCCTCGCCTTTTGCCCGCCTTCCCCCTACTACTACATTCTTGGCGATGCCCGCACCCTCTACAACAAGAGCTGGAAGCGGCGGTTGATTGGCTGGGCCGGGGGCGTCATTCCCCTGGAGCGCTGGTGGAAGGAAGAAATAGCCGTCATGGCCGCTGCCGACGAGGGCCGCGACGACCTCAGATCCTTGGCCACCGAAATCCATGACCACGTGCCCAACGGCAGCTCAATTCACCAAATGCGGCAAATCGACCAGGCAATACAGGCGCTCCTGGCCAGAGGCGACGGCGTGATGCTCTTTCCCGAGGGCCGTCTTGGGGAGCGCGAGGGGCAAATGCACCCTCTCAAGCGGGGCACCGTGCTCTACGCCATGCGATCAGGGGTGCCTATTTACCCTGTGGCCATCATTGGCACCCAAACCCTGTACTTTCGCAAACGGCTCACCCTGCGATTTGGGCCGCCGGTGCAGGTGCCCCACCAGACCCGGCCCAAGCGCGTGGCGATCAACGAAGCCCTAGCAGAGCTAGAACAGGCCTTCCAAGATCTGCTGCCCACCGACTACCAAGAGCCCAAGGGGATAAAGTTGTTTAGCAACTGGCTGAACCATCTGTTCTGGTAAATTGTCTTCCCACGCCCTGAGTAA
>DAIPYU010000197.1:0-1590 GCA_036782635.1 Nodosilinea sp. CTOTU7353
GGGTGGATGGGTGGATGGGTGGATGGGTGGATGGGTAGGGGCAGACCCACGTGTCTGCCCTAGCTAGGGTGATGGGTGGATGAGGGGATGGGGGGGTAAGGGCCGACCTACGTGTCTGCCCTAGCTAAGGGGAGGGATCTTGGAGGATAGTTTTGTTGGCGTCGATCAGGGTTTGCAGGCGCTGGGGTAGGGTGTCGTCGCTGGGACTATCTAGGGTAGAAAGGGCCACCTGGTCTTGGAGCTGTTGCAGCTGGGAGTGGGTGGCCTGGAGGCGATCGCAGCTAGACTCCAGGCGCTGCTGGGCCAGTTGCCGATAGGCGGGGGTTTCAATCTGGTCGATCACCGCCAGGGCGTCGGCCACCTGGCCCGATAGGTCGAGGACTGTGTGCATGGCTTCTAGCAGCTCTAGCTGAAGTAGCGAATCACGCTCATAGATTCGGGCGGCAAACCGCTGCGATTCGCTGGCCCAGGTGTGCACCTGAGCCCAGGTTTTTTGAGCCGGCTTAGGCACCCGTTGCCCCAGGGTACCCAGCTGACCGGCAAAGATTTCAGGGTTGAGCAGGTCATCACTATCTGTTGCCGTTTCACCAGGGCGAAACCCCACCACCCAGCTGCCCACCATCGCCGCCGCCACCCCGGCCCCCGCCAGCCCGACGATGGGCCTTGGCCCCGCCAGAAAAATCAGTAAGGCATAGCCTAAGGCCGTACCCCCCAGCAGCAGATAGGTTTGAGGCAGCCCCCACAAGGTCGATTGGCGCATACCCATAGCCCGCTTAACCCTTCAACTAAGGCTACTGTAGCCTACGGCACCGTCAGCGTCCCACCCAGGGCGTTGATGGCGTCGGCGAGCTGGGGCTCGGCGGCGCTGGTGGCCGCCACCAGCAGCAAAAACACCTCATTCCCGCGCTGGCGGGCAAAGATTTTGCCGGCAATCGGCTGGGGCGGTGCGGCCCCCTGGCTGAGGCGACCCGACCAGTTGATCCGAATGCCGCCGCCGGGGATCGGCTGCACGTCGTTGCCCGCCACAAAGCCTTCTCCAGCGCCAAAGGTGCTCTCGGCTGCGGCCACCAGGGCCGCTTCAGACGCCTGGGCCGAGGCTAGGGGCGCGACCGCTACGGTGTAGGCCAAACTGCCATCCGCCGCCTGAAACAGCGGGCTACCCCCCGCTGAGCTGACACTATATCCGTCTAAAATGCCGATCTGAAATCGGCCCTGGGGGTCTTCAAAACTACCGCTGACCATCGGCAGTGCCGGAGCTAAGGCCGGCGGTGGAGCGTTACCCTGGGCAAGCGCATCCGGTGTATTCTTCCCAACGCCCCCAGGCAGCCCCTGGGTCAGCACAATGCTCACCACCAGGGCGATCGCCCCCACAATCAGCACCCCAAACCGCCGCCCTAGCTGCTTCATGGTGGAATCCTCATTACCTAACCGCCAAGCATAGCAACTCTGCCACCCGCACCACCCCCCAGCCCAAAGAAATTAACCTATCCACCCATCCACCCATCTATCACCCTAGCTAGGGCAGACACGTGGGTCTGCCCCTACCTCTTCACCCCTTCACCAGCCCACCCATCCACCCATCTACCCATC
>DAIPYU010000197.1:1690-6129 GCA_036782635.1 Nodosilinea sp. CTOTU7353
ACCCATCCACCCATCTACCCATCTACCCATCCACTCCCCCTCACTCCCCAAAATACGCCTCCACACAGCGCACAAACATCTCCACCCCCAGCCCCAGGGCGGTCTCATCAAAGTCAAAGCGGGGGTGGTGGTGCGGGTAGGCCAGGGCCTTGTCGGCATTGGCTGAGCCTAGGAAGAAATAGCACCCCGGCACCTCCTGCAAGAAAAAGGCCATGTCCTCGCCGCCCATGGTGTGGCAGTCGGGCACCACCCCGGCGGGGGTTTCCACCACCGACAGCGCGACTGATCGCACCAGATCTGCCACCCCGGCGTCGTTGATCACGGGTGGGTACAGCGCTTTGTAGTCAAAGCTGTAGCTGGCCCCCTGGCTCTGGCAAATGCCGCCGATGATCTGCTCCATGCGGGGGGCAAAGTAGTCGGCGTAGGCGGGGTCAAAGTAGCGCACGGTGCCGCTGAGGGTGGCCGTGTCGGCGATCACGTTTTGGGCCGTACCGGCGTGAAATTTGCCCACCGTCACCACCGCCGCCTTGGTGGGGTCAATGTTGCGGGCCACAATGGTTTGCAGCGCGTTGACGATCTGCGCCCCCACTACAATCGAGTCCACCGTTTGGTGGGGCAGCGCGCCGTGGCCCCCCTTGCCCTGCACCGTGCAGGTAAAAAATTCTGACGCCGCCATCAGCGCCCCGGTGCGCACGCCCACGGTGCCCAGGGGCAGATTGTTCCACAGGTGCAGGCCAATCATGACGTCCACCTCGGGGTTGGTGAGCACCCCGGCTTCAATCATGGGTTTGGCCCCCCCCGGCCCCTCTTCGGCGGGCTGAAAGATGATCTTGACCGTGCCCGCAAAGCTGTCGCGGTGGTGGGCTAGGTAGTGGGCGGTGCCCAGGGCGATCGCCACGTGGCCGTCGTGGCCGCAGGCGTGCATCACCCCATCGTGCTGCGAGCAGTAGAGTACTGTGTTCTCTTCTTGAATGGGCAGGGCATCCATATCGGCGCGAATGCCCAGCACTGGCCCGGGGCCAGTGCCCTCGATCACGGCCACTACGCCGGTTTCAGCGATCTCGCCCCGGTGCTCAATGCCCCATTCGCTCAGCTTGCTGCAAATAAAGTCGGCGGTGAGCCATTCTTTAAACCCCAGCTCGGGCCGCTGGTGAATGCCCCGCCGCCAGGCCACCAACTGGTCTTGCAGAGCTTGAATGGCGGGGCGAATGCGATCGCGGTTGACCGGCAGCGGCGGGGCAGTAGTGGCAAACATGGCGCAACAATTAAAAAATAGGGCTAGAGAAATAGGGCTGAACAGACCTCTCCAGCAGACGAGAGATCCCTCTATCAGCATAGACCAGTCGCCCGTGGCCCCTGGTACAGCCCGGCATTGATCGGCCAGCCATGCCTGACACCCGAAACCTAACACCTGAAGCCCATCACCCCGATTCCCCCCAGTCCAAACTGTACGGGCATGGGCGTACTAGGCGCAGGCTTGAGCCCAGGCACCCTGCTGAATCGGGGACAACCAAGCCGGATTTAGCCCTACCTATGTCCCTCTACAGACACCCCAAACCTGTTGGAGCGCTAAACTGTAACAACGCAGTTACAAAAATTAACAAATGCTTCCTGACTTGATCGGTACCACCCGAGACTACTGGCGCAAGCTGGATGAGCTAGAAGCCGCCTACCGCCGCAACGAGCTGACCGCCCAAGAAGTCGACGCCCAGGTTCAGGCGCTGATGGTCGAGTTGGGCCAAACCCGGCGACAGCTGCTGCGCGACTCCTGGGCGATCTTTCAGAATTTTATCGCTCGCCAGGGCGATGCCCTGGCGGGGGTGACAGCCCTGGGTGCTCTAGCCTACGTTTGGCTCGTGGTCAGCAGCTAAGGTAATCTCCAGCAAAGAAAATGCCCCACTCACAAGTTGCTCTACCGTAGGGGCAAACGGTTGTTTGCCTGGTGCAGGGAAGTTCTTTTCGAGAAATGGCCTAAGCTGCTTAACCGGGGCTAGCTGCGCAGCGCTACCCCAAACTGCTTTTCTAAGGTAGCCCGCACCTTTTGATGTACGGGGTCTACGGTTTCGTCAGTGAGGGTCTGGTCGGAAGAACGATACACCAGCCGAAAGGCCAGGCTGCGCTGCCCCGCCGGCACGCTCTCGCCCCGATATTCGTCAAACAGAGCTACAGACTCCAGCAGTTTGCCCCCGGCCTTGCCCATGGCCGCTTGCAGATCGGCCACAGAGACCTCCACCGGAGCGTAGAAAGCCAGGTCGCGATCGCTGGCCGGAAATGTCGAGTAGACCTTGAACTTCGCCGACTTTTGCAACCCCGGCACCAGGCAGGTTTCCAGCGCGGCCCAGTTGAGCTGAAACACATACACCGCCTCTGGCAGCTGACGCTGCTGCCGCATCTGGGGGTGCAGCTGGCCAAAACGCCCCAGCTCTAGCCGTCCCCGCACCCACAGCGAGGCTGTGCGCCCTGGGTGAAAGCGCGGATCAGCGCTGTCGGCGCGGTAGTCAACCGCCAGACCCAGACGATTAAACACACTGTCGAGCAGGCCCTTGGCCTCGTACCAGGTGAGGGGTTGGTCTTGGCCGCTGGTCACCCACTGGCTCGACCTGCCGTCGCCGCCCACAATGCCCCCTAGGGCTTGGGCTTCATGGATACCCTCGTCGTCTTGCCAAAAAATGTGGCCGATTTCAAAGCCATTCAGGGGGCCATTGCCCTGGTTGAGGTTAAAGGCGTAGGCGTCAATTAGCCCATCCACCAGGTCTTGGCGCAGGGCAGAATACTCCGGGAACAGAGGGTTGGCCAGGGTCACCTGGCGGTCGGAAATCGGCTTGGTCAGCGAATAGTGCAGCAGCTCCGTTAGCCCTGTCGCCCGCAGGGTGGCCCGCACCTGGCGTCGGAGGGCGGCCTCTAGGGATAGGTAGCCGCCCACGGCCCGCTGGGGCAGGGTATCGGCAAAGTAGTTATAGCCGTAGAGGCGGGCGATTTCTTCAATTAAGTCGACCTCGCGCTCGAGGTCACGGTAGCGGTAGGGGGGCACCGTCACCGCCCACAGGTTAGAATCCGCGCCAGGGACTACAGTGCAGCCGAGGGTTTCTAGCAGCGTTTGCACGGTGGTTTCGGGCAGGTCTTGGGTGCTGTCGCCCAGGTTGGTCACCTGCCCCAGCAGCTGGGTCACCCGGCTCAGCCGCAGGGTAATCACCCGCTCGGGAATGTTGGCCCCGAGGGCGGTGGTAGCGGTGGTTTGGGCGACGACGGTGGCTCCGGCTAGCTCCTGGAGGAGTTGCAGGGCGCGATCGCAGGCCAGCTTCAGCTCGGCCGGGTTTACCCCGCGCTCGTAGCGGGCCGAGGCCTCGGTGCGCAACCCCTGGCTGCGGCCCGACCGGCGAATCGCCGCCGCGTCAAAGAAAGCCGCCTCTAGCACCACCGCCTGGGTGCCGTCGTGCACCTCGGTGGCCTCGCCGCCCATCACCCCCGCCAGGGCGACGGGCTGGTCGTTGGCGGTAATCAGCAGGGTCTCGGGGGCCAGCTGGCGTTTTTGGCTGTCTAGGGTGACCAGGGTTTCGTTGGGCCGGGCATAGCGCACCCCAAGGGCTAGACCCTCGCCTGTAGACAGCAGGCGATCGCGGTCAAAGGCGTGGAGCGGCTGACCCCACTCCAGCAGCACATAGTTGGTGATATCCACCACGTTGTTGATCGGGCGGGTGCCCGCCGCCACCAGGCGCTGCTGCAACCACAGGGGCGAAGGGCCGAGGGCAATGTTTTCTAGCACCGTGCCGATGTAGATTGGGCAGGCTTTTTCATCGCTGAGGGTGATCGCCGGAGCCGCTGTACTGTCGGGAATGACTGGCGCTTGGGTGACAGGCAAGTGCAGCGTCTCTCCGGTAATCGCCGCCACCTCGCGGGCAATGCCCACCAGGCTCAGAGCGTCGGCCCGGTTGGCGGTCGAGGTCACATCCAAAATCACATCGTCTAGACCCAGCAGCGGGCGCACATCCTGCCCCACCGTCAGGGAGTCCGCCGCAAAAATGTGGATGCCCTCAGAATCCTTTGCTAGCCCTAGCTCGGCCAGGGAGCAGATCATGCCCGCCGAGGGCACCCCCCGCAGCTGGCGGGGCTTGATCGTCAGATCGACCACCGGCAGATAGGTGTCTACGGTGGCCACCGCCACGTAGATGTCGGCCCGCACGTTGGCGGCTCCGCACACTATGGTTGACCTATCGGGCTGACCAATATCCACCTGACAGACGCTGAGCTTGTCGGCATCGGCGTGGGGGGCGCGATCAACCACTCGGCCCACCACTACGCCATCGGCCCAGGTGCGCCTATCCTCAATGTCTTCGACCTCAAACCCGGCCATGGTTAAAGCCGCGGCCAAGGCTTCGGGCGAAAGCTGGACATTGACGTATTCGTTGAGCCAGTTGAGAGATATGCGCATGGTGGGGCTG
>DAIPYU010000198.1:0-3115 GCA_036782635.1 Nodosilinea sp. CTOTU7353
GTGCCTTCGAGCAGTTGCAGGCGGCGCGCAACTTCGTCGTCGATGGTCATTTGGTCTAGGTCTGCCGCTAGCTTTTCGTTCGGGTTTTCAGACAGCTCGGCCAAGGCGTTGCTGCGCAGGTGGCGACCTTCTACGGCGTTCTTGGCCGACTCAAAGGAAGACCGAGCCGAGCCGATGTCAAACTCGTTGTTGACCTGGGCGATGGATTCTAGGGCGCTGTTGATCTCAGCTAGATCCTTCATGTTTTGCATGTCGGTCTTGTATTGCTCTAGCTTGAGCCGTTCGCGGTTGAGCTTGTCTTTCGAGGCGTTGACAAACTTTTCGGCCTGTTTGACCTGGCTTTCGAGCTGGGGCAAGAGCTGCTCGATCTGAATTGCTTTGGTCATGGCCAGACGGGCGGCTTCTTCTTTGCCCATTTTTTGTGCGGTCAGGGCCTGCTGCTCTAGCCGGCGCAGCTCCTGGGCTTTTTCTTCGTATTTCTTTTTAGCTCGCTCGTAGGAGCCCACCTGCATGGCGACGGCTTGGGCTAGTTTTTGCACCGATTCCTGCATTGACTGAAGCGATTCTTCGGCTACCGATACGGCCACCTTGCCGCCCGACTCAACGGGAATGCCCCACAGCCAGTTCCAGGTGCCGACAATGGTGCGCCCGGCCTTTTCACCCATTACCCAGTAGACAAAGTTCTTCATAGGGTTCTCCGATTTGTTGAGCGATGGCGCAGTTTAGGTCTAATTGCTAACCCTTCCCAGGTTTCCCCGATTATTCCGGATGCTTTACAGCAGTCGTAGCGGCTAATGATGGTGTTGTATGCCTATGGTGGCCTCGAAAGATTAAGGTTGCATAAAGAACTTAACTGAGCGTCACACTCCACCGTTGGCAATTAAGTTTTTTTTCAGCAGCACGGCTTCGGGTTGGTAGCCAAAGCTGGTATATAGCGCCTGGGCCGCCTGGTTATCGCTAAACACCTGGAGGGTGATTTGGCCATGCCCCTGCTGCTGCGCCCAGGCTTCAGCCACGGTGAGCAGAGCGGTGGCAAGGCCCCGCCGCCGATGGTCGGGGGCGACGTAGAGCATCAACACATAGGGGTGCAAAACGCCGCTGCGCTGGTCGGTCGCTTGCCCCAGCCAGATTACCCCCACCGGAGCAGCGGTAGACTCAGCGGTAGACTCCAGATTGGCCCACCAGAGGGGCGTATCTCGACCGAGATAGCGATCAACGGTTTCGGCAATGTGGCCCGTAGGCTGCTGGGGGTCAAGCTCAGCGTAGGTGCGCTCCATAAATTTGACTACGGTGGCGCGATCAAGGGTGGAGCCGGAGCGCAGGCTGTAGCCGGGTAGTGCAAAGCCATTATTATGTTGTTCCATGGAAGCTGGACACAGACTACGTTGTAAAACCTTGTGCTAGCCGAAAGACCTTTTGCCCCTATCGTGAACCGTATGCCTTGCACCTTTAAGCCTTTATCGCCTGTTATAACGAGGTTGGTAACGTACTAGCCTTGCAGAATGCTTTCAACGGTCAAGGTCAGCTCTGGAAAAATGGACGACTGAACTAAACTCTGGCCCTGGTATTCTGTGGCCTCGTACCATCCCTCCAGAAGAATGTGGATGGTCACTTTGCCCACCAGCGAGTCTACAATCCAATATTCTGGAATGTCCAAAACGCTGTATTCTGCCCGCTTTGCCCGATAATCAGTGCTTTTGGTCGACTCACTCACCACTTCTACCACCAGCAGCAGTGGCGGCTCATTGAGGCGAATGACGGCCTCTCGCTCTTGCAACGCCTCCCACTGCTCTAGCGTCAGCACTGATACATCGGGAATTCTGACGGTGTCCCAGCGGTCGCTGCGAGGGCTTTGCAGGCCTACTACTCCGGCTAGGGCAGTCCAAGGATTTTGAACGCGCTCAGCCTCGACGTCAAATATTCTTTCCAGGCGCTTGATAATCGCTCCATGCTTACCGGTTCCCAGGCTCATCGGTCGCAGTTCCCCATTGACCAGTTCGCATCGGCGATCGCTGCCGTCGTCATAGGCTAGATACTCATCTAGGGTCAGGCGCTGGGTGGTGGTGATCATGGCGTATCAGTACCGCTAGTGATTCAAATTATGACATTTCCACAGCCACAGAAGACTCCTCAAAGGTCGTGGTGGATTGGCCTGCTGCTTTTGCCCTGGCCAGCGAGAAACGAACTTGTTAGGCTGAGGGGAGTTTGCGCGGCGTTGGTATTGACCTATGGCATCCCAGTCTAAAACTCTGTTTGAGCAGTTTCTAGCGCCGATTTTTTCGCACCTGATTGACCGCGATGCCCTGGTGCGCCTGAGCGAGAGCATCGACTGGGAAACGGCGGTGGCGGAATTCACCAACCCCCAGGTGGTGTACCCCAACTACTACAAGACCAGCAACTTCCACGGGGTGAAGCATGGCTACTTGAATAAAGACGCAGCCCTTACCTACGACCCGATCACCCAGTACGTGCTGCCCCCCGGCGAAACCTGGGTGCGCGAGAGCCTGGTGAAGGCCATTGGGGGCACCCCGCGCCGCATTTTAGACCTGGGCTGTGGCACGGGCACTACCACCCTGATGCTCAAGGGTCGCTTTCCCGAGGCGGAGGTGATCGGTCTCGACCTGTCGCCCCAGATGCTGGTGATGGCCGACCACAAGGCCCGCACTGCTGCGGTGGATGTGACCTATCGCCACGGCAACGCCATGACCACCGGGCTGCCCGCGGCCAGCTTTGATGTGGTGTGCGCCACGCTGCTGTTCCACGAAACACCCCCAGCAGTGGCTAAAACCATTCTCTCAGAAGCGTTTCGGCTGCTGACGCCCGGCGGGCAAATGCTGGTGCTTGACGGCAACCAGCGCACCCTGCGGGCCACCGACTGGCTCAGCACAATTTTTGAGGAACCCTTCATTCGCGACTACAGCCAGGGCAATGTGGATGCCTGGCTGGGCTACGCCGGGTTTGAGCAGGTGCGCACCGAGGACGTGTTTTGGCTCAACCAGCTGAGCTATGGCCGCAAGCCGCTGCCGGTGGCGGAGCGGGCGGTGAAGCATGAGGGGGAGGGGGTTGAGGGGGGAGTGCCGTTGGGGCAGATGGCTTAGGGGATAGGTGCAAGGTG
>DAIPYU010000198.1:3215-6056 GCA_036782635.1 Nodosilinea sp. CTOTU7353
TAGGTGCAAGGTGTTAGGTGCAAGGTGCAAGGTGCAAGGTGCAAGGTGTTAGGCGAAACCTTAAACCGTGAACCGTGAACCGTGAACCGTAAACCGTAAACCGCAAACCCCAAACCCCAAACCCCTTCTGCTTAAACTATAAGCATTGGGCGTTGGGGAACCGAGCAATGGTGAAATTTAAGCCCTGGCAGTGGGGGGTGTTGGCGCTGCCTTTGGTGGCGATCGCAGGCTTCATCCTAACGGCGGCGGCGGTGCAGATTCACGCCTGGGGGCTGAACTGGATCTGGGCGGTGATTGTGGTGATGCTGGTGCTGTGGCGCTGGCTGCTGGTCAGCTGGACTAAGCCCGCCCTGAAGCAGATGGAGGCAGCGCTGGAGCAGGCGCAGCAGGAGCTAGATGCGGTGGCGGAGGTGGACATACCCGCTGTCGGGGCGGTGCCGAGTTCGGCGGCCCTGGCCCTCGAACATATTCTCACCGCCGCCCAAAATGACCCCCCGGTGTGGGAAGACTGGAACCCGCTGCTGGGCCGCTGCCGGGAGGTGGTGACGGCGGTGGCCCAGGCCTACCACCCCGACGTGAAGTATCCGCTGCTAAATATTTATTTGCCCGACGCCTACGGTCTGCTGCGGGGCACGGTGGACGATGTGGACCGCTGGATTGAGACGCTGTCTCCGGTTTTAGGCCAGGTGACGGTGGGGCAGGCGGTGCAGGGCTACGAGGTCTACCGCCAGGTGGAACCCTCGGCTCGCAAGCTGTGGCAGGCCTGGACCTGGGCCCAGTGGCTGCTAAACCCGGCGGTGGCAGCGGCTCGCACCCTCAGCCAGCCGACCAACAATCTGGCCAACCAGCAGCTGCTGGGCAACTTTAACGCGCTGCTGCGGGAGGCTACCCTGCGAAACCTCTACCGCCAGGCCGTGGCCCTCTACTGTGGAGAACTGCCGACCATGCCTGGCCCCCAAAAGCCCCTGCCCCAGGCTCAGACCCAGACGCTGAGAGAGATTCTCGACCAGGCGGAGTCGGTGGAGCAGGTGGAGGCGAAGCCGGTGAACATTTTGCTGGTGGGCCGCACGGGATCGGGCAAGAGCAGCGTGATCAACACGCTGTTTGATGCCGACTTGGCCGAGGTCGACGTGCTACCCAGCACCGACACTATCAGCACCTACCGCTGGCAGGGGGACGGCGGCGAAACCCTCACCCTGTGGGATTCGCCGGGGTATGAGCAGGTGGATCGCACCGACTACCGCGACCAGCTGCTCGACTGTGCCCGTCAGGCCGACCTGCTGCTGCTGGTCACCCCGGCCCTAGACCCGGCGCTGCAAATGGATGCGGACCTACTGCGCGACATGGGGCAGGAGGTGCCAGATTTACCTACCATTGCAGCCCTGACCCAGGTGGATCGGCTGCGACCAATCCGCGAGTGGCAGCCCCCCTACGACTGGCGCTGGGGCAGCCGCCCCAAGGAGATCGCCATCCGCGAGGCCACGGGCTACCGGCAGGAGCAGTTGGGGGATTTGTGCAACCAGATTCTCCCTCTCGTCACCCGCGACGCCCAGCGCTCCGCCTGGAACACCGAAGCCCTGGCCCGCGCCCTGGTGGAGCTGCTCGACCCCGCTAAGGAACTGCGGCTGGCGAGGTTTTTGCGCGATCGCGAAACCAAGATCACGGCTTCGGCCCGATTAATCGACCGCTACCGGGTGCAGATGAGCACCACCCAGGGGGTGACCGCCTTTCTCAAGAGCCCGGTGCTAAAGTTTCTCGCCACCCTCACCACCGGCTCCCCGGCCCTAGCCTACCTGCTGGCCGAGCAGATCCCGGTCGAGCAACTGCCCGTGGTGCTGGGCAAGCTCCAGCTGGCCTATGACCTATTTAAGGTGCTGGGCCCCGACAAAGCCCAGCTCGACCTGCTGGCCCTCTGGCCGCTGCTGCTAGAGCACAACGATCAGCCCGATCGCGCCGCCTGGGCCTTTGGCCACGCCATGGTCGAATACTGGAGTCAGGGGCTGACGGTGGACGCCACCCGCCAGCGGGTGGAGCACTATTTGGGCGAGTACGATGATCGCTGAAAAATCACGATTCCCACCCGGTCAATGTGATCGATCAGTCGCGGCTCTTCCAGGGTTTCGTAGTGGATGACATCAAAAAAATAGGGCAGCGGCTTGTCTTCGTTAAGGCAGTCGGCCAGGGCGGCCACGGTGCGAAGGGTAATGCGATCGCCCCTGATTGCCAAATCCACATCTGAACCTGGCTTATAGTTGCCCTTGGCTCGCGAGCCAAACAGCACTGCCTCGTCAATCTCATCAAAGCCGCCCAGGGCATCGGCAATATGCCGCAAGTCACTGTCTAAAAGACCGTAGGGCATCAGGAATTTGCCTCCGCCTTAGCCTTAAACAGGCTGTAGAGTTCTTCAAGCAGAGGAAAATACTCGGTTCTGATTTTGGCTTCGACGGCTATGGCGGTGCGATCACTGTAGGTGTGGGCCATCAGGTTGCGGTCTTGCAGCGCGTTCATCCAGTCGTGGCCTTGGCTGATCAACCCTACTTGATAGGCCTGTTTAATCACCTCTCGGGGTGTCTTTGCCGTCAGTCCTTCCTGCTCTTCGTAGTCTTTCAGCAGCTTCCACGCCAGCTCAAAGGCCATTTCAAAAAACTGAATCAACCCCGCCCGCTCCACCACCGAAGGGGCGTCAATTTGCAGCGCGTTGGCCAGCAGCAAATAGGCGCGCTCAAAATTTGAAAACCGCTGCACCCAGCGAGTGTCGGGATCGACCATGGTGTTTCTCTACTGTATTGTTTCCCTACCGCCATTAGCTTTCAGCATACGCAACTTCGCCTACCCCTAGCG
>DAIPYU010000199.1:0-6038 GCA_036782635.1 Nodosilinea sp. CTOTU7353
ATCGCCACCAATATCGCCAATTGTGGGGCGACACAGCGGCTTTATGGTGCAGAGCGACTACGGCGACTTTAGCAACAACTTTGAAGCCATTTTCCCCAGCCGGGTCTCGGGCCTCACCCAGGTCTATCGAGACAATGCCCAGAGCCAGTTCCCGTGGGTTGGCCCGCTGCCCCCAGAGTATGCCTACAACTGTAGCCCCCAAGGCCAGACGTCTAAGGCCCTGCACGGCAGCTTTTTTGGCGGCGGCGATGCCTCCGACGTGGGACTGATCCAAAGCAACTTTAAGGATTTTGGCTCGAAAAACGGCCACCTGGAACTGGTGGTGCGCCACGGCGATCGCCTGGCCCTCTACTGGCGAGCCAGCAACGCGCCGCTGCTGTGGACTGGCCCGCTCTACATTCCCTCAAACCAGCCCCATCGAGGCAACCCGGCCCTGATTCAGGGCACCTTTGGCACCATCGGCCATTTCGAGCTGGTGGTGCCCCACGGCCAGAGCGGCCTGGTGCACTATGCCCGGTTTAACGATGAACCGGCTGTGCCCTGGTCGTCGCCCACCCGGTTTGGCGAGAGCCTGGGCCAGGTCGATGCGGCAGCTCTTTTGCAAAGCGACTACATCGACGCTGGCGAAAGTGACGGTCATTTAGAGGTGATCGCCCGGGTGGGCACTCAGCTCTTTTCTCTCTGGCGAGAGTCGAAGCCGCCCTATAACTGGACTCTACTGCCCCAGGCGATCGCCGACGGGCTGGGGATGCCCCTGGCGGTGTCCGGGGTGCCGGGGTTTGTGCAGAGCAGCGATCGCGATTTTCACCTGGTCACTCCGCTGGCCGGGGGCGGCATGGCCTACCTACGACGGCAAAACAGCGTCGATGCCACCTGGGTGCTAGAGAGCCAGTTTGGCAATGGCCTCGGCTCAGTCAGCGCCGCGTCGCTGCTGCAAAATAAATCTAGCGCCACCGGGCTAGATTTACTGGCGCGGCTAGCAGAACCCCAAAACCGCTTCGAGCATTTCTACACCACCCTGGGCGCATCCACCTGGAATGCCGGGGGCAATTTTGAAGAAAAGCCCGAAAACTTCACCGTGCAGGGCGAATGGCAGGTGCCCTACTCTCTCGACTTTGGCACCGTAGGCATCCATGCGGCGCTGCTGCACACCGGCAACGTGTTGTTTGTCGGCTACGAAGACATCTTCGAGAACGAAAACAGCTCGGTCAGCATTCTCAACCCCAAAACCGGCCAGCAGGTCAACGCCCTGCCCAACCCCCAGTACAACAAGTTTTGCAGCGGCCACGCCTTTTTGCCCGACGGGCGGCTGGTAGTGGCCTCGGGCAACGTGGCCACCCGCAGCGCCCAGTCGCTGCACACCTTTAACCCCAGCGGCAACGGCGGCAGCTGGAGCGACTTTGGGGCCATGAGCGGCGGCGTGCGCTGGTACCCCACCTGCACCACCCTGCCCGATGGCCGGGTGCTGATTTTGGCGGGCACCGCCCAGGTGTTTACCACCATTCACCAAACCACCTGTTCCCAAGACTTTATCTCGGGCACGGGCATTCCCCGCCAGGTGAACAAGTCCTACGAAATCTTTGACGGCCAGACCAAGGGGCCGTCTATTCCTATTCCCGAGTTGTTTGACGACTGCGAAGACAGTCTGGGGCTGTACGGGCTGTACCCCTTTGTCTATGTGCTGCCCGATGGGCGGCTCTTCATCCACGGCAACACCCGCACCTACTTTCTCGATGTGGCCACCAACACCGTCGAAGCCCTGCCCACTAGAACCCAGCTCAAAACCTCCCGCACCTACCCCTCTGAGGGGTCTACGGTGCTGCTGCCCCTGCGCCCCGAAGAAAATTACCAGGCCAAGGTGATGATTTTAGGGGGCGGGGTATCGTGCTCGTTTGTGCCTTCCAAGAGCACCAACTGCGGCCAGGGACAGCCCATTGACTCCAGCGGCAACCCAATCCAGACCAGCTGCCAGGGCGACTTTCGCGACGACTGGCCCAGCACCAACCAGTGCGAAGTGTTAAACACCAGCACCCTTGACCAGGGCTGGCAGGTGGTTGCCCCCATGGCGAACTCCCGGGTGATGCCCGATGCGGTCTTGCTGCCCGACGGCACCGTGTTTGTCTGCGGCGGCAGCAGCACTGGCACCGCCGATGCCGCTAGAACGCCTGTGATGCAGGCCGAGATCTACAACCCCAAAACCGACAAGTGGACGAGCATGGCCGACATGCATGTGCCCCGGCTCTACCACGCGGCGGCGATTTTGCTGCCCAGCGGCGAAGTGATGACCTCGGGCACCGACAAGTTTTACAACGTGCCGCCCTTTGACCACGCCGAAAACCGGGTGGAGGTGTTTAAGCCGCCCTACCTGTTTAAGGGGCCACGACCGATGATCGCATCGGTCACCAACCAGGTCGGCTATGGCGAGCTTTTCAGCGTGTTTACCCCCGATGCCGCCTCGATTGATTACGCCTGTTTCATCGCGCCCAGTGCGGCCACCCACTCGTTGAATATGCAGCAGCGGTGGGTGGGGTTAAAAGCCGTGGGCAGCGCCCCCAGCGGTGAACTGCTGCTGGAAGCGCCGCCGAATGGGGCGATCGCCCCGCCCGGCTACTACATGCTGTTTTTAGTCAATAAAAACGGCGTGCCCTCCGAAGCCAAGTTCGTCAATCTAAAACTGTAGAACGTTGTCCATGCAGGGTGAGCAGACATCTGGGGTGGTCATAGATCACCCCAGATGTCTGCTCGTTTAGACTCAGGCTCGGTCCTGGGACACTTTCCCGAGAGAGAGTCCCAGCTGTTGCTGTGGCGCGCTACCCATGAAACTCTGACGCCACAATCATCGAGCCGATGCCCAGATCGCTAAAGATCTCCAGCAGCAGGGCGTGGGGCACCCGGCCATCGAGAATGTGGGCCGCGCCGACGCCCTGGGCGAGCGATCGCACGCAGCAGTTCACCTTGGGGATCATGCCCCCGGCCACCACCCCGGTTTCGATCAGCTTTCGAGCCTGCTGAATATCGAGCTTGGGCAGCAGGGTTGAGGGGTCTTTGTAGTCTTCGAGAATGCCCTTAGTGTCGGTGAGCAAGATCAGCTTTTCGGCCCCCAGGGCGGCGGCGATTTCTCCCGCCACCGTATCGGCGTTGATGTTGTAGGCCTGACCCGTCTCATCGCTGGCCACGCTCGACACAATGGGAATGTAGCCCGACTCCACCAGCGACTTCAGAATGCCCGAGTCGATGCCGCTGACTTCGCCCACAAACCCCACCCCCTCAGCCCCCTGGGGGCGGGCGGTAATCAGGTTGCCATCGACGCCGCAGAGGCCCACGGCTTTGCCCCCGGCCTGGTTGATCAGCCCCACCAGTTCTTTATTCACCCGGCCCACCAGCACCATTTCCACCACGTCCATGGTGGGGGCATCGGTCACCCGCAGACCGTCTTTAAACTGGGGTTCAATGCCCAGCTTGCTCAGCCAAATATTGATCTCGGGGCCGCCCCCATGCACGACTACTGGGCGAATGCCGACACAGGCCATAAACACAATGTCACGCACCACGTCGGCCTTGAGGCTGCCGTCTTTCATCGCCGCCCCGCCGTACTTCACCACCACCGTGCGACCCCGAAACTGCTGTATGTAGGGCAACGCCTCGCTAAGAATGCGGACGCGGGTGGCCTCGGCCTCGTTAATGCTGCCCGCTTGAGAAGAAGGAGACTGAACCATGGCGCTACAGATAGAGTTGGACAAAGAGCAACTTCACCCCAATCCAGAGAGTGAGATTTAGGTTAGGGATTTAGATTGCCAGTAGTGTATCAATTGAGTGCGGCAGAATCGGCCTCAGCGCGAACTCTTTCTGTCACCAGGGCCAGAATGCGGGTCACAATGGCGGCCACACCGTCTTCTGCGCCTACTGCTACCCGCACATCGGCCTGGGCGTAGAGGCTGTGCCGCTGAGCCAGCAGGCGAGTGAGTTTAGCATTCCAAGCTTCTCCTTGCAGCAGCGGGCGATCCCGAACTCCCGCCAGCCGGTTTTGCAGAATAGCCGGGGGCACATCGAGCCACACCACAATGCCGTGGTGCAGATAGCTCCAGTTTTGCTGCTGCGTAACTATGCCGCCACCCGTCGCAATCACCAGCCGCCGATAGGCCGACAGCTCGGCCAGCACCTGGCTTTCAAGCTGGCGAAAGGCAGCTTCGCCCTGGTGCGCAAAAATTTCAGCAATGGGTTGCCCCGCCGCCGCTTCGACCACCGCATCGGTGTCAAAAAACTGGTACCCTAGCGCCTGGGCCAGCTCGGCCCCAGTGCTGCTTTTGCCAGCCCCCATCATGCCGATGAGGTAGAGGTTTATGCCGTTGAGGCGATTGGTCAGGGGCATTGGGAGTGAGTGGGTGAGTGGGTGAGTGGGTGAGTAGGTGGGTGGATGGGTGGGTCAGGGTTAATTTAGCCTGGTGGGCAGGGGTCTGCTCCTGGTGGGAGCTGCGATCTGGGGAATCGGGAGATTTCTAGGAAAGAAGATAGCAGCTTTAATCCAGCGACTGTAGCCGCTGTAGGGTGGGCAATGCCCGCCATTGGGGAAACTATTTTCCAGAAGTCGCCTAAACATCCCTAGGGTGTTAACGCGTCGTCGGCGTCGTCCCAGTCATCGCCGGGGGCGTCATCGCTGCCGTCAGCCCAGGTTGCAGCGGCTTTGGCGGCGGCGGGGTAGGGGGGCACAATCACCCGATAGTCGGCATCGACGACGCCGTCCTCAGCGATCTCGGGTTCGCCTAGGGGGGCATCATCACCATCAGGGCCGTCGTAGCTGTCGTTCCCAGGGTCTGCGTAGTCAGCGTTATCTGGGCCATAGCCCGAGGCATACCCAGGCGCTGAGCCGTAGTCGGAGCCGTAGGGGCCGGGGTCGTCATCGCTGTAGTCATTGCCGTAAATCACATCGTCCGGCGGGGCGTAGATATTATCGACCTGGCCGCTACTGGGGGCTGGGTCAGCTTCGTCGCGATAGCTGTAGGAGTAGATTGATCCGTCTCGATACACCCGACGGGGGGCTTGGGATGCCTCAAAGTCTTGCACGGGATCACTGCCACCCCATCCCTGGTCAATGTCATCCAGGCTATCTTGCACGGGGCTAACGCCAGGGGCGCGGTAGGGGCGATTTTCCATGTCTCCCCAGTCGTCGTCGAGTTCTCGCAGCGATTCGTTGATTTTTTGCTGCTGCTTGGCCCGCTGTTTGCTGCTGCTAAACCAGGTGGTCACACCGTCGATGATGCCAGCGGCGGCAGAAGTTGACGGAGATGCGCCAGGAGCGGTCTCGGGGTTGGGGGCCTGGCTGAGCGATTCCCAGTCGCTCCACTGGCCGGGAGATTTGAGGTTGGTCCAGGCTCGCCAGCTGGGGTCATCATCGGCGGGGTTGCCGCCCCTGGGGCTGGCGGAAGGCGATCGCCCGCTGCTTGTCCCCGATGCCTGGTACGGCGGCGGATTGCCCCGGCCAGAGGGGTCGGATGGCTCATAAAACGACTGGGGCCGATATTTGTACGAGGCCGAGCGGTTTTGCCCACCGCCGCCACCGTTCTCCAAGAGTAGGGTCAGCGCCAGGGTGGTGATCGCTCCCAGGGCGATCGCACTCACCAGCCACACCCCCAGGGGCAAGGCCTGGGTGCTGCCCCCAAAAAAGACCAGCGGCAGCGCCGTAGCCAGGTTTTGTGCCCCCAGCAGCACCACCACCCCTAACACCAGCAAGACCACAATCAGACGCACGGTAGCCATAGGTCGCCCCAAGGGATAGTCCTAAAAAGCTGTCTTGCCCATCCTATCGCGGTGGGGGCAGGGGGCAGGGGCGAGGTGTCGGGTGTACGGTGTACGGTGCAAGGTATACGGTGCAAGGCAAAGCCGTAGACCGCAAACCGTAGACCGTAGACCGTAGACCGCAAACCGCAAACCGTAGACCGCAAACCGTAGACCGCAAACCGTAGACCGCAAACCGCAAACCTACTTCAGATGCCCCTGCCAGCGATTCATCGGTACACAGTCGATGTCGAGCTGGTCGAGGG
>DAIPYU010000200.1:0-5830 GCA_036782635.1 Nodosilinea sp. CTOTU7353
CGTGGGGTGCAGGGTGCAGGGTATACGGCGCACGGCAGTCCTTGAGCCGTATACCTTAAACCCTGCACCGTTAAGCCGTTAGAGCCAGTCACAATGCGGTTGGTCAAGTGCTACCCAAAGCGAATCAAATCGGCCCCTGATAGCGCCGGGCGATCGCCCCGCAGCAGCGGCTCTAAAACGGCTCTGATCCGTACAGCATTGGGTGGGCAACCCGGCAAATAGCAGTCCACGGGCACAACGGTGTGAACGGGCCTGACCGCATCGAGCAAGGGGGGCACCAGATCCGACTCGGGGAGCTGCGGCCTGACATCGGCGGCCTCCAAGTAAGCGCGGGTAAGTACGGGTTCAGCGCTGCCCAACACGTTGCGCATGGCGGTGACATTGCCCGTGACGGCGCAGTCACCAAAGGAAATTAAAAAGTGGGTGCGATCGCGCACCTGGCGAATCAGATCGAGGTGGTCTTGATTGGCTACTGCCCCTTCCACCAGGGCCACATCTACCCCAGCGGGGTAGACCTTGACATCGGCAATGGGGCTGTAGACCAGATCAACCTGCTGGGCGAGATCAAACAGCCACTCATCTAAATCTAGAAACGACATGTGGCAGCCCGAGCAACCGCCGAGCCAAACTGTGGCGAGCTGGATACGAGTCATGGAGCCTCCTCGGTCGGGATGATGGCTGCTTAGCTGTGTTCATGAGCACCCCTGGCAACCTAGGCCAGCCGGTCTCGGCGGGCATTGGCGATGAAACTGAGGCGATCGCGATCGCGCTGCATTTCCCCCACCGTTGCCCCCCGGTAAAACAAGGCCCCGGTCGGGCAGGCGTTGACGCACTTGCCGCAGGAGGTGCAGCTCGACGCCTCGCCCCAGGGTTGGTTGAGATCGCTGACGACGCGAGAGTCGCGACCGCGCCCCGCCATGTCCCAGGTATGCACCCCCTCCAGTTCATCGCAGGCCCGCACACAGCGCGTGCAGAGCACACAGCGATTGTGGTCAAGCCCAAACCGCTGGTGGGAGATATCCACCGGGCGATCGGGAAACTGGTAGGCAAATCTCACATGATCGACCCCCAGGTCTACTGCCAAGTCTTGCAGCTCACAGTGTCCGTTAGAGACACAGACCGCGCAGATGTGGTTCCCTTCGGCCAGCAAGAGTTCCACAATCATGCGCCGGTAGCGTTGCAGGCGGTCGGTGTGAGTCTGCACCACCATCCCCTCTGCCGCCACTGTGACACAGGCGGGCAGAAGGTTGTTCTGCCCCTCAACTTCGACTAGGCAGAGGCGACAGGCCCCCACCGTCGATATCCCGTCCAGGTAGCAGAGGGTGGGGATATCGATCCCCGCCTCCTTGGCTGCATCCAGCACAGTTTCTCCTCGGCGGGCACTGACGAGCCGATGGTCGATGGTGAGGGTATTGACTGACATGATCAGGCCAATTTGACCTTGATGGCCTTCTCTTTTTGCTCTTTAGACTTAGGCAGTGTTAGGTTCAAGATACCGTCCTTATATTCAGCGACCACATTGTCGCGCTGAATTTGACTCGGCAACGGCACATAACGCTCGAACTTCCCATAGTAGAACTCAGAGCGGAGGGTGTTGTCTTCTTCTGATTTAGTTTCAGACTTGCGTTCGCCTGTGATCGACACGGCCTGGTCAGTCACTTCAATGTCTAAATCGTCTGCGCTCATGCCCGGAACTTCTAACCTCAGATGAAACTCAGTATCCGTTTCATCAATTTCAGCTGACGGGACAAATACTGCCCCATCCAAGCTGCGGCCAAATTCAGGCATAAACCGTTCGAGAAGGGTGTCCATTTCTTTTTTGAGCGTATCGACTTCGCCAAAGGGCTCCCAGTGTTTAAGATCACGAAAAGGTTGCCAACGAATGAGGGCCATTCTTCTTCCTCCTTACTGTCTACTTTTAGACTAGGCAAACAACTTGAGGAAATTATGAGGAACGAGGTTGACCCCAATCATCAACGGCAACTGGCTGCTGCAACCAGCGCCGGGGTCTGGCCCTCATAAATTCCTCAAACTGTTGATCTATACCTGCGAGTGGAGTTGAACAGCTCTAGAGAGCTGGTAGGGAATGTTTCGCGCCCCAAATACTCCACTCACCTCTGGAGAATGCCCTCATGTTTAATCACATTTTGGTTGCGATCGACCGTTCAGCCTTTAGCCAGCGAGCCTTTGACACCGCTCTAGATCTGGCTCAGGCGCTGAATGCCCAACTCACCCTAGTGCATGCGCTAGACCGATCCGATCCAGATAGCCCTAGCCAGCCCTACATATCGGTTGATAGTTACTCAATGGAGCTGGATGGGCTATTGCGTAAGGACTATGACTATAGATGGGCCGAGTTTGTCAAGCATTACGACTCACTGCTCGAGCAAAAACAAGAGGTCGCCGCCGCCGTCGGTGTGCAAGCCCGTTATCTACAGCCCAATGGTCGTCCTGGACTCGCTATTTGCACCATTGCTAAGGAATCTCAGGTGGATTTAATCGTCATCGGCAGCCATAGTCGTCGAGGTTTGGGGGAAATGCTCCTGGGCAGTGTTAGTAACTACGTCGTGCACCATGCCCCTTGCCCGGTAATGGTGATTCATCCTGAGCCTCAACCCTGGCCTCATCCCCTAGGCGATTCGCATCGAAATAAGGTGCTAGCGAGAGTAGATGCTCTAGGGTAGATTCCCGCCTGCGCGGGAATGACGCTGGGACTTTATTTGTGGGCTTATCCCTAGGCGATCGCTCAGAGCGGATCCCTGCCGCCATGTCTTAGTTTCTGCTGAGGTTTAACTGAAAGAGGAAATCATTATGTTCAGCAAAATTCTTGTTGCGCTTGACCAGGGCGACACCTGTGCCAACCTATTTCAACAGGCCCTGACCTTAGCCCAAGCAACGGGCGCAGGGCTAATGCTGCTCAGTGTTTTAGAGCCAGAAAACGATGGCAGCTTTGCGACGCCAGCTTACTATGGGTACCCGCTACCGCTCGGGGTAGACAACAACATCTGGCTAGAACTCTACCGGGAAGCCGAAGCCAAAAGCCTAAAGAGGCTGCGTAGCTTCACTGACCAGGCTACCGCTGCAGGAGTACCCACCGAATTCACCCAAGATCTGGGCAGTCCAGGGCGAGTGATCTGTACCTTAGCCAAAACCTGGGCAGCCGATTTGATTGTGGTCGGTAGTCATAGGCGCAAAGGACTCAGCGAACTGTTTCTCGGCAGTGTCAGTAACTATGTGATGCACCACGCGCCTTGCTCGGTGCTGGTGGTCGATGCCCAAACCTTGTCTGAGGCGACCGTTGAAGCAGCTAGTTTAACGACGGCAAAAGGGCCATGACTCCTGTCTCTACGGTCAAGGCAACGAGTAGCCCTGCCCCGACCCCAGACCAGCGACAGCGGCGGCTAGAGGCTGTGATGAAGCGCCATCAATATCGCCCGGATGCCCTGATTGAGGTGCTGCATACGGCTCAGGAACTGTTTGGCTGTCTGGCCGCCGAGCAGCTACTGCACATTGCCCACAGCCTGCGGTTGCCCCCCAGCCGGGTTTATGGCGTGGCTACCTTCTATCACTTTTTCTCGCTAGAGCCCAAGGGCCTGCATACCTGCGTGGTGTGCATGGGGACAGCCTGCTATGTCAAAGGGGCCGCCCAGCTGCTCAGCACCCTAGAGCAAGAAACCCACATCCAGGCCGGAGAAACCACCCTCGATCGCCAGTTTTCCCTCAGCACCGCCCGCTGTCTGGGGGCCTGCGGCATTGCGCCTGCGGTGGTGTTTGACGACCAACTTGAAGGCCACCAGACCCCGGCGGCCGTTTGTGATCGCCTCCATACTTGCCTATCTGGACCTGCCTATCTGGCACCCCATGAGCTATGACCATGCAGGATCTGCGCCAGTTCTCAACGTCACCGCCAAAGCCCTACCGCATCCGCTGCTGTACCGTTGGTGGCTGCCTCTCTGCCAACAGCCTGGCGGTTAAAACCCAGCTCGAAACCGCTGTGACCGCAGCTGGACTCGACGATCAGGTGACCGTCTCGGGCGTCGGCTGTATGGGACTGTGCAGCCGAGGCCCCCTCGTCCAA
The DNA here is from genome assembly GCA_036782635.1 of Nodosilinea sp. CTOTU7353. GTDB lineage: Bacteria > Cyanobacteriota > Cyanobacteriia > Phormidesmidales > Phormidesmidaceae > Nodosilinea. The sequence goes on from DAIPYU010000200.1 coordinate 4,079, forward strand.
ATTGATCCATCCGGTGACCTCTACGCCAGTGTTACCCCCGACCAGGCGGCTCACATTGTTGCCAGAGTGGGCAATAGCCAGGAGCCGCAAGCCAGCAGCCGGAGTCCAAAAACCGCTGCATCCCCCCCTCATCTCCCCATTACCCCATCTCCCCACCTCCCTACCGCCCTTTCCCCCAACCTCCCGTTCTTCACCTGCCAGCACCGCATCGTGCTTGAAAACAGCGGTCTGATTGACCCAGAGCGGCTCGAAGACTACATTGCAGCCAGGGGCTACGAGGCTCTGCACCAGAGTCTGCGGGACATGGAGCCGGCAGCCGTCATTGAGACCATTACCCGCAGTGGTCTAAGGGGACGGGGTGGGGCCGGATACCCTACAGGGCTGAAATGGGCCACCGTGGCCAAAATGCCGCCCGGCCAAAAATATGTGGTGTGCAACGCCGATGAGGGTGATCCGGGGGCCTATATGGATCGCAGCGTGCTGGAGAGCGACCCCCATCGGGTGCTAGAAGGTATGGCGATTGCAGCCTACGCGGTGGGGGCCAACCAGGGCTACATCTACGTCCGGGGAGAATATCCCCTGGCCATTGGCCATCTCGAAACAGCCATTCGGCAGGCCAAGCGCCACGGTGTGTTGGGTAGCCAGATTTTTGACTCCCCCTTTGACTTTCGCGTCGATCTACGCATCGGTGCGGGGGCGTTTGTCTGTGGTGAAGAGACCGCGTTGATGGCATCGATTGAGGGTAAGCGAGGCATGCCTCGTCCGCGACCACCCTATCCAGCTGAGTCGGGGCTGTGGAGTTGTCCCACCCTGATCAACAACGTCGAAACCTTTGCCAACATTGCTCCCATCATCCGCAACGGAGCCGATTGGTTTGCCGCCATCGGCACCGAACACAGCAAGGGCACCAAGGTCTTTTCCCTCACGGGCAAGGTGCGGAATGCCGGATTGATCGAAGTGCCGATGGGGATGACCCTACGGGAAATCGTTGCAGACATTGGCCAGGGAGCCCCGGACGGAGCCCAGGTAAAAGCCGTGCAAACCGGTGGCCCGTCGGGTGGCTGCATTCCCGCCGCCGCTTTTGATACCTCTGTAGACTACGAATCGTTGAAAGCACTCGGCTCCATCATGGGTTCCGGCGGCATGATCGTGATCGATGAACACACCCGCATGGTGGATATAGCGCAGTATTTCATGGAGTTTTGCATGGAGGAATCCTGCGGTAAATGCATTCCCTGCCGGGCCGGTACCGTTCAGCTCTATCAGCTCTTAACTAAGTTCAAACGCCACCAGGCGATCGCCAGCGATCTCGAACAGCTCGAAATTCTCTGCGACATGGTCAAGCACACCAGTCTCTGCGGTCTCGGCCAAGCGGCCCCCAATCCGGTTTTGAGCACCCTACGCTACTTTCGCGATGAGTATTTAGCCGCAATAGTGGAGCCTGGCTAGAGGAAGCAATGCCCTGATTGCGCAATCAGCATGCGCAATCAGCGATCACTCCCGCGCTCAGGGCGAGTCTTGCCCATGGGGATCATCTGGAACATTGCCGCTAAAGGGTTGCACCCCCGTTTTGGGGTAGTCGTCATCGCTGGGGCTAAAGAGACGCCCCACTGCCGTTGCGATCGCCTCAAGCGGCTGCGGTAAATCCCGCAGCATATTTGGCTCTTCCGACCTAGACATGGGAAAGAGCGCCTGAGGGCGAGCAGGGGAGAGAGAAAGAAACGGTAGGAAGGGGTGAAGTGCTTGATATAC
>DAIPYU010000201.1:0-5815 GCA_036782635.1 Nodosilinea sp. CTOTU7353
GAACACTTACTGCACAAGGGTTCTGGGCAACGAAAAATCAAGGATCATACTTTTAGAGATCACTGTCTCGCAGAGGCCGCAGCTATCGCCGCCCCACCCCTGTTGACCTGCTCCATCTGGCCTTGATGGATTTTTTGCTCGACAACTTTGACCAGATTCCGGCAGACCTGCGGCAGGCCCTCTGCTCCGTTGAGCCCGAAGACGACCACACCTAACCCAAAGTTGTCAATAGCTCACCTTCTCGGCTAGGGCCTGCCGCGCTACCCGGGTTACATAGATCGTAACGGCCACCGTAGCGACAAAGCCAATGATGCGAATCGCCCACTGGGCGACGGGGTTGGCGGCCTGGCTTTCGCTGCCGAGGCGGGCCAGATCACCCGCCAGAGAGCCGATATAGACATACATGACGGTGCCCGGAATCATGCCGACTGAGCCGAGGGCGTAGTCTTTTAGCCCCACGCCAGTAATGCCAAAGGCGTAGTTGAGCAGGTTAAAGGGAAAGACCGGCGACAGGCGAGTGAGCAGCACGATTTTGAAGCCCTCATGGGCGACGGCCTGGTCGATGGCGCTAAAGTTTTGGTTGCCCGCAATTTTTTGGCTCACCCAGCCCCGCGCCAGGTAGCGCCCCACCAAAAAGGCGGCGATCGCCCCCAGGGTGGCTCCCACAAACACATATACCGACCCCATAGCGATGCCAAAAATGACCCCGGCCCCCAGGGTCAAAATCGAGCCTGGCAAAAAGGCTACGGTGGCCACAATATAAATTGCCATAAAGGCCAGACCACCCACAAACCCCAGCCCGTCGATCCATTGCAGGGCGCTGAGTAGCCAGGCCTGGGGGTTAAAGCCCCCACCATCTTGGGCCAGGGCGGGGGTGGCGGTGAGCAGCCCGGCGATCAGGCTGAAACTAAGCCAGGGCAGGAGCTTGAATAGGCGATAGGGACGTTGCATGGTGGCTGTTGGGGTAAGGAGTTGAGAGTCGAGAGACAATTACTGGCGGTTGAGAGACCAGTCGTAGTCAAGGTAGGTGAGCTGATAGCTGCCCGCCTTCAGGTAGGCCTGGTCGTCGGAGGGGAGGTATTGGCTGATGAAGTTGAGGGTAGCCCGCTGTTTGTCGCTGCCGGTAAAGCCGTCGTCGGTGGCGTATTGGGGTTTCCAGTCATCGCCAAACCAGTCAAAAATAGCGGAAATAGCCACCTGATTGGCCCCTTGGTCAATGGCTAGCCCGTAGGGGCCATCGAGCCACTGCTGCACCTGATCGTCAAGCTGCTGATCGAGGGCGGCTCCGGTGTAGGGCTCTTGGCGCAGGGGCGGACAGCTGAGGGCGGCACAGACCAGAGCCGCATGGATGCGAGGTTCGACAAAATCTTTGCGCAGGATATCGTGCTCGATCGCATCGAGGGTGAGCGACTGGCCCATCACGGTATGTTTTCTAAAATTCCAGACGCCAAGGATGTCGCGAATGCTGCCCTTGAGCGGATTTTGGTCGATGATCGACTGGAGCGTTAAGGCGTTGTAGGCGTTGATTAAAAAGGCGATTTGGGTGGGCTCATCCCAGGCGGCGTAGGCCGCTGGTGATACCGCCGCCAGCTCGGCTACGACCGTTTTCAACCCCTCGGGGTTGGCCTGTAGGGCAGCATAATCGACCAGGCCGCTGCGGACATAGGTTTGCAGCAGGGTGCTGTAGTCGTCGTAGGTGAGAGGGGCCGAGGCCCCATCTGCAGACAATACCGCAGCGGAGGTTTCAGCTTGGGAGAGAGATGGGGCGCTACCGCAGCTCGCCAGTAGTGCGATCGCACCGAGGGCAATCAGTACTTGAGGTCTAACCATGACAAACCACTACGAGGGGATACTGTTTAGTTATCGCCTGTTGGGCCAGATTTATCTGACTATTCTCTAAGGCTTTGCTGAGGATTTGATGAGTAAATCGTTGGCACTAGGCCGGTGGGTCGTTTTGTCCGCCGCCGCCGCGACATCCGCCCGCTCGCTTCCCGCCATATTTTGTTTGGCTTTCGCTTGGTGATGGACTCATTCTCAGGCGCTACCCCAGAAACTCTCAGGCTGTTCTCAGGTGGCAGCCCGTCGTTGTGCGCATGATTGCAGATACCCCAAGTCCAGCCTGGATTGGGTTCATACACCGCTAAGTGAACAGTTAAGGGAGAAAAAATATGCGTGTTCAATACCTGGGTGCCCTGGCGATCGCGGGCTTACTCACCGTAGGCACCGTTGCTTGTGGTGGTGCTAACCCCTGCGCTGGCAGTAAAGAGCAGGTCGATCCCTGTGCCGGTGCCGCAGACCCCTGTGCCGGGGCTGATCCCTGCGCTGGAGCTGACCCCTGCGCCGGAGCAGATCCCTGTGCTGGAGCCGATCCTTGTGCCGGTAGCTAAGATTAATTGTTAATTCCAAACCCACAATCGGACTATTGACAAGCTCTTTCTGTCTTTGAGAGCAGAACAGAAAGGGCTTTTTTGTAGAGAATCTCAGGCTTTATTCAAAGATTTCATGTTTCTCAAAATCGCTGGGCGGTTTGCTGGTCTGGGTCAAACTGGTAGCGCTGCTGGAAATTGGTGACGCCATTGAGGTTGAATGAGATGGTGGGTTCGTCGCCTAGGGGTTCGTCGCTGTGGATGGCGTCGGCGGTAAGAGCCACAATGTCGCCTGGGTTGAGGATGATCTCGTGGGCGGGGGCAATGCGATCGGGAGAGTCAGGCCGCCCTGCCACAGCCGGTTGCGGTCTTGACCACGGCATCAGGGCCACAATGCCCCAGGTGCCGTGGTTGTGAATGGGGGTTAGCCAGTAAGAACTGACAAGCAGTTTACGCACCAGAGGCGTAAGGGACTAGCCAATAAATAAAGTCCCAGCGTCATTCCCGCGCAGGCGGGAATCCACCCTAGAGCATCCACTTTCTCTGGTACCTTTTGAACCGAACTCAGCTCCGCCCTTAGCCTCAAGGCTGAACGCAACCTGGTGCGCACGGCTATTGCCGCCATACGCATTTTGCTAGGACTGTTTTTTGTGCTCTCTGCGATCGCAAACCTGATCTACCTCCGTGCCCCCGGCGGTCTGCTCGAAACTGCCCCCACCCTGCCGCTGCGGCTGTGGGGGTTTGGCTTTGAAGGCATTGGCCCCCTGCCGCCGCTGATCGCCTATCCCTATGCGTTTTTGCTGCCGCCGTTTCAGCTCATCATTGGCACGCTGTTTGTGATCAACCGCCAGGTGCGCTGGGCCGGAATTGTGATGCTGCTGATGCTGCTGAGCTTCATTTTGGCCTTTGGGCTGGTGGGGCCAGATGGCTTGCTGCCCAACAACCAGGCCAACTGGGACAAGAATGTGTTCATGCTGCTGGGCGCTTGGATCTGCACCGCCTACGACCACTACGGGGTGCGGCGCAAGCAAAAACTGAGTCAGATTGATTAGTTAGGGTTTACGGTTCACGGTCTAGGGTTCACGGTTGGCGGTTAGCGGTTCCTCCGTACACCGTATACCTTGCACCGCACACCTTGCACCTCAGCCCCCAAATTCCCATTGCCGATCAAATTAACGCCGTGCGCCCCAATTTTCAGGCTCTGCTCAGATTGCCCTCATCTGGATCTGACAGGGTGACCTTGACCTCTTTTCTCTGGCCCTGAGTGGTCAGCTAAGGCAAATGGTGACCTCATCGACAACGAAAGCTGGACAGTTTATCCGTCAAGTCAACCTGTGGCGACCCCCCACAGCCACGGTCGTGCTGGTGCTGATTGTGCTGGTGGCGGGGGCGCTGGTGGTGGCTTGGTTTGGCGGCAATGAGGCCGTCAATGGGGCGATCGCCTACCTCAGCCGCCTACAAGATAACCCGCCCCAGTGGCTTCAGACCCCCATGGTGATGGCCCATACCCTCTGGTTTTGGACCCTGGGCCTGATAGCGCTGGCCTATGCCATTACTCGTCTGTCGCCCCGGCCCCAGACCTGGTCGTGCGGGCTGATGGTCACCATTTTGCTGGTACTGCTGGGGCGCTATTTGCTCTGGCGGCTAAGTTCTACCCTCAACCTCAGCGACCCGCTGAATGGGGTGTTTAGCCTGGGGCTGCTGACGATGGAGCTGCTGATGCTCAGCACGTCGCTGATCCAGCTGTCGCTGATGATGCTGTCAAAAGACCGCCGCCGCCAGGCTGACCAGCTCTCGGAGGCGGTCATCAGCCAGCGCTACCGGCCCACGGTGGCCGTGCTGATCCCCACCTACAATGAGCCCGCGTTTATTTTGCGGCGCACCATCATGGGCTGCCAGGCGATGGACTACGAACCCAAAACTATTTACCTGCTCGACGACACCCGCCGCCCCGAAATGCGTGCCCTGGCCGCAGAGCTGGGTTGCGAGTACCGCACCCGGCCCGATAACCGCCACGCCAAAGCCGGAAACCTCAACCACGCCCTGCCCCACACCGAGGGGGAATTGGTGGTGGTGTTTGACGCCGACTTTATCCCCACCCGCAACTTTCTCACCCGCACTGTGGGGTTCTTTCAAGACCCGACCGTGGGCCTGGTGCAAACCCCCCAGAGCTTCTACAACCCCGACCCGATCGCCCGCAACCTGGGCCTGGAGAACATTCTCACCCCCGAGGAGGAGGTCTTCTACCGCCAGATTCAGCGGATTAAAGATGGGGCGGGCAGTGTGGTGTGCGCGGGCACCTCCTTTGTGGTGCGGCGCTCGGCCCTGGTGCAGGCAGGCGGCTTTGTCACCGAATCGCTCAGCGAAGATTATTTCACCGGCATTCAGCTCTCGGCCCAGGGCTTTCGGCTGGTGTATCTCAACGAAAAGCTCAGCGCGGGGCTGGCCGCCGAGACCATTGCCGACCACGCTCTGCAGCGCATTCGCTGGGCTCAGGGCACGCTGCAAGCTTTTTTTATTCGCTCCAACCCGCTGACGATTCCGGGGCTGAACCCGGTGCAGCGGCTGGCCCACTTTGAGGGGCTGTTGCAGTGGTTTACCAGCCTGGCGCGGGTGGGCTTTTTGCTGATGCCCCTGGCCTACTCGTTTTTGGGGGTGGTGCCCCTGCGCACCACGGGCATCGAGCTGCTCTACTTCTTTGTGCCCTTTTACCTGGTCAACCTGACGGTGTTTGCCTGGCTCAACTTTCACTCGCGCTCAGCGATTCTGTCGGATCTGTATTCGATTGTGCTGGCCTTTCCCCTGGCGGCGACAGTGGTTCAGTCGCTGCTGCGGCCCTTTAGCAAGGGCTTTAAGGTGACGCCCAAGGGGGGCGCTCGGGGCCGGTTTCGGTTTAACTGGGCCTTGGCCTGGCCGCTGGTGCTGCTGTTTATCGCTACCGCCCTCAGCCTGTGGGTGAATGTGGCCCGCTGTGTGGTGGTGACCTGGTCGCCGGGGGCGCTGCCTGCGGTGAGTAGCATGCACGGCATGAGTATTGGTTGGGTTTGGAGCGCCTACAACCTGTTCATGCTGGCGGTGGTGCTGCTGATTTTGCTGGATGTGCCTCGGCCCAGCGATCGCGACTGGTTTGACCTCCAGCGAGCCGTGCAGGTCGATGTGGGCGATCGCCGCTTTTGGGGCCTGACCACGATGATGTCAGAAGCTGGGGCCGAGATTGCCCTCACGGAGTTTGACCCGGCGCTGCTCACCCCCCAGACGCCCCTGGCGCTGCATGTTCTAGAGCGATCGCTGGCGGTACAGGCCCAGGTGGTGCACCTGCAACAGCGGCAGGATGATCTGCCCCTGCTGCGAGTGGCGTTTTTGCCCCTGGCGGTGGAGCAGCAGCGATCGCTGGTGGAGCTGCTCTACTGTCGCCCCGGCCAGTGGCGCAGCCGCTGCGCCCCCGGCGA
>DAIPYU010000202.1:0-5667 GCA_036782635.1 Nodosilinea sp. CTOTU7353
AGTCTTAAACCTGGGCAATAGCCAATCGATGAAAGATCTAGAAGATCTGATTTTGACCTCTGAGCCTGACGCTATCGTTAACATTGACTCTCAGGCAAAAACCGTCACCATTGATTCTGAGGCTTCCGAGGAAACCTTTAATCAGCTGATTACCGCCGCTGGTCACAAAATCGCCCTGGCCTAGGTCATGGGGGCCGAGGCAAGGCAGTAGAAATGGTGCGGAAAGTGGGCAATCTCCAGTTCTTTTGGCCACCGTATTAGATCGGGCAGGCACATCGTTGCCCGTGATTCCAATACTGTGACCTCAGTTCTCGTCGTCAAATACTGAGGGAGTAAACCCGCCTGCGACAAACAGTTGAACAAATAAGGGATTCGCGTCGAAATAAGGTATCAGAAAGGGTAGGTACTCTAGGCTAGATTCCCGCCCCACGCCTTCGCGGGGGCAGGCTCTGCGCGGGAATGACGCTGGGACTTTATTTATTGGCTAGTCCCAAGGTGAACAAAAACCCGCCGTGCGGCGAGTTTTTGTTCACCTTGGTTGGGCATGGCGATCAGTTCCCCATTTTCTGGCTCTTAGCGGAGGTCGAGGCCGTCATCGTAGGCCAACAAAGTCGTCGAGACTCAGGGGAGTGGCGGCAGTAGCCACGGTGACTTAGCCCCTAGAACGCCGGTACAGAAACCCGGCTTCTGGGGCAGAAGGCTAGTCATGCCGTTAGAGCAGCGACAAAGAAACCGGGTGGCAAATATTCTTGACATAGATTATCAATAAACACTACTCTCCTAGGTATAGAAAGACTTCCCTTGCCGTGATGCCAAGGGAAGAATCGCAAGGTTTCTTAGGACGATGATTTGGGCTGCTCGGCTGACGATGGTAAAGCACCGATTCCAAAAGGCGATCGCCTCTCTCTGCGGCGGCTTGACTAGCGCCAAGCTGATGACAACAATTCCTGATGAATTGCCCCTATGACACTGTTTTTGCCTTCTTTAACATCAACCATCTCGCGCTGGCCGCACTACCGCATTCCCCTGGCCGGAGCGGCCCTGGGGCTGGGTTTGATCTTAGTAGTGGGCCTCTCGCTCACCCTGGGGTCGGTAGCGATGACCGGGCCAGAGCTGTGGGCGGCGCTACTGCGCCAGGGCAGCGCCACCCACCAGGTGATTGTGTGGGATCTCAGGCTGCCCCGGCTGGTGGCGGCGCTGCTGGTGGGCGCGTCCCTAGGCGTGTCGGGGGCGCTGCTGCAGGGTATGTTGCGCAATGGCTTGGCCAGCCCGTTTTTGCTGGGAATATCCTCGGGGGCGGGGCTGGTGGTGGTGCTGGTGGTGACCCTGGGCCTGTGGCAGGTGTGGGTACCGTTGGGGGCCTGGCTGGGGGCGATCGCTACGACGGCCCTGGTCTATCTGCTGGCCTGTAGCCGGGGCGGGCTTTCCGTTGAGCGGTTAATCCTGGGCGGGGTGGCCTTTAGCTCATTCTTTGGGGCGATTCAGTCGCTGATGCTGCTGATGGCGCGGGATGGGCGCATTCAGGCGGCGCTGAACTGGCTGATCGGCAGCTTTAACGGGCGCGGCTGGGCGGAGGTGCGGCTGGTGGGGCCAGCGATGGTGGTGGCTTTGGTGGTGGGCTGTCTGCTGGCCCGCCAGGTAAATTTGCTGAATTTAGGGGATGAGCTGGCGGTGGGGCTGGGTACGTCGCTGGTGCGATCGCGCCTGCTGATCGGCGCTGCCGCCACCTTTCTCGCCGCCGGGGCCGCCAGTATTGCTGGCCTGGTGGGCTTTGTGGGGCTGATTGTGCCCCACGGGGTGCGGCTGCTGGTGGGCACCGACTACCGGCTGGTGCTGCCGTTTTCGGCCCTGGGCGGTGCCCTGGTGCTGGCGACGGCAGACTTGGCGGCGCGGGCTGGCCCGGTGGAGCTGCCGGTGGGGGTGGTGACCGCATTCTTAGGTGCGCCGGTCTTCATCTGGCTGCTGTACCGCCGCAATGCGATCGCCGGAGGACGCTGACATGCCGCTAGAATCGCGCAATCTATCCGGTGGCTACGATCAGCGCCCTATAGTCCAGGGCGTCAACCTGGCGGTGGAGTCGGGGGAATGGCTGTGCCTGGTGGGGGCCAACGGCTCGGGTAAATCGACCCTGCTGCGGCTGCTCAGTCGGGTGCTCAAGCCCCAGGGCGGAGCGGTGCTCTTGGCCGGGCGAGAAATCCACAGTCTTTCGCCGACGCAGGTGGCCCGCCAGCTGGCGCTCTTGCCCCAGCAGCAAACCCTGCCCGAGGGGCTGACGGTGCAGCAGTTGGTGAGTCTGGGGCGATCGCCCCACCAGCCCTGGTGGCAGTGGGATCTCGACGCCGAAGGGCAGCACCAGGTCGATCAGGCGCTGGACTGGACAGAAATTGCCCAGTACCGCGATCGCCCCGTGGCCGAGCTTTCCGGCGGCGAACGCCAGCGGGCCTTCTTGGCCCTGGCCCTGGCCCAAAACCCCCAGGTGCTGCTGCTCGATGAACCGACCACGTTCTTAGATATTCACTACCAGCTCCAGCTGCTGGAGCTGCTCAAGCGGCTGAACCGGGAGCGATCACTCTCCATCATCACGGTACTGCACGATATTAATTTGGCGGCGCGGTACTGCGATCGCATGGCCATGCTGCGCCAGGGCTGCCTGTGGGCGATCGGCCCGCCCCACCAGGTGCTGACTCCCGAGAACCTGCGCCAGGTGTTCCAGGTGGAGGTAGAAATTTTTGCCACTCCCTTTGGCCAGCAGGTGTTCCCGGTCGCCGCCAGCGACTTATCCCTGGCCGTCCCCTAACCCCGTCCCCTCCTCGGAGGGGTGCCCGGAGGGCGGGGTGGGTTTCAGGGGCTAGGCTTACCCACCCCTACCCCGCGCGCGGGGATGCCGATGCCGCCAGAGAAACCGGGTTTCTGCCGTCTGTGGCGCTCAATCCCCAGCCTACCGCCTAGAAACCCGGTTTCTGACCCGTCAAGTTTCCTTTTCAACCCATAGCCCTTGTTTTCCTGTGAGGAGTGTAGAAATGTTTAAGCAGTTTTTATTGAGAATTTTTCTTGTTTGCAGTGCACCACTGCTGCTAATTCTGCTCTGGGATGTGGCCCATGCAGGGTCTGCGGAGCTTGGCAGGGCAAAGGCGTCAGGCGAAGCGTCTCACCTGCCTGATGACGATACTTCCTATCAGTCTACGCCCCATTCCCCTGCCGAGGATGAGCCGGTAACCACCATTGAGCACAGCCCTGACACCACCGCTGCTCAGCCCTCGATCCCCCCGCTGCTCTCAGACATTGAACCCCTCACCGCCACCAGTGCTGCCCTGCTCCCCCCGCCAGTCCCTGGCACCCGGCACCTGACACCTGATACCCAGCACCCGACACCCAACCCCCCCTCCCTCGCCCAAACCGTCGACGATCTACCCGAGGTCGAGTTCACCCCCGGCGGCACCCTGCGCATCACCGTCACCGGCACCCGCACCCCCCGCAACGTAGACGACCTGCCCGCCACCGTCACCGTGTTTGAGCTAGAAGATTTTGAGTTTAACCAAGTGCAAGATCTGCGAGACCTGCTGCGCTACGAACCCGGTGTCTCGACCCGTAACGACTTGCGCTTTGGCCTTCAGGATGTCAACATTCGCGGCATCGAAGGTAACCGCATTCTGTTTCAGCTAGACGGTATTCGCCTGCCCGAGCGGTTTCAGTTTGGCCAGTTTAACCTAGGGCGTGGCGACTATGTCGATTTCAATACCCTTCAAGCCGTAGAAGTGCTGCGTGGCCCCGCTTCTACCCTTTACGGCAGCGATGCCCTGGGCGGGGTGATCAGCTTTCGCTCCCTACGACCTGATGATTTGCTAGCCCCCGGACAAACCTTTGCGGCTCAACTGCGGCCCAACTACACCAGCCAAGACGGCGGCTTTAACACCGCCGTACGGCTGGCGGGCCGCTTTGAAGATTTAGAGGGTGTCTTTGTCTTTAGTCGCCAGGATGCCCGTGAAACCCAGGTACGGGCTGCTTCAGAATTTATCAACCCGCAAACCCGCGACGGCACCACATTCTTTGGCAACCTGGTGTACTGGCTCAATGACTATAGCCACATCAGCTTGCTGGGGGAAAGCCTTGATCGCAACTCCCGTATCAACCGCAACACCTCCATCCCCGACTCCAGCACGTCCTTCGTTGGCGGTTTAGTTGATGAAGTCGAAGACATCAGCACCAATCGCCAGAGAGTCGGCCTCAGCTACGAGTATAACGACCCCCAAAACGACTCCTGGCTGCAATTTGCCCGCGGCCACATCTACTACCAGGACAGCCGCATCGGTGAAGCCATTACTCGCAATATTCTTCAGGGCGGTACTCCCTTCCTGCGGCGAGACAACAATAGCTTCGACAGCGAGATTTTAGGCGGTGAAGTGCAACTGCGCAGTGACTTTACTACCGGCCTTCTCTCTCACCAACTCACCTACGGGCTAGATCTTTCCAACACGTTCAACTCCCGACTGCGGGACGGCTTGCAAACTAATCTCACGACCGGCATCTCTACAAACGTCATTGGCCCCAACACCTTTCCGGTCAAAGATTTTCCCGACGGCGATACCCTACGAATCGGGGCTTACCTACAGGACGAAATCCGCTTTGGAAACCTTGAAATCATTGCCGGACTGCGCTTCGACTACTACAACTTGTCTCTGCGCGAGGACGAAGTTTTTGGCCGAGCAGGAGCCGAAGGGGCAGATTTCAGTTCCTCATCCCTGTCGCCCCGACTGGCAGTGCTCTACAACATCAGCCCAGAGATGTCAGTCTATGGCCAGTATGCCCGGGGGTTCCGTGCTCCCCTGTACAGCGAAATTAGCAGTGGCTTTACCAACACCACCAGCCCCTTTTTCAAATATCGAACCATTTCCAACTCCGATCTAGAACCAGAGACAAGCAACAGCTACGAGATTGGCTGGCGAGGTCGGTTTGACCAGTTCGACCTGCGCGTTACTGGCTTTTACAACACCTACAACAACTTCATCGAAACCTTGCGACCGGCTGGTACAGAACGACTGACCCCGCCCTTTGTAGGGACGCCAGTCGTCAACCTGTTCCAGTCGCAAAATATCACCAATGCCCGTATCTACGGTTTCGAACTGGCCGGGGAATATCGCTTTAGCCCTGATCCCGACGGCTTTAGTCTGACGGCTGCCCTGGGGTTTGCCCAGGGCGATGACCTCTCTGCCAATGAGCCCTTGCGCAGTGTCGATCCGTTTCAGGGGGTGGTGGGGTTACGCTACCGGGCTCCTGAGAACCTCTGGCGAGCCGAACTAGTCGGTACCGTTGTGGGCACAGCCCGTGTTCCCGAAGGTACCACCACCTTTGTGCCGCCAGCCTATGCCGTAGTGGATTTAATTGGGGCTTACAACATTCGGCCTAATCTAGGGATTAACCTGGGCCTCTATAACCTACTTAACAGCCGTTATTTCATCTATAACGATGTGCGTTCTGTACCGGCTACGGCCCCAGATGTTGATCGTTTCTCTCAACCGGGTATTAATGTGCGCCTTGGGGTAAATTATGACTTTTAAGATAGACATGCATCAGTTGCAAGGCATACGGTTTGCGGTTTGCACACTGCACCTGATACCCCCCCAGCCCAAGCCTAATTCACCCACTCTAAAGACAGCTTTCGCCGAGTTT
>DAIPYU010000203.1:0-5661 GCA_036782635.1 Nodosilinea sp. CTOTU7353
CCACCAAATTGGCCCGTACCCCCAGACTTTTGAGCAACTCTAGGTGGCAGGGTGTTAACCCGGCCTACTCTACATCGCCCACCGTCTGCACTCGCCCCTGGGTGTAGGCGCTGACCCACTGCTCGGCAAAACATTCGTCGTACATCTGCTGCCCCTGCAAAGGCAGACAGCCAGAGGCGCAGTCTTCGACCACCACCACACCGCTCCAGTCAGGCTCAAAGCGAAACAGAAAGACTCGCTCTACCTGCAATAGCTGCCGCACCTCAGCCACCGTTGTCGACAGCACGACGCCCAGATCTAGGGATTGGTGAATGCGCTGCAGCGATCTAAAGGCCGCCGCCAGAGGGCTGTGATTCGCGCCGCCTTCGGGAACCGACTCGGAACCAATATCCATCCCGGAATCGCTGTACCCAATGTTTCCCCCTAAGCTCCCATGGGCGGTCTGCTGTGAAGGCAGCGGAAGGTAGGCCTGGAATGCAACACTAGAATGTTGGAGCATAGCTAAAGTCAAAGCAGCCCTCCTCCCGCCAGGTGCGCCCACTCGCTTTGCAACTGCTGCGATCAGCTTTGAAGGGAATGCCCGCCGGAGCTGTCTTGGGGTTAAATATTACAGACAAATCGGCATTGGTGATCTGCAATAGCGCCAGCAGCGCCAAAATGCCCAACGCCGTGGTGCCAGCGATAACCATCAGGTTTATTGGCGTCCACAGGGGGTGTCGGGCCGCATCCTGACGACGACGAGCTGCCGATCGCACTTCCGTACCGGCCAGCACCACTAGGTAAATCCTGGTTATGCCCAGGGGCAGCGATAGGGGATTCGCGTCGAAATAAGGTACCAGAAAGGGTAGATACTCTAGGCTAGATTCCCGCCTGCGCGGGAATGACGCTGGGACTTTATTTATTGGCTAGTCCCTTAGGCCCCTAATGCGCCGTTAAATCGTCATTACCCTGGCTTAACAGGCGGGTTGTGCCCAGGACTATCCCCAAGTCTACACAGACGGCTTGTCTTAAATAACCGGGGTTGGCCCGATCGCAAAAAACGCAGACCAGATTTATCTGGTCTGCGTTTGGGTATGTGCCCTAATCAGCGGTTAGGCCGCCTGGGGCGATTGCAGCAGCGATTGAATCGAGGTCTTCTCTAGCAGACCCGCCAGCGAGCCATCATTGCCAATCACCGCCAGAGCCTGTATCTTCCGAGTTTCTAAGGTCTTGATCACCTCCATCAGCGGCTGATCGGCGCTCACCGTGAGAATGTCTCCGGCAGATTCCATGATGGCTGCTACGGGGGTGCTGGCCCACTGCTCACGGGGCACCTGCTTGAGGGCATCGACGAGCACCGTGCCCACCAGCAGACCGGTTTCGTCGGCCACCAAAAACTTGCGCCAGGCCGAAGGGGCGGCCAGTAGAGCATTGTCGGCAAACTCCCGCAGGGACGTATTGACCCCGACCACTGGGCTGTCTTGGGCCATGGCATCGGCGGCGGTCAGGCCATCAAGGCGACCCTGCACCTCACCAAACTGGGCGGTGCGGTTGGCGTTTTGCAGCATAAACAGACCGATCAAGAGTGTCCAAATGCTGCCCACGGGGCTGAGGCCCACAATGGAGGCGGCACCCAGGGCGATCGCCGTCCAGCCAATCACCTGACCTGTGCGGCTGGCAAACACCAGACCTTTGTAGGGCTGACCCGTGATTTTCCACACCAGCGCCTTCAGCACGTTGCCGCCGTCCAGCGGCATGCCGGGAATCAGGTTAAAGGCACCCAGGGCCAGGTTGATATAGGCCAGCAGGCCGACAATACCGGCGATCGGCCCAGAGAGCGGCAACACTAGACCCGCAATGGAGAACAGACCAAACAGGGCAAAGCTGACCAGGGGACCGGCGATCGCCACCTCAAACGCCCCTTTTGGCGTTTCAGACTCTTTCTCTAGCGAAGCCAGACCGCCAAACAAAAACAGCGTAATCGAGTTCACCCCAATGCTCTGCTTCATGGCCGCAAAGCTGTGACCCAACTCATGGGCCAGCACCGAGGCAAACAGCATCAGCGCCGCCCCCAGACCCAGACCCCAGGGCAAAGCCCCGGTCAGCTCGGGAAACGCCGCCGCCAAACCACTGCCGTACTGCCACGTCACCAGCGACAGCACCAAAAACCAAGACACATTCACATAAAAGGGAATACCAAATAGATTCCCAACCCGTAAGTTGCCGTTCATAGGGCACCTCTTAATTTAAAACCGGAGGACAGGGAAGTGAATCCTGAGACGCATTCCCTATTCAATGTCCTTATTGTAACGAACTGTTAACGAGCCTCTAATCCGTCAAAGGGGTGGAGAACCGAAGGGAATGGGGCGGGTTGGGGTAGGGAGTAGGTGATATGGGTGATGTGAGTGAGTGGATGGGTGGATGAGCAAGTACCCACCTACCCGCCTACCCACCTACCCACCTACCCACCCAAAATCTCCTCCCCGATCGCCACATAATCCTGCCAGCCCAGCTCGGCTTTGGGGTCTTTTACGTCGTAGACCGCCGTGCCCGCCAGAGCTGCCTTTTGAAAGACGGCGTAGCGGCGAATGCCCCCGGCCAGCAGCGGTAGGCCAGTGGCGGTAAGACTCTGCCTCACCTCGGCCCCGGCCCGGCTGGGGTAGGGCGGAATCATCGTCAGCAGAATGCGGTAGGGGGTGATCGGCAACCCAGCCAGGTGTTGCACCATCAGTACCAAGGCATCGAGGGCCAGAATATCGGGGGTGGTGGGCAATATCAGCAGATCGCAGGAGGCCGCCAGCAGGGCCAGGTCGTCGGCAACGGGGCGGGCCGGGGTATCGATCACCACGTGGCCGTAGGCGGTGGGGAGTGCTCTCGCCTGCCACTGATCGACCACCAAAAAGGGCAGTTCGCCGCGACTGGCCCAGGCCAGCGCCGACTGGTTGGGGTCGGCATCGATCAGCAGGGTCTGGGCGTGGCCCTGCAAAAAAGCCGCCAGGTGAATGGCCGTCGTGGTTTTGCCCACGCCTCCTTTAAAGCTGGCGACAGTCACAATCATGGGCACAATCATGGGAATACAGCTACCGGGTAGCCACCAGCACCACCCCGCTCATAATTAGCCCCAGCCCCGCCAGCCGGCCAAAGGACAGCGCTTCTTTAAAGACAACCGCGCCAATAATTACTGAGGCCAGGTAGATCATCGCCGCCGCCGGGGCCGCCACGCTGAGGTCTACCCGCGTCAGCAGCAAAATATAGAGAATCGCCCCCACCCCATAGGCCATCAGCCCTGCTATGAGAGCAGGCGTCGTGGCAATGCTCAAGATGTGGCCCAGGGCGTTGGCCCCGGTGACCTGGCCCAGCTGCAGCGCGCCCATTTTGAGAAACAGCTGTCCCAGGGCGCTAGCCAGCACCGCTACCAATAACAGAGCAAATTCCTGAACCGTCACAGCTTTTCCCTAGGGCAAACGACGGGCTGCTGCCTGAGCTAGCAGCCAGAGTGGTATCTTATCCAACTTCTGAGACCAGGGGAACGCTATGCGGCGGCGAAGCCCGTTTCCTCAAGCTACGATAAAAGATATTGAACAGCGCCCAGATATTTAGATACACCTATGACCGGTAAAACCCTTTTGGTGGGGCTGCGGGCCGACCAGTTTCGCCACCCGCTCGATCTAGAGGCCACCCGCGCCCTAAAACAGCTGCCGGGGCTAGATGTGATGGTGCGCATGGCCCTGGCACCCCTGGCAGAACGGTTCTTTCACCTCGACCATTTGGCCTCTAGCTTGCAGGTGAGCGATCGCCAGCTGCCCGACCTGCACCAGTCGCTGGTCGAAGCCTGCCGCATTCTCGATCTGGATGTGCCCCAGCTCTACGTGCGCCAAAACCCGGTGCCCAACGCCTACACCTTTGCCATGCGCGGCGAGCAGCCCTTCATCGTCATCCACACGGCGCTGATAGAATTGCTCACCCCCGCCGAAACCCAGGCGGTGATCGCCCACGAGCTGGGCCACCTGAAGTGTGAGCACAGCGTCTACCTCACCCTGGCCAACCTGATCACCCTGGCGGCTAGCCAGCTGCCCTTGGGGGAGGTGCTGGCCCAAAACCTGCAAAACCAGCTGATGGAGTGGGTGCGCTGTGCCGAGTTTACCTGCGATCGCGCCGCCCTCCTCGTCGCCCAAGACCCCCGCATCGTCGCCTCGCTGATGATGAAGCTCTGCGGCGGCTCCCCCTCGCTGGTTGACCAGCTCAACGTCGATGCCTTTATTGACCAGGCCCGCGCCTACGACAACCTTAGCGACGATGCCCTCGGCGAACTTCTCAAGCAGACGCGCACCCAGGGGCTGACCCACCCGGTGCCCGTGCTGCGGGCCAGGGAGATTGATCACTGGGCCGCCACAAATGACTACTATCAGCTAGTTAAACAACCGACAGTTGAGTATAATAAGGACTCATCCAAGGGCGGATGGCGGAATTGGTAGACGCACCACACTCAAAATGTGGCGACTTCGGTTGTGCGAGTTCGAGTCTCGCTCCGCCCATTAAATTACACAGCAAGGTCACAAGTAACAGCACTCACCCTGGTGCCCTAGATCCGCTTGGGCATCCTGGTCTTGCGGCTCTGCCGCTCCTTTGAGGAAGGAGAGCCTCCGACGAGCATGCCAAGCACTGAAACGAGGGGCAGCGAATACTGAACCAGTGCTCTAGATCCGCCCTGGAAAGAACCTAATACCAAATCCAAATCGTATAGCCCAATTCTGTTTGGATACCCCAGGTTCAGCTAGAGCATCGGTGCAGTATGGCTAAAAACCCGGTTTCTTCATCGCTGACTAACGGCAGAACTTGCGTTCTAGCCAAGAAACCGGGTTTCGGTACCGGCGCTCTAGTGGGGGCACGGCAACGCTACACTAGCCACCGGGCGGTTTTAGGTGAAGACAATGGGCAAATCGAAAGCCGATGAATCTGCGGCAGCCGAAGAATCTGCAGCGGCCAGGGTGCAGACCCTCAGGTCGCAGCTGCAGGCCGCCAGCTACGCCTACTACGTGCTCGACGCCCCCGACCTGCCCGACGAGGTCTACGATCGCCTCTACCGCGAGCTACAAGACCTCGAAGCTGAGCATTCAGACCTGATCACCCCCGACAGCCCCACCCAGCGCGTGGGCGAAAAACCCGCCGCCCAGTTCACCTCCGTTCGCCACAACATCCCCCTCTACAGCCTAGAGAATGCCTTTGACCTGACCGAGTTTCGCGCCTGGGAAGACCGCTGGCGGCGGCAGGCCCCCGAGGTGGGCCAGGTCGCATACGTCACCGAACTCAAGATCGACGGCAACGCCCTGGCCCTCACCTACGAGAACGGGCTGCTGGTGCGCGGCGTCACCCGAGGCGACGGCACCGCAGGCGAAGACATTACCCCCAACGTGCGCACCATTCGCTCCATTCCGCTGCGGCTGAATACTGAAAATCCGCCCGCCGTAGTCGAAGTGCGCGGCGAAGCCTTTTTGCCCCTGGACGTGTTTGAGACCATCAACGCCGACCGGGCCGAGCAGGGCGTTGCCCTGTTTGCCAACCCCCGCAACGCCGCCGCCGGTACCCTGCGCCAGCTCGACTCGCGCATTGTCGCCGCCCGCAAATTAGATTTCTTTGCCTATACCGTGCATTTGGCCGAGGGAGTAGGTGAGCAGGTGGGTG
>DAIPYU010000204.1:0-4232 GCA_036782635.1 Nodosilinea sp. CTOTU7353
CAGGCGCGGTAGGTGCCCAGCCCTGTAATTGCTTCGGGAGTGCGAAATTGCAGACCGTAGGTGTAGATTTGCTCTACCACCGCCTCGGTAATGGCCATCGCTTCCTCGGTTTTGCCCATCTGGGCCAAGAATGCCGCCAGGCCAAAGTTAATGCCTGTCCACACCTCCTGCTGGTGGGTGCTGTCGGGGTCTTCGGGGCTGCCGTCTGGGAGAACGCCGTTGGCCGCACCGATCGCCAGCTTCAGCGTAGCGGCGCTAAAGTTGCCACTCTGCGCCCCCTCAAATTTTTGCTGCTGGGGCCGTGCCTGGCTCTGCACCGCCTGGTTAAATTTCACAAAGCAGGCGTCGTAGATGGCGTCGAGGGCCGACAGGGTAAATTCATCTTCCACCAGGTCGGGCAGGCCCAGGTGGCGCACCATAAACTGGCCGCAGAGCTGGTCGGCCATCACCACCTCGGAGCCGCTGCCCGTATCTAGGCGGTAGTAGCGGCCATTCCACAGCTTGGGGTGGTAGGCCTTGAGGCCGTTGTCAAGCCAGCGGCGGTACTGGCTGAGCAAAATCGGCGTGTTGCCGGGGGCGAGGCCCTGCTCGGTGAGAATTTCAGCCATGGCGATCGCCGCCTCCAGCGCCCCCAGCCACAGCCCGCCGCAGTAGGCGCTGATGCCCTTGAGCTGCCAGTCGTCGAAGGTTTGGTCGGGGGCACCCTCGTTTTCGGGAATGCCGTCGCCGTCGCGGTCAAACTGCTTCAGGTATTGCAGGGTATCGACCACGGCGGGCCAGCAGTCTTTGAGAAAGGCCACATCGCTCGCCCCGGTGAACTGGTAGGCGCGGTAGACCTGGAGCACAAAGTCGCTGCCCAGGTCTTTCCACTGGTTGCAGTCTTGGTAGCTGGTGTAGTTGGTCTCGGCCCAGGGGTGCTCGTTGGGGGCACCGAGGTCGTGGGGGGTCGCCCCCTTGAGCTTGCGGATTGCCGGGGGATTTTCTAGCCCCATGGTGACGTAGTAGCCGATGATCCGCCGTCGCTCATCTTGGGTGGGGATGGCGCGGGCAAAGGCGCGCAGCACGGCTTTCTCTAGCTCGGGCCACAGCAGCAGGGTGGCAAAGCCGCCGTAGAGGCGCACGTCGAGGCTTTCGTACCAGCGGTAGTCGATGCACTCTAGCACCGCAAACTGGCCCACGGGGTCGGCCTCGGTGGCGGCGCTCCACAGGGTGCCGCCGCTGGCCAGGTCGTAGAGCTCGTTAAACAGCGCCATTTTGAAGGCGTCGGGCAGGTCGGGGCGATCAAGAATCGGCTGCTGCCAGGCGGTGATGCGCTGCTGCCAGGTTTGGTAGTCACTTAGGGCGGTGAAGGCGATCGCCCGCGCATTCCGCCCGGTTCTGCCAAAGAAATCGGTGTAGCGGCGGTAGTTCACCACCCCGGCGGCAAACTCCGTGACCGGCAGATCCCAGGCCAGGGCGACGGGGATCTGCCGGGTTTCGCCGGGTTGTAGGGTGAAGCGGAGGGCGATCGCCCCCCCGATCTGCTCCCCCGCTGCCGCCGGGGTCGTATCCAGCAGGTTCATCAGCCGCCCCAGCTTGGCAAACGACGCCCACAGATCATTGCCATCCCCCACCGGATTCCACCGCAGGTCGTAGGAGACTTCCACAGCGGGGTCATCCAGCGTGGCAATGCACCACTGGCCGTCGCCCTCTTTGGGCTCCCCATCCCAGGCCCCATCCATCACCAGAGCCTTGAGGCCGTCGGCGTTGATGAACTGGTTAAAGTTGCCCTCGCTCTGGGCGATCGCCGGCACGTAGTCGTAGTAGGGGCTGCCGTCGTCGCGCAGCAGCACCTCGGGAGATTTTTGCGTGTTGGTAAACCAGCCCACCATGTTCTGCCAGCTCACCATAAGGCTCAGGGTGATGGGGAACCGGGTGGGGTTGTGGGCCGTCCACTCAAAGGCAACCACCGGGTAACTGGCTTCTCTATAGTTGTCAGGCCAGATGGGCGAGATCTGCTCGCAGGTGATCTGGGCACGAAACACATGCTCGTAGCGGTACCAGCTGCGGGGGTAGAGCGCGTGGTAGCTGCCCGTAGTCTGGGCCAGAGTCGAGGCGGGATACCACTGCCACGACGACAGGGTGCCATCCTCGGGGGGCTGGGTGCTGAGGGCGTAGGCCTGGGTACCGGCCCCGGTGCTCTCCCACAGGGTGAACTGGCAGCCGGGGAAGCTCTGGAAAACGTGCTCGCCGCCATCCAGGTGCCAGAGGTTGAAGTCGCCGTGGGGCGATCGCCCCACACAGCCTGCCCCCAGCCCGCCCAGGGGGGCCCCGTGGTCTGGGCCATCGTCCAGATTGCTGGCGTAGCGCACGATGTAGTGGTGCTGCCAGGGCTGGCCGAGGGGTCGCTGCCAGGCCTGGGAGGGAATCTGGGGAAGGGATGGGGTTTCAGTCATCCCAGAATTTTACCGGAAGTCGATTACCGGGCTGGGATCACTGGGCTAAATTTCTAGCCCCTTCTTACTCTGCTTGAGCTGCTTGTAGAGCGACTTGATTTGGCTGTAGGCCTCGTCAGGCGAGAGCTTGCCGCCGGTTTGCAGCCCAGAAATGTAGCCAATGCGGTGGGCAAACTCTTGCAGATTGGCGTTGAACGTGAGCTGCTGAGGCGAAAACTCACCGTAGTAGCGGCTGCGAGGACAAAGAAAGTTGTCGAGATCGCGCTGGTTAGAAGAATCAAATTGGGTCATGAGTTCCCCCCTGCTTTTATTAACCTGATTATAACCTTCCCTTAATCAGGTCAAATTCTAGCAATTCTGTAGGCCGCATGATTAGGTCGGCACAACATTTATGCCCTTGGGGTGGTGTCTTTTGGTTTAAGCGCTGGGTTAAGCTGGATTATTCATGACCTTTGGGAAATGCCCGTCATTCCCGTGGAAACGGGAATCTAGCCGCAATAGCACTCTTTCGAGTGGATTCCCGCCTGCGCGGGAATGACAGCCGCTCGCTTCCATCCTTGTGAATAATCCAGGTTAAGCTGGCCCAGTCAGGCCGGGGCGATCAGGGCCAGGGGATACAACGACACCTGCTGAATTTACATTGACAGATGGCTCGTGATTCTCTAAGCGCTAGCGCGGCGCTGTTTGCGAGATTTGCTGCCTCGCAGAGCCGAGCCGCTGGCCCCGCCAATGCCGACTCGCCCCAGACCGAGCAGGCCAATGCCCATCACCACCAGGTTGCTAACGCTGGCAATGCTGGCCTTGGTCAAACTGGTTTTAGCGTTTTGCTTGAGGGTTTCGGCCTGGGCGTCAATGGCTTGTAGCGCCTGGGCAAAGTCTTCGGGGGTGGCGTTGGCGGTAATCTCTGGGTTAGTTCGCCCCTGTTCTACCTGAAATTGCAGTTCGCCGGCCTGCTGACCGATGGTGTCTATGGCCTGCGACTGTAACACTAGCCCGTCGCGAATCACGAGAATGCTCGACAGCAAGAAGGCTACGCCCACCACCAGGGCGGCGTAGGAGAAGGGCTTGCGCAGCCGGGCATCTTCCCAAAAGCCGTAGATCAGCAGGGCTAGGCCGATCAGGAGCACGATGCTGCGATCGCCCATCTGCTGCAACAGGCTGGCCCGCCAGGCGGCCCCGGCACCAATGGGAAAGGTAAGGGCGACCATGTCGGCGAGAAAGCCAAAGAGACAGGTAAAACCGACGATGCGGGCGATCGCCTGGCCCCCAAGGCCGGTGGGAGTTTGTGGGTGAATGCTGACCATATAAGTATTTATCCCCATAAGTACGGTGAAAGCTGTGAAGATCCATTGGCCCTTGGGGCCAGGCTGCAATATACGTTTTCAAACCACTGGCGCTGCTTCCGTATAGTTTGGGAAAGGTTTAAGGCCGCTTCATATTCTTGAGGCTAGACGAAAGTGGCTCAAGCGTTGCTCAAGGGCTTGCCAGAGGCCAACTGTAAGTGGGCACTGCCCACCAGCCCTAAATCTGCGCAAAGCCCCCAGATTTCTTGAAGAAGCCTGGGGGCATAGCACCAGAGAAACTAGGCCAGCCAGCCAAAAAATAGGCACGACAAATTTGCCCCCGGCCAGGCGGACAGGGGCAATAAAATATAAGCCATACCCGAAGCGATGGCGATGGTGAATGAGATCTGGGCCTGCGCCTCAAGCCTCAGCGGCCAGCTCCTCAACCTGGGCTGCCGACAGGCCCACCAGCTCTGCCACCTGGCTAGGGGCCATGCCCTGGGTTAGGAGCGAT
>DAIPYU010000204.1:4332-5650 GCA_036782635.1 Nodosilinea sp. CTOTU7353
ACATTATCCGTTGCACCATACCGATATCCAGGCATCGACTGGGGAGAGCTGTAGATCTCAATGCCCAGCGCTTCTGCCACGGGCCGCGCCCGCTGATCAACCATCGGAGAAATAACTAGCTTGCGGCTCACAGGGCGCTCGTGGCGCTTCTGATAAAACGCCACCTTGCGATCAAAGCTATACATGTCTGACTTACTTAGAGAAGATTTGATCTCACAGGCAATGACTGAGCCATTGGTAATCACAATGTCTAGCTCTACCTGGTCAGGGCGACCAAACACCTCGCCCGCTTCATCAAAATCGTTGATATTGAGCACCTGCACGCCAAACGATTCTTCCAAAATGCCCTTGAGCGCACTGCGAAAGCTTTCCTCCGAGTAAAGCCCCCAACGAGAGCCAATCGCCCCAATGGTGCTCTCGTAGCGGCGCTTTTGATCCTGTAGCTCAGCCAGCATGGTTTGAGTTTGCTGGTGTTGCTCGTTCCACTGGCGCGACTGCTCATCCCACTGGCGCGACTGCTCGTCCCACTTGCGCGACTGCTCTTCGCGATCGCGCTGAAGCTCAGCTAAAACCCGATCAAACTTGCTTTCGGTTTCTTCTCGGCTGGCGTAGTAATTAGAGACCGTGCGCAGCACAAAATCTCTCACCGCCGGGTCTTCGGCGATCAGCTGGGGGAGGATATCTTGTACGGCCTTTTTCAGTTCAGGGGGTGTCATTGCGGTGAAGGCGGTTTGCCTTCTCTCATGCCAAGATGCCTTTAGTTTAGGCCAGGGGAAGGCATCTGGCTGGCGACGACAATCTATCTATCGTGCCAACGCTCCAGCGTTGACACCAATCCCCAGACGCTCCTGCGTCTCGTCAGTACGGGGCGCAGGAGGGCTGTCGGGGGCATTTTCCGCAGAGCGTAGGAACGATAGGAATGCCTACTCAGATGGGGAATGGCCGATTTAGGTCATCGTTGCGATCGCCTGCCACCGCACCAGATAGGCCATGACTTCGCCCTGGGCGGGCGTGATCACGATGCCGCTGGGGGGCACGGCGATCAGCGGGCTCCAGTAGCTTTGGTCGCTATAGCCGAGGCTGTGGAGCTGGTGGATGGTGTGCTGTACGCCATCGCGGGAGCCGAGCAGGATATGGCGCAGGGGTTCGCGCTGGGGTTGGCTGGGCGGGGGTGGGGTTAGCAGTAGGGGGTTTAGATCCCAGGGTTCTTGAAGAACCCTGGGATCTGGGCGGCATGAGATTTGTACCATGGGGGTTTCCTCGGGAGAGTTGGGTAAGGAAGCCCCCAAAAACTTGGCCACCCCAGACTGGTGAAGTT
>DAIPYU010000205.1:0-5481 GCA_036782635.1 Nodosilinea sp. CTOTU7353
CGAAAGGAACGAGCGATTTTTCTAAGAGTGTTCCACCCAAATACTTGCTCCGAGTTTTAAGGCAACAGGCTCTTTGATTTCAAGTTTTCGACCTCAGAGGCAACTTTTGTTTAGATGGCATACTCTCAGCTTTCTTTGATCAATTCCCCTTGAGTTGTAGAGTTTTGTCTCTGTTGCTGGCAGCGACGGTTTGCTAAAGTCGGGGAGGTAATCTTTCTCCCTTAGCCGTTTCCTATGGCGTATTCCCCCGAGGTCGAGCTAGCCCCCGATGCCCTGTGGAGCAAAATTCAGCAGCAAACCCGCCACGCCTTAGGCTGTGGTGCCCTGCAACCCATCGACACCCGCTACGAGTTTATCGAGCAGGGGGGCATGCGCTTTTTGGTGAGAATTTTGGCCAATCTGGTGCGCAAAGAGAAAGCTGACCTGGCCCAGCGGGCCAGCGGCGAGTTAGGCAAGCCCTTCAACCCTTTTTTACCCTACGACCCCGACTTGTTTGTGGCCAATCTGTCGCCCACCCACCTCTGTCTGTTGAACAAATACAACGTGGTTGACCACCACATTTTGATCATCACCCGCGCCTTTGAAGATCAAAATACCTGGCTGACCCTGGCTGACTTTGAAGCCCTGTCCACCTGCATGGCCGAAATCGACGGGCTGGCCTTTTACAACGGCGGTCGCCTAGCGGGGGCCAGTCAGAGGCACAAGCACCTCCAGCTGGTGCCGCCGCTCCTCTGCCCCGATCGCAGCCCCTTGCCCCTTGCCACCGTCATCAACGCCCTAGAAACTATTTCCCACAGCCAGCCGATCGCGTCGCCCATGCTGCCCTTTCGCCATGCCATTTTGGCTCTCACCGCCCAGCCCTCCGGGGCCGAGCTGCTAGCGGCCTACCGCAATCTGCTGGCGCACCTGGGCGTCGATGGCAGCCAAACTCCCCAGATCTTTCCCTACAATCTTCTGGTTACCCGCAGCTGGATGGTGGCGGTGGCCCGTCAGCAGGAGAGCTATGAATCAATTCCGGTCAACTCCTTGGGGTTTGCTGGATCGCTGCTGGTCAAAAACCCAGAGCAGTTTGAGTTGCTCAAGACCCTTGGCCCGATGACGGTGCTCACCAAGGTGGCTGGCTGAGGCTAGGACGTTAAGGCTCTGGGGCAATGCCATGCTACGGGGTGCTTGTTCGCGACACCTTATCTTTGGCGCACCCTTATCTTTGGCGCACCCTTATCTTTGGCGCACCCTTATCTTTGGCGCACTTTGAGAAGAACTCGATACACTTAGATGGTAGAACAGGTTTACTTAGGGTCTTCCAATTAAAAAACATCCCTTCCGAGGACGCGCTAAGGACGCGAACTTGGCCGATTGGGCCGGTCGCGGTGGGATCTTGGATGGGTTTTAGCTGGAACACACTTGACCTAGTATCTTTCCGAGGGCTAGCCCTGCTGGAGGTTGTCGCTTTGGCTCGTTGGTCTATGGCAGTGGCATAGACTATGTCTGGGGCAATTAGCTCACTCGTCGTCAACCCTAGCCGAGCCATGCCAAAAGGTTCTAATTACTTTCTCATTAATAAGTTGGCGGTTGCGATATGCAGATCATCGGCATTCTGGCACTGATTATTATTGGCTACACCGTTGGCTCGGTGCGCATTATCAATCAGGGGAATGAGGCTCTGGTAGAGCGTCTGGGCAAGTACCACCGCAAGCTCAGGCCAGGGCTAAACTTTATCGTGCCGGTGCTCGACTACATCGTGCTGCGCGACAGCGTGCGGGAGCAAATTCTCGACGTGGACAAGCAGGGGGCAATTACCAAGGACAACGTGTCTCTGGAGGTAGACGCGGTGGTGTACTGGCGCATTCTAGAGCTAGAGCTGACCTACTACGCCATTGAGAATGTCGAGCAGGGCATTGAAGAATTGGTGATTACCACTTTGCGATCAGAAATCGGCAAGATGGAATTTGAGAAAACCTTCTCCTCCCGCGACGAGCTCAACCGAGCGTTGCTGTCTCAGCTAGACGAGGCCACCGAACCCTGGGGGGTGAAGGTGACCCGGGTAGAGGTGCAGGAAATTGTGCCCCCCGAAGAGGTGCGGCGCTCAATGCAGCTCCAGCAGGCGGCGGAGCTTAAGCGCCGGGCCACAGTACTTGAGGCCCAGGGCGAACAGGAGGCGGCGATCAAGCGCGCCCAGGCCACGGTCGAGTCGATTGAAATGCTCTCTAAGGCGCTGCAGCAGCGCAGCGACACGGGCGAAATTCTTCAGTATTTGCTGGCCCAGCGCTACGTAGAGGCCAATCAAAAGCTGGGGGAAAGCGAAAACTCTAAGGTGCTGTTTATGGATCCTAAATTTCTCTCCGAGGGGCTGGTTCACTTGATCAACACCCCCACAACCCCTACCCCCCCCGAGGACGGCCACGATTTTCCTAGCCGCCGCCGCCAC
The DNA here is from genome assembly GCA_036782635.1 of Nodosilinea sp. CTOTU7353. Taxonomy (GTDB): domain Bacteria; phylum Cyanobacteriota; class Cyanobacteriia; order Phormidesmidales; family Phormidesmidaceae; genus Nodosilinea. Next base: position 2,429 of record DAIPYU010000205.1, read on the forward strand.
CAGGGTCTATAGCGCCCGCCATAGCATCAGAAACCGCTACCATAGAAGACTGTGCATGGGCTGCTGCTATGGCTGTTTCTCCCCTTTCCCCAACTGACTCACCCGCCCTAGACCAGACTTGGGGGGATGAGTCACGCTGTGACGAACCGCTTTTGGGCCAGTCGCTAGAGGCGCTAGCTGAGTGGATGGTGGCCCAGGGGCAGCCGAGCTATCGGGGTAAGCAGCTGTACCAGTGGCTCTATCAGCAGGGGGCGCGATCGCTCCAAGACATCACCGTCTTCCCCAAGGCCTGGCGGCAGACCATGGCGCACGTTGACCTGGGCCGCTCGACTCTGCACCATCGGGTAGTGGCCCGCGACGGCACCGTCAAGTATTTGCTCAAGCTGGCCGATGGCCAAATCATTGAGACCGTAGGTATTCCCTCGGCCAAGCGGCTGACGGTGTGCGTGTCGTCCCAGGTGGGCTGCCCCATGGCCTGCGACTTCTGCGCCACGGGCAAGGGTGGCTTCGTGCGCAACCTGGTCATCCACGAAATTGTCGACCAAGTGCTCACCGTGCAGGAAGACTTTGGCCAGCGGGTGAGCCATATTGTGTTTATGGGCATGGGTGAACCCCTGCTGAATGCCGCCAACACCGTGGCTGCCATCCGCTGCCTCAACCAAGATGTGGGCATTGGCCAGCGGGCCATCACCCTGTCGACGGTGGGGGTGCCGGGCCGCATTCGCGCCCTGGCGGCCGAGCAGCTCCAGGTCACCCTGGCGGTGAGCCTGCACGCATCTAACCAGGCCCAGCGGCTCCAGCTGATCCCCAGCGCCGGGGCCTACCCCCTGGAGGTGCTGCTCGACGAGTGCCGTGAGTACGTGCAACTCACGGGACGGCGAGTGACCTTTGAGTACATTCTGCTGGCCGGGCTCAATGACCAGCCCGCCAATGCCGCCGAGTTGGCCAATCACCTGCGCGGTTTTCAGAGCCACGTCAACCTGATTCCCTACAACCCCATTGACGAGGCCGACTACCAGCGCCCCAGTGAGACCAGCATTCGCGACTTTGTCGCTGAGCTAGAGAACCGCCGCATTGCCGTCACCGTGCGCTATTCTCGCGGGCTTGAGGAAAACGCCGCCTGCGGCCAGCTGCGGGCCTCTCGCCGCTAGACCTAGGCCAGGAGGGAGATCTCTCACCAAACGGTGGGTTTACACCCCTGCGAATAGCTAGGTTTTTGTTAAGTTATGAAACAGAGCCGAGCTGCCTCTCATAAATGGCGGGCAGCGGCTAGCCCTTCCATCGAGATTTGCATGGCCCTCGCTCCTTTGCCGCTGCTGACACCCCTGACGGCAGACCCTCTAGATATATCTCACTGGCTGCTGGCCCTGTCCCGGGTGCAGGTTTCGGTACAGGGGCAAGATCGCCTGCCCCACCACCAGCCGATGGTGGTGGTAAGCAACCACCGCAGCATCATGGACGCTCCCCTGCTGATGAGCGCTCTGGGCTGCCCGGTGCGGTTTGCCTGCCACCACTACATGAGCCAGGTGCCCGGCCTGCACAACTTGATTAACGCCCTGGGCTGTCTACCCCTAGATGCCCCCGACAAGGGGCAAACCGCCTTCTTTCGCCGCGCCATGAGAACTCTGGGAGCGGGAGAAGCAGTGGGAATTTTTCCGGAAGGGGCAGCCCCGATGGTCAACAAGACCACCCCCGACAATTTGAATGAATTTCACCGAGGGTTTGCCCACCTGGCCCTGCGCGCCCCCGTAGACGAGTTGTCTATTGTGCCGGTTGCGATTGCCGCTCGCCGAGAAACCAGCAACCCGGTGGTGCCCCTGCGCTGGCTGAGTGTGTTTGACGCCTCTGAGCCGCTGTTTCAGCAGTCGGGGTGGCACCCGGCGGTGTTTTACCGGGAAGTTGAGGTGCTGATTGGTCGCCCGGTGCGGGTGGATAGTCGCCTGCGATCGCGCTACCGCAGCAAGGGCGCTAGCACCCTACCCACCGAGCTAGCCCACTGCTGCCAAGATGAAATTGCCACCCTGCTCAAACGGGGGTGCATTTAAAGTCTTTTCAGAAGTCTTGTCAATAGTCTGCCGCCTGGCTCTACCGTCTTCTAATTAACTATGCCAGAACCCGATGTTCTAAAACTCTATGCCCCAGCGGGGAAACACCCCCACCGACCGCTGTTTATCTATCTGCCGGGGATGGATGGCAGCGGCGAGCTGTTTTCGTCCCAGAGCGATCGCCTCAGAGACCACTTTGATATTCGCTGCCTGGTGATTCCGGGAGATGATCTGTCATCGTGGGACAGCCTGGCGGCCCAGGTGGTGCAGCTGATTCGCCAGGAGGCGGGGGCGGCCCGGGTCTACCTGTGCGGTGAATCCTTTGGGGCTTGCCTGGCCCTGCGGACGGTGGCCCTGGCCCCAACCCTGGCCAGCCATTTGATCTTGGTCAACTCAGCCTCGTCATTCCACCGATTTCCGCTGCTGCAATGGGTGGCCCACCTGACCCCCTGGGTAGCCCCGCCGCTCTACCAGGGTTCTACCCTGGGTGGCCTGCCGGTGATGGCCAACTTCAGCCGCATGGGTACCGCCAACCGCCAGGCCCTGATGCGCGCCATCGGCACCGTTTCCCAGGCCAGCACCGCCTGGCGGCTGGGGCTGCTGTCGCAGTTTCGCCTAGAGCCGCTGCGGCTGCACCGGGTCAAGGCCCGCACCCTGCTGGTGGCTTCGCTGAGCGATCGCCTGCTGCCATCCCTCCAAGAAGCCCAGCGCCTAGCCACCCTGCTGCCTAACCCCCGCATTTACACCCTGCCCCACAGCGGCCACATCAGCCTGCTCGAAGACGGCGTGAATTTAGAGGCCATTCTGGCCACAGTCGGCTTTTTGCCTAAAGCCCATCGCGACAGATTGCCCCCCGAGGGCCAACCCACACCTTTGGCTTTGTAGCGGGGCAGACCCAGGGGTCTACCCCTACCCATCCCACCCATATAGGGCAGACACACCGGTCTGCCCCTACCCATCCACCCATCCACCCATCCACCCATCCACCCATCCACCCATCCACCCACC
>DAIPYU010000206.1:0-3214 GCA_036782635.1 Nodosilinea sp. CTOTU7353
GCCGTTGCCTAAGACAACGAGAGATCTTCCTAACTCCTTAATCTAATGCTAACCTCTCCCCCCGCCCAAGCTGATTGCCGCTTTTGTTCTACCGTGTCCAAAGCCAATGGCCACGACCCAATCGGCTCTGCGTGGCCCTATGACCAGTGGCTGATTATCGAAACGCCGCAGCCGTGGGAGTCCCTTTGGGCAGAGCACCCCATTCTGCATCTCGTCTATGAAAACCTCATCAAACCCCTGTGGGAATAGGGCATTCAGGTGCGTCCATTAGCGTTCACGTAGTGTACCGGAGGTAATCGCACCCGACCCCGACTATTCCACCCCCGGTCACACCCGCATTCTGCACTATCGTCGGCCAACCGGGCCATTCGCCCAGCTGCAAAAGCAAGAGTTCCTCGTCCCCCCCGATCGCATTTATCCCCTTGCGGCAGCTCTGTTACAGCAGCCCGACCAACTCTCCCAATTTGAACCCTACCGCCAGCCCACAGAGCACATTCGCGAGCTAATGGTCTGCACCCACGGCAACGTCGATGTCGCCTGCGCCCGCTTTGGCTTTCCCATTTACGAACAGTTACGCCAGACCCAGGGGGGAAAGTGGATGAGTGGGAGAGTGGATGAGTGGGAGAGTAATGGAAACACCCATCCACCCATCCACCCATCCACCCATCCACCCATCTACCCATCCACCCGCCCACCCCTTCCCCCCTCCGCGTCTGGCGATGCAGCCACTTTGGTGGCCACTTCTTCGCCCCTACCCTAGTTGACTTACCCGAAGGTCGCTACTGGGGCCATTTAGAGCCAGAGATGTTAGATCTGCTAGTTCATCGCAACGGCCCCGTTGCCGACCTGCACCCCTTTTATCGAGGCTGGTGCGGGCTCAAGCAGTTTGAGCAAATTGCCGAGCGAGAGATCTGGATGCAGGAAGGCTGGCAATAGTTAACCTACCTCAAGCAGGGTGAAACCATCGCTACTGCCCCCACCGCCAACGAAGACGAAGAAGCTGATTGGGCCGAGGTTTGCGTTGAGTACGCCTCGCCGGATGGCAATGTTTCGGGCGCGTACACTGCCAAAGTTGAAGCCTGCGGTACGTCATGGCTCAATGGAAATCAGGCTCTGAGCAGCCCATGTCAGAAACCAAACAGTATCGCGTTGTGCAACTTCTTAAGCAGAGCTAACGATCACCTAAAAACTCCGGCTAAGCGCCAAAAAACTCCGGCTAGGAGGCTTCTTGGCACTTGATTCTGGCTATGCTGCCCTTACGGGTTTGCTGCATTGTTTCTTGGTATGGGTGCTTCTCCGTCGTTTTATCGCCAACTGCTGACCACTTATCTCCGCCCTTTGCAAAGGCAGGTGCTTTGGCTGGCGCTGACGCTGCTGGGCAGCATTGGGCTTCAGGTGCTGAATCCGCAGCTGTTGCGCTACTTCATTGATGCCGCCGTCGCCGCAGCGCCGCAGCGGGTGCTGGGGCTGGTGGCCCTGGGGTTTGTAACGATCGCCCTGGTGCGTCACGGTCTGGCGATCGCCGCCACCTACTTTGGCGAAACCATCGCCTGGAGCGCCACCAACAGCCTGCGCCTCGATCTGGCTCGTCATACCCTCAATCTCGACCTGGCCTTTCACAAAGCCCACACCCCCGGCGAGCTGATTGAGCGAGTCGATGGCGATGTCGATGCTCTTTCCCGCTTTTTCTCTCAGTTTGTGCTTCAGGTGGTGGGCAACGGCCTGCTGGTGGTGGGCGTATTGGCGGTGCTCTGGTGGGAAGACTGGCGCGCCGGGCTGGGCCTCAGCCTGTTTGCCCTGGTGGCCCTGGGTGTCTTGGCCCGTCTGCAAGCCCTGGCGGTAGAGCCCTGGCGCACCTACCGCCAAATTAGCGCCGAATTTTACGGCTTTGTGGCCGAATACCTCAGCGGCCTCGAAGATATTCGCGCCAACGGGGCGGTCGGCTATGTGATGGACAGGTTTTACCGCATTCTCCGCCGCTGGCAGGCAGTCTTTCACCGCGCCCGCTTTACCAGCACCCTGCTGTGGGGCAGCACCGTGGGGCTGTTTACGGTGGGCAATGCGATCGCCCTCGCCCTCGGGGCCTACCTCTGGAACCGCAACGCCATCACCATCGGCACCGTCTACCTGCTGTTTTACTACGCCACCCTGCTCCAAGACCCGATCGAGCGCATTCGCGAAGAACTCGAACAGTTTCAGCAAGCCGCCGCCAGCCTGCAACGCATTCAAGATCTGCTCAGCCACCGCAGCCAGCTTCGCCCCGGTGGAGAGGCGGTGCTGCCCCCAGGCCCGCTGTCGGTGGAGTTTGATGGGGTGTGGTTTGGGTATGGGGAAAAGGGTGTGGATGGGTGGATGGGTGGATGGGTGGATGGGTCGGACTCATCCACCCGCCCACTCATCCACTCATCCACTCTTCAAAACCTCACCCTCCACCTCCCCCCCGGCCAAGTTCTCGGTCTGCTCGGTCGCACGGGCAGCGGCAAGAGCACCCTGGCCCGGCTGCTGCTGCGGCTCTACGACATTCAGCGGGGCGAGATTCGGCTCGGCGGGGTCAATATTGCCCAGGTGCCCCAGGCGGCACTGCCCCACCAGGTGGGGTTTGTCACTCAGGACGTGCAAATTTTTCAGACTAGCGTGCGCAACAATCTGACCTTTTTTAATGGATACATTGCCGACTCAACGATTTTGCAGACCCTAGACGATCTGGGGCTGCGGTCCTGGCTGGAGGGGCTACCCCAGGGGCTAGATACAGAGCTGGGGGCCGACAGCGGTGGGCTGTCGGCGGGACAGGCGCAGCTGTTGGCTTTTGCGCGGGTGTTTCTTAAAAATCCGGGCCTGGTGGTGCTGGATGAGGCGTCGTCGCGACTCGACCCGCTGACGGAGCAGCTGATTGAGCGGGCGGTAGATCGACTGCTGGAAAATCGCACGGGGATTATCATCGCCCACCGACTTCGGACGGTGGAGCGGGCTGACCAAATTTTGATTTTGGAGCAGGGGCAGGTGGTGGAGTACGGCGATCGCACCGCTCTAGCCCAAGATCCCCAGTCGCGGTTCGCGGCTTTGCTCAGGGCGGGTGCGCTGCTACCCCTGGGGTAGAGCGCCTAAAGGGTCTCGGGGTCGATGCCTAGCTCCCTTAATTTTTCGGCCAGGCGATCGGCTCGCTGGCGCTCTGTCTCAGCCCGCTGGCGCTCTGTCTCAGCCCGCTGGCGCTCTG
>DAIPYU010000206.1:3314-5393 GCA_036782635.1 Nodosilinea sp. CTOTU7353
CGCTGGCGCTCTGTCTCAGCCCGCTGGCGCTCTGTCTCAGCCCGCTGGCGCTCTGCGGCCTGCCCTTCTGCCCCGGTGGGAAAAATTTGCCCCTGCGGGTCGCACCATCTCAGCCAAAGTCTGGAAGTTTCTTCTTCAAAGGGGCCTTGCCACAGGGTGAGCCCTAGGCCAACGCCGTCTAACCAGACAAATTCCCCTGTGCTGGCAATGCCTGGGGATGGGGTGAGTTCGGCATAGCCGGTGGGAGAGATTGTCCACACGCGTAGCAGAGCGCCCTGCAAGTCTTGCTCCCCCTGAAGCTGTCGCAGAGGGTCAAACACCACATAGTACGGCACCCCAATTTGAGCGTAGATGTCTTTTTTGCCCCGCGCTTTGCCCCGGCGCTGGGACCTTGGGCTCAAGGAAAGTTCGTCGCCTTCTTGATTAGACACAATCTCGATGCAAACATCGGGGACTTTGCCAAACTGCCAAACAAAATAAGTGCGGTTATCCCGTTGGGAAAAGTCTTCGGCCCGTTTGACTCCCAGGCTGAGCAACACATCGGGAACGATTGGGTCACCCTTCAGTTGGTAAAAAACCCCCACATTGGCTTCGGCAATAAAGGGCAGCGGGATAGCCTGGGCACTGTAGAGCGCGTCAATCAGCAGCCGTTGCTGCTGGGCCGACTGGAAGTTATCCACGGGGGTATCGTCTTCAATCACAAGATGGCTGGTATCGATCGCCGTGACGATGCCCTCAGGATGCTCGTCTGAGTACTCAACGGTATGAGTCGCTGTTTTGAGGAGTTCTTGGGTCATGGCTAGCCCTTGATACCAGGGAACCGACTTAGCTGACTTCAGTATATCCCAGGGGCATGGGGCGGCTGGCTGGTCAGTGGGGTTGACGGGCGATCACAGATAAATGAGAATAGCTCTTATTTGCTTTCCACTGAATAGTGCAGAATCCTTGGCGAGTAAGCACCCAATCCCCTCAGCATCCGGACTATGGTCATCACCCTGTCGAGTGCCGACTACAAGCAGCTGTGGCAAGCGGCCAATCCCTCGTCCTCGCCATCTACCCCTCTCCCTGGGTACCGTGAGTGGCAAGAGGTCATTCCTGCGCCCCTGGGGCAGGGCTATATTCAGCACATTCAGCTGCGGGAGATTCAGCTGAGTCTGTTCAACTATCGGCTGCACGATGACCTCTTTGTGGCTGAACAGGCTGGGGAAGACTCGTACACCGAGTATGAATTTGGCTTCAACCTCTCGGGCAATCGCAGCGGCAAACGTACCGGAGAAAACTTTCTGCACTGGGGCTGTGGAGATGCAGAAGAGAATTGGGTCTGGCAGACCTACGCTAACGACCCGGTGCTGAAGGTAGACATTCATCTGAGGTCGGCCACTGGGCTAATGCCATTGATTGCTAACTCGCTAGAGGAACTGCCTGCGGCGATCAGACAGTGCATCGAAGCTGACGATGGGCGCTGGTTTAGTGAGGTCAATGTGATTACCCCCGCGATGCGATCGGCCCTGGAGCAAATTTTGCACTGTCCATTTCAGGGCAAGCCAAAGCAGATTTACCTAGAGGGCAAGTGCCTGGAGCTGATTGCCCTGAAGCTGGCTCAGCTGCAAACGTCTCAACCCTGCTCAACGGCCCTAGGCAGCCTTAACAGCGACGATATCGATCGCATCCACGCCGCCCGGCGGATCTTGGTTGAAAACCCAGACAATCCGCCCTCGCTCATGGAGTTATCTCGCCGGGTGAACCTCAACGACTACAAGCTCAAGGTTGGCTTTAAAGCGGTGTTTGGCACGACGGTCTTTGGCTATCTGCACCGCCACCGCATGGAACTGGCGCGGCAGATGCTGAGTGATCGCCGCCTGAATGTGAAGGAAGTGGCCCAGGCGGTGGGCTATGCCAACCAGAGCCGCTTTGCCGCCGCCTTTCGCAAGCAGTTTGGCGTCAATCCCAAGGCCTATCTCTTAAACAAGAAATCCGGCTAGGGCGAAAAATGATCCGGATAGGAGCGATCGCCCCCGTCCATACCGGCCAGTTCCCCGGTATCTTCTTGAGAATACTTCTTAGCAACGATGAGTTGCG
>DAIPYU010000207.1:0-5168 GCA_036782635.1 Nodosilinea sp. CTOTU7353
CCAGCGCGGAGCGTACCCAAGCCCACACCCAAGCCATTCAGGAAGGCAATAAGGGCTTTAAGGTATGTGTCACGGTCTCCAAAACCCACTACACCGTATGGGTCGAGATGCGATCGCGCATTCCTGATGCCCTGCCCTGCCCCTAAGGCCACGCTTCCTAATTCAATTGCCTCAGATTAATTGTTTTAGACAGCCCCTGCCACATCTCCCTTGCCCTGTCGTTCAGCATCTGTCATGGTCTATCTGACTCCGATCCATTCAGCCGAAACCTCTGCTACAGCGCTCGACTGTGTGCACCCGATTACCGATGTGTCACTGCTGATTTGCCATGAGTTGAGAACGCCTCTGACCTCGATCAATGGAGCGCTGAAGCTACTGGGGTACCAGCAGAATGGAACCTTGTCTGATGACGCTCAGCGACTGTTGACCATCGCCATCAACAATGCCGATCGGCTAACCCGGCTGGCCAATGCCCTAGAGAACCATGCGGTGCCATTGCTGACCCTGCTTTCGACATCAGAAATGGATCTGCTGCAAATTGAAACCGACCTGCACCAGGCGGTCGGGCGGCAGGAGTTTGAGCTGGCCTATCAGCCCATTGTGGCCGCCGCCAGCGGCCAGATTCTCGGCTTTGAAGCCCTGGCTCGGTGGCAGCACAGTAGCCGTGGGGCGATTTCCCCCGAGGTGTTTATTCCCCTAGCCGAAAAAACCGGCCTGATCGGCACCCTGGGGCGATCGCTGCTCGATCAGGCCTGTCAGCAGCTGCGCCAGTGGCAGACCGAGTTTCCGGCGGTTCCTGCCCTCAGCATGAGCGTCAACCTGTCGGCGGCGCAGCTGCTCCAGCCGCAGCTGGTGGCCGAGATCGATGAAATCCTTCAGCGTTACCACCTCGACCCCAGCAGCCTCAAGCTAGAGGTGACTGAGAGCGCCCTAATCGACAATAAAGACCTGGCCCTGTCCACGCTAGCTGGCCTGCATCAGCTGGGCATTCAGCTCTATATCGATGACTTTGGCACCGGCTACTCCTCCCTAGGGCGGCTGCGAGATTTGCCCTTTGACACCCTTAAAATTGATCAGTCGTTCATTCGCAACAAAAACTGGGCCATGAGCGAGGCAATTTTGATGATGGCCGAGCGGCTCAACCTGGACGTGATTGTAGAAGGGGTCGAAACCATCGACGATGTGCTGATGCTCAAAAGCCTGGGCTGCAAAAAAATGCAGGGCTACTATTTCTCAGCCCCCGCCGCTGCGGCCGACATCGCCCCCCTGCTGGAGCAGCAGGGGGGCGGGCGCTGTTTTCAAGTTGATCTCCCGGCGCTGGCGGCAATGCTGTGATGGGTACCCAATTCTAGGTCAGGGCCGGGCGAGGCGATCGCTCCCTAGGCCGCCCGATCGCAGTTGTCACAGTGCCCACACCGGCCCAACCGCTGGGCTTCGGTGCGAAAGCCAAAGGCCACCAGCAGCCCCTGCCAGCGGCACTGGCGGCTGTGGAGAAACCGATGCATCTGCTGGCTGGCGGCGATCTGAGCTGCTGGCCGACTCCCTGGCCGCTTCAGCAGGCGGTACTCGAACGGGGTCACCCACTCTAGCTGCCCCACGCTGTGCAGCCACGACAGTGAAATCGCCCCGTGGTCAAACCGCTGGCCAATATCGCGCACATCTCCGCTGGGCGGAATCTGGCCGATCAGGCGCTGGGCCTTTTGCTGGAGCGCCTGGGTTTGGGCCTCAAAGAATTTTGCCCGTTGGCGATCGCCTGGCTCTAGCCACCCCGTCGGCTCGCTCACCAGGGTCAGCGCCTCGGCGGCATGGCCGTCGCGCCCGGCTCTGCCCACCTCCTGCACGTACTCAGTAATGGTGCAGGGGGCCTGGTAATGCACCACCCAGCGGGTATTCGGTTTATTTACGCCCATGCCAAAGGCGCTCGTCGCTACCACAAACTGGAGGTTGTCCTCCATCCAGGCGGCTTCGGTCTGGCGGCGATCGCGGCTGCTCAACCCGGCGTGGTAGGGCGCTACCCGGTACTGCGCCGCCAGCTGTTGGGCCAGAGCCTCGCTGTCTTTGCGGGTGCGCACATACACCAGCCCCGCCTGGTCAGAATGCTGCTGGAGATAGCGTTTTAATCTGCCTTTGCGCTGGCCCTCGCTCACTACCGCCTTGACCCGCAAATGTAGATTGGGGCGGTGGGGGTTGAGCCGCACCACCTGGGGCGACTGGAGCTGTAAGACCTGGCGCAACACCTGCTGAGCAGCGGGGTCGGCGGTGGCGGTAAAGGCGGCGATCGGCAGGGTGCTGCCCTCGGGCCGACAGGCCAGCAGCGCTTGACGCACCGCCCCCAGTCGCCGATAGGCCGGGCGAAAGGTTTCTCCCCAGGCCACGAGGCAGTGCGCTTCATCGAGAATTAACCCGTTGAGCCGCAGGCTGGGCTGGCACAGCCGCTCCCACACGGGCGGGCTGAGCAGGGTCTCAGGAGATACGTAGAGCAACCGCAGCTGCCCCCGGTCCAAGGCGCTCAAGGTTTTGCGGCGATCGGGCGGCGAGATCTGGCTGTGGAGAGTGGCCGCCGGGAGCGATTTTTCCCGTAGCTCTTGCACCTGGTTTTCCATCAGCGCCACCAGGGGCGACACTACCAGGGTGAGGCCCGACTGCAGCAGCGCCGGCAGCTGGAAGCAAACCGATTTACCACCCCCCGTGGGCAGCACCACCAGCAGGTCTCGGTGCTCTAGCAGGGCTTTGACAATGGCATCCTGCGGCGGGCGAAAGTCGCTATAGCCCCAAATCTGTTGAAACGCCAGAAGCACCTCGCCCCAGGCCACTGAAGTATTGACCATGTCCGCCACCCTGAATCTTGGCTTCAGAGTGCCCAGACAAAGCCTGGGGATATTTATAGCCGTCGCTATATAGCCCTTAACAACAACGGGGATTGCGCCTAGGCGCAATCCCCGTTGCTTCTCTTTAACACTCTGCTAGATCGGCTCTAGCAAAAATACCTCACTCAAGCTTTAGTCAAAGAAGAAGGGGAAGTTGTAGCCGACGCCCAGGCTAATGCCCAGGGCAAAGCCGCTGGTGAGACGGAAGTTGGCCACGCTGTTGAGAGTGAAGTTGGGGGAGATAGGAATATCAGCGCCCGCATTCACAAGTAGACCGACATCACCACTAGTGGGAACTTCGACCCCAGCCCCAACGTAGGGCTGAGCGGTGAAACCGGCGAAGCTGGTGGTGTTGAAATTGTAGGTGATGGGAATGGTGAAGCCCCAGCGATCATTGGTGGCGGTGGCACCGGCCCGCACGGAGAAACGGTTGCTGAGAGAAATCTTGCTGATGATGTTGAAGCCAAAGCTAGACAGCGCGCTATCGCCCCGGTTACCAAGCCCGATATTGCCGCCGACGCCTATGTAAGCCGGAGAAACTGCGATCCCGGCGGGGGGAACCTGCGCTAGATCGATTGAGTTGGTGGCGTCAGGGGCAACCTCAACGGTAGCAGCTAGCAGAGCCGACTCAATGCCTGAAGCGTCAAATAGATCGTTGCCGGTGGGAGCAGTGGCCTCGGGCAAAGACAACAGATTGGCTTCAGTCAAGGGAACTTCTGCAACTTCAGTTGCCTCTATGACCCCTGCGTCTACAACTTCAGGGGCCTCCACAACGACTTCAGCTGGCTCGACGACAGATTCAGGAGCGACGAGTTCGATCTCAGAGAGGTGATTGTGAGCCAGGTCTAGCTCCCTTAGGTGGTCATGGGCCAGAGCGGGAGTCGCCACACCAGCAGCGGCAGCCAGGCTCAGCGCCAGAGAAAATTGCTTGAGATACGCCATGATTACGTTCACTCCTCGGGTTTCTATGAAAATTGAGCTGCACTGGCTCAGCACCAGTGGCCATTCTTGAAGTCGATCAGTCTATGACTATGCTCGGGGAAAATTGAAACCTAACCCCTGTCACAGCCACAGCCTTACACACCACGTTTACCTATGAAATTGGCAGAATTGTACCACCTAAAACCTGTGGGCGAGGCTGTGTTGACAACATTCTGCATCTACCTAGGCTAGATGCGACTCTACATTTAGATAGACCCCTGTAGACAGACCCCCAACGAAAATCAAATTTTAGGCTAGCGCCTGAGATCTAACCCTGCGAGATCTGCCCAGCAATGAGGGCCGCTAGCCGGGGCAGGATGCTTGGATTTTGGCTGTGTTCACGCCCTTCGGTAAACGCAACTAGCAGGCCTGGGGTGCCGTCGGACAGCTCAAAATAAGCCGCATCGTGGCGCACCCGGCTGGTGAAGCCCGCCTTCGAGTAAAACTGGGTGCCCCGCGGTAGCCCCGCCCCTAAAAAGCCCGTGACCTGGTCTTCGTCGCCCGGTGCCGGGGGCGCTGGGGGTAGGGTGCGCGCCATCAGGCTGAGCATCGCCTGCGATCGCCCCCCCGACACCGCCACCCCCCCGGCAATGCTGTGGATCAGGCGCGCTACGGCGTTGGTGGTCAGGTAGTTGCGGTTTTCGTATTGCTCGCCCACAAAGGCTCGCTCCCGTCCGTAGGGGCCGTCGCCCCAGGGCTTTTGGTTCATATTCACCCCCTCCAGCTCGGGCCACCCCAAAGACTGAAAGAACCGGTTAACGATGTTGCGCTGGTGGCACCAGGTCTCAAAGGGACCGGTGGGTAAATCGGGGCCGCTGGTGGTGCCGCTGAGCAGATCTACGACTAAGGCCGTGGCATCGTTGCTGGAGTCGACAATCATGTCCTTCAGCGCCCGGTCGAGTTCGGCGGCGGCGGGGATCATTCCCTGCTCTAGCCATTCGTGGGCGGCCACCAGGTAAAACAGCTTCACCACGCTGGCCGGGTAGATCAGCTCAACCCCTCGGTAGCTGGCCCCCCGCGGGCGGTGCTGCCAAAAATCTTTGGCGCTGATGGCCCCGCCGGTGTTGGTGATGTAGGGCGGGTCATAGACCACCCAGGTGACGGCGATTTGGGTGGGCGTCAGCGCAAACTCAGCGCGCACCTGCTCAATCACCTCTTCTAGCGCGGCTTGCAGGGTAGGATCGAGAACAAAAAATGATGTCATAGCCAGGGCTGGTAGTCTTGGTAACCGCTGTTTGGTCAGATCATCTTTAACCATAGCGGTGAGTGGGTGGATGGGTGGATGGGTGGATGGGTGGATGGGTGGATGGGTGGATGGGT
>DAIPYU010000208.1:0-5150 GCA_036782635.1 Nodosilinea sp. CTOTU7353
CCTGGGATGGGTAGGGATTTAGGAAGAATGGCTGGGATGGGGTTCTAGGCTAGGTGGGCCGGTGGGGTGAGCAGCTGTTGGCGGAGGGCGTGGGATTGTTTGCGATCGCACCTCACCTCCAGCACGCGTACTCCCCGCTGGGGCAGGCTGGCGACGCTGGCCTCTAGCTGGCCCCAGGTCTCTACCCGCTCGTAGCTGACCCCATAGGCGGCACAGAGGCGGTTGAGGTCGACGGTCTGGGGGGTGGCAAAGAAATCTTCAAACAAATTGGCTACGGTAGACGGGTTTGCTTCGGCAAAAGCTATCTCGGCGATGGGCAGCCGCTCAAAAATTCCGCCGCCTCGGTTGTTGATCACTACCACCGTCAGGTGCCCCCGCAGGCGGGGAACGCTGAGCCAGCCGTTGGTATCGTGGAGCAGGGCTAAGTCTCCCGTCAGCAGCACCGTGGGCAGGCCACCGTGGGCAATACCCAGCGCCGTAGACAGGGTGCCGTCGATGCCGTTGGCGCCCCGGTTGCAGTAGGGGCGAATGCCGCGATCGCCCCGGCTGTCGTCAGGGGGCCAAAACCACTCCACATCGCGAATCGGCATGCTGTTGGCAATCACCAGGGGCGTGTCGGCGGGCAAACAGCGGGCCAGGAGCCAGGGCACCTTGCTTTCAAAGAGTTCTTCCACCGCCCCTAGGGCCTGGTCTAGGTGGGGTCTGAGGCGAGCTTCTAAGGCTAGCCACTGCTCCAGGTAAGCCGTCTTCCCAGGCGGTTGTTCTAGTGCCAGGGCCAGCGCTAGGGTCTGTAGGGATAGGGGCACAGGCGTAGTGGGGCCGTGGAGAGGGTCGAGATTGGCCCCTGTGGGCTCTATTACCCAGCGCCGGGGCTGGGTCGCTTGTAGCCACTGGCGCAGTCGCTTGCTGGTGGGCAGCGGGCCGAGCTGAATTACCTGTTCAGGCACCAGGTCTACCATGCCATCGGGCTGGCCCAGGGCCAGGTCGTAGGTCGTCACCAGATTCGGGTTGAGGGCGGCGGCGTTGCGCAGCGGCGACAGCCCCTCCGCCAGCACCGGACAGCCTAAATGGCTAGATAGGGCAGCGACGGCCTTGGCGTAGGCCAGGGCAGCGACGGGCTGGGCTGGGCCAGCGATGATCAGGGTGTGATCACACTCCCGCCAGCGCTCCAGCCAGGGCAAGGCCGCCCCAGCCATCCCCATCGGTTCAGGGGCATTCACCATCGCCGGCCCCACCGCTATCAAAAAGCGGTCGTCCAGTTCATCCTTGAGGGGCACTGCCGAGTCATCGGCGAGGGGGGCGAGGGGGTCACGAAAGGGGCAGTTGAGGTGCACTGGCCCGGCCGCCGGATAGAGCGATCGCCCCCAGGCCTGCACCAGCGTCTGCCGCAGATAGCGCAGCATCTCCACCTCGGCCCTCGGCACCGCCAGTTCTGTATACCAGTTGGGAAAGGTGCCAAACAGCTTTTGCTGATCGATGGTTTGACCCGAGGCGCAGTCCCGCAGTTCGGGCGGGCGATCGGCGGTGAACACCAGCAGCGGTAGGCAGCTTTCGCGCGCCTCAATCAGCGCCGGGTAGTAGTTGGCCCCGGCGGTGCCCGAGGTGCAGACCAGCGCTACCGGCAGCCCCGTTCGTCGAGCCACCCCCAGGGCAAAAAACGCCGCTGATCGCTCATCGAGCACCGGCACCGCCTCGATCTCGGGCTGTTGCACCAGGGCCACCGTCAGCGGCGTCGACCGAGAACCCGGCGAAATCACCGCCGTTTTTAGCCCCAGTCGGGCCAGGGTGGCCGCCAGCACCGAGGCCCACAGGGCATTGGTATTGCGAAAATCAAAGCTCATAGATTACGGTCATGGGCGAGCAGCTTACACCAAAGACTCTCCCAGGGCGCGCAGCTTGAGCTTAATTTCAGCCCACTCGCGATCAGGGTCAGACCCTGCCACAATACCAGCCCCAGCGTATAGACGCACCCAGGTTTTAGCCACCAGCGCTGAGCGAATGCCCACAATAAACTCGCTGTCGCCGTTGGCCCCCACCCAGCCCAGCGGTGCCGCATACAGCCCCCGGTCAAAGTCCTCAAACTGCAAAATTTGGTCGCAGGCCTCTCGGGTGGGCACCCCCGCCACCGCCGGAGTCGGATGCAGCGCCTCTACAATTTGCAGGGGGTGAACGCGGCGCGGCACCCTGGCCCGCATCGGCGTGTGCAGGTGCTGAATGTTAGACAGTCGCCGCACCCCGGGTACCGGCTGGCAGTGAGGCCGCAGCCCGATCGCCTGGATCTGCCGGGCCAAAAACTCTACCACCAGTCGATGCTCACCCCGTTCCTTGGGGCTGTTCAGCAACCCCTGGGCCAGGCGGTCATCCTGTAGGGCATCGTGCCCCCGCGGGGCTGAACCCGCCAGCGCATCGGTAATCAGCTGCCCCCGCGATAGGCTCAGCAGCCGTTCGGGGCTAGCCCCCATAAATGTCTGGCCGTTGCCCTGGCCCAGGGAAAAGATGTGGCAGTCGGGGTAGCGCCGCCGCAGGCGACCCAGGGCCACCAGGGGCTGAAACGGCTCGGCGCTGCCCCAGTCGAGGGCGTGGGCCAGCACAATTTTTTGCACCGGATGACGGTCCATGTAGCCCAGGGCCCGGTTGACCGCTGCCCTAAACCGCTGACCGGTCTCCGCCGCCATCTGTACGGGCAGCACAGTCGGCTGCAACGGCTCTCGCCAGGGCGTTACCCCCAGCCGTTCCACCGTCCGCAGCTGAGCGGCCAGGTCATCGATCAACGCCCCCACCTCCGTCGTTGCGGTCACCAGGTGGTTCAGCGTTAGCACCCCCTGGGTGCCCTGACGCACCAGCTGCCACTGGGGCAACACCACGGTCGCCCCAGGGAAACCCCCGGTCTCGCCCTGGGGGTCGGCAAAAAAGGTAAATGCACAAAAAAACCGAGACCAGTTGCTCCCCTGATCACTCGCCGACCCACCGGCTTCACCGTAGCAGCGAGTTTGACCGCGCCACTGCTCAATAAACTGGCGCGCCTGGGCAAACCGACCTGGCCCCGCCGTTTCATAGGTCAAAGCCGACCCAAACCCCACCACCGAGGTCTGAGCTACGGGGTTTTCAATGTACAGGTGGCGATCGCAGCTCGGAGCTAGCTGAGCGAGCACTAGAAGCGGATCTACGGGCGGAATATCAAAGCTCAGACTCACCAACTGGGGCTGATGATCCTGCCGGGCCTGGCTAAACCAGCGATCTAAAAAGCGATAGGCCGATTGCAGCCTTTGGCCGCGGTCGGAGCCGTGAGAGACAACAGGCATAAACCTTGAAATTTTCAAGCGGTTTGCTTAACAGTTTGCTTAACAACAGGGGGCATGACGGCCACATCACCCCAGGCAGCTGCGGTGACTAGGTCTAAAGAGACCCCAACCACCCTGGCCCCAACCAAAATCAGCCTGCCTCACCGGGGCTGAACCGCAGGCCTATAAAAGGCTGAAAAGTCCTTCAGTTAAGCCCCTCAGCCCTCTGATCAGTATCCCTACTGGTAGCATATTCAGCTGTGGCATAGCCATTTCAAGGCCAGTCGTTCACGCAGCTTAATAGTGGGTGGCAGTTCTGCGATGGTGAACAGCGGTTTTGCCGTCGCCGTCTAGCACCCGCCCCGCCTCGACCGTGGCGTAGACCAGCCAGTGGTCGCCGCACTCCATGCGCTGGGCCACGGTGCACTCCAGATAGGCGATCGCCTCAGCCAAAATGGGCGCGCCATTCTCCGCCACCTCGGTCTCTATATCGCCAAAGCGATCTTCCCCCGGGGCAAAGGGCTTTAGAAAATGCTTCATCGGCCCCAGGTGACGCCCCTCCGCCAAAATATTCAGCACAAAGGAGTGACCGGCGTACAGCAGCGACTCAATCGCCCGATCTTTGGCCACCGCCACCGTAAACCCCGGCGGCGCAAAAGATGCCTGGGACACCCAGGAGGCCAGCATGGCGCTCGACACCTCGCCGTGGCGGGCGGTGACAATACACAGCGAGCCCACAATGCGGCCCACGGCCTGCTCCACCGACGAGGCGGGAGTCCGGGGCTGCTTGGCCCGGGTCGCCTTTTTAAGCCCCTGGGCAAAGTCGGTACCCACCTCTTCGCAGTACTGGAGGGTGACATCGGTGGGCTTAAACTTTACCCGAATGGGCTCAAAGGCCAGGGTGTAGCCGCCGTCCTTGAGCTTGCCCTCTAACAGATCGATGGCCTCCCCACTCCAGCCAAAGGAGCCAAATACCCCGGCGGGCTGAGCCTTAGAGGCGGTCGACAGCACAATCCCTAGGGCCGTCTGCATCGGGGTCGGGGCATGGCCCCCCAGGGTCGGCGACCCCATCAAAAACCCGGCGGAGGCGGCCACGGCAGTTTTAATATCGTCGGGGCTAGCCTGCTCGGCGTTGATCGCCTCAACCGCTACCCCAGACTTGGTAATGCCCCGAGCCAGGGCCTGGGCGATAGTCGCCGTATTGCCGTAGGCCGAGGCATAGATCAGCGCCACCGAGAGGTCTTGGGCCGTTTGGGCCTGGCTCCAGTCGCGATAGCTCTGAAACAGCTCGCGGGGGCCATAGCGCACCACCGACCCGTGGCCCGGCGCAATGGTTTGAAACGGTAGCGCCTCCAGCTTGCCCAGGGCGGTCAGCACCTGCCGGGTACTGGCGGCAAATAGACAGTCAAAGTAGTAGCGGCGATCCTCTAGCAAATCCTCCCAGCTGAGGTCAAAGACCGCATCGTCACAGCGGTGGGCACCAAAAAACTTATCGACGTACAGAACGTTGGCGTAGGGATCAAAGGTCGCCAGCCCTCCGGGATAGCGGGGCGTGGGCACCAGCTCAAATTGCAGCCGATGTCCCTGGCCTAGTTCGAGGCTGTCATCGCCGCCCCGAATGACTTGCAGCCGGGGCGACATATCGGGCAACAGGTCCTTTAGGGCCAGCGCAGCCGGGTTAGAGCACACCACGGTGATCTCTGGCAACCGCTGAAGCAAGATTTTTAAGGTTGCAGCCCGGTTGGGGTTGATGTGCCCTAGGACGACGTAGTCTAGCTGGGGCAGATCGATGTGGCGCTCTAATGCGGCTAAAAACACCTCGCTAAACGACTCCCCAGGGGGATCCATCAGCGCGGTGCGATCGCCCTG
>DAIPYU010000209.1:0-5079 GCA_036782635.1 Nodosilinea sp. CTOTU7353
TATTGTTGAGGTCAAGCAGTTTGACCCTAATGAAGAAGAACAAAAAATAATCAAGAAAAAGCAGCAAGGAGAAAGTCTTGCCTTTTCCATAAATCCGGGAGAAAGAATTAGGAAGGCAGTTCGTAGGGCAAATTCACAATTGAAACAGCTTTCCTGTGGAAAACTACCAACTTTGCTAGTTGTTTTTGATAACGTTATCCCCGATCCATGCTTAGGTTCTTGGTTAGGCCATACAAGCGAATATTGCATAATGACGGCTATGAAGGGCGTGGATCAGATACCAGTTGCAATTCCCAAAGATCCTAAGCAACCAGTTGTTTTTGGAGAAGTAGAGTCGGGTGGCAAACGTGCGATGCGCTCTGATATTAACACTACAATTAGTGCAGTAGCCGCTATCGTGGCATACGACGATGAAAATATTCATCTCTGTGTGTATCACAATTGCTATGCTGCTGTTCCGATTGATCCAGCTTTGCTGAACATTAGCAGCATAAAGCAGTTTCGATTGCCTGAAGCTTCAAAGCATAGTCTTGAAAAAAGCTGGGTGCCTTTATGATTAGGTGATTCTGCTTCACAGAAAATTTCGATTTCCGAACTAGTTAAGATAGCTGAATCGTTTTGGGAATAAGGGTTAAAATTTAGATGTGACTTTTCTGTATGGAAACAAGGATATGACTTTGTCTGAAGTTCTACCCTCCGTCCGCCAACTCTCCATCACCGAGAAGCTGAAGCTGATTCGGATTTTGGCAGAGGATCTAGAGGCAGTAGAGGATATCTCTCCCCTAGAACCCTTCAAAACCTATGATCTGCCGACCCCCTACAGCAGCTTTGGGGCTGGCGCTACGTTAATGCAAGCTTTAAAGGCAGCGGATCAGGCTTAATCATCATGCGTTTCCGCTACTCCACTACCGATCCCTCCCAGAACGAGTTCGATAGTCTTCCACGGGTGCCGCTCATTCTTCGTCGGGAGGGGCGTACAGTTGAAGCCCTGGGTCTGGTTGACAGCGGCGCAACCGTCAACGTTATGCCCTATGAACTGGGTCTACAGCTTGGGGCAACCTGGGACGACAGCAGAGCCATCATTCAACTGGCAGGAAATTTGGGCAATCAACCAGCTACACCATTCTTCGCGATGGTTCAAGTTGGGGATATTGCTCCAGTTCAATTGGCCTTTGCCTGGACTAAAAGCCCGAATGTGCCGCTGATTCTAGGGCAGGCTAACTTTTTCATGGAATTTGATGTGTGCTTCTACCGTTCCAAAATGGAGTTCGAGGTTAAGCCCAAGTCGCCATAAGCGGTGTAACCCCTCAGCGCAGCGGACGGTCTAAACCCTCTGGCTGAGCTGCATAGGTTACCTGCTGCCGCTGGCTTTCACCGTTATGCGATGGGTAGATACAGCCTTAAACCTCACAACCTCGATCGCCAGAATCAACCAGGGTTCTTCTCCGCTGGCATCATCAGGGGATTTTGGTCGCGATCCCCCGCCGACCATTCCCACATTGATCCAGGGTAGTTCTTGGCGTCAAAGCCCATATCCACCAGCACAGCGGTCAGCCAGGCCGATCGCACCCCACTCGTGCAGTAGGCCAAAATCGCTGCATCTCTTGAGATATCGCGCTCTAGCAATAGAGCCAGCCGTTGAGCCTCTGGCCGCAAGCAGCCTTCGGTATCGAGCAGTCCTCAATAGCTGTCGTCTACTCCGGAGCGGGCGGTTCCAGGGCTGTCTTGGTGGCGTACTCCGCCTGCTGCTGAATCAGCTTAGCCACCAGCCCCGTCCAGCCGGTTTGGTGGCTGGCCCCCAGACCGGCCCCATTGTCGCCGTGGAAATATTCGTAGAACAAGACGTAGTCGCGCCAGTGGGGGTCGGCCTGAAACACTTCGGTGTCACCATAGACGGGGCGCTGCCCGGTGCCATCGCGCTCAAAAATGGCCATCAGCCGCCGCGATAGCTCGCTGGCCACCTGCCACAGCGTGAGCCACTGACCCGATCCGGTGGGGCATTCTACCCGGTAGCTGTCGCCCAGGTAGTGGTGAAACTTCTGCAAAGACTCAATGATCAGATAGTTCATCGGAAACCAGATTGGTCCCCGCCAGTTAGAGTTGCCGCCAAACAGACCGCTGGCCGACTCCGCCGGTTCGTAGTCTACCCGGTATTCTTCGCCATCCACGTTAAAGGTGTAGGGCTGCTCGGCGTGGTGCTTTGACAGAGCGCGAATGCCGTAGGGACTGAGAAACTCCGCCTCATCCAGCAGTTTTTCTAGAATCCGGCGCAGCTTGTCTTGGGGTTTGGCCTGGCCCATAGTGGCGTAGCAGAGGGCCAGCATCCGCCGCGCCCCCACCCCCTCGGTTTCCATGCAGGCCACGTTGCGCTTTAGGTTAGGGCGATTTTGAATAAACCACTCCAGGCGTTGGGTAAAGTTGGGCAGCCGCTCCAGCAAATCGGGTTCAATCGTCATCACCGCAAATAGCGGAATTAGCCCCACCATCGAGCGAATCTGCATCCGCACTCGTTCACCGTGGGGCAGATGCAGCACATCGTAGAAAAAGCCCTCGTCGTCGTCCCAGAGCCCGATGTCGCCGTCGCCGATGTGGTTCATGGCGTCGGCAATGTAGATAAAGTGCTCAAAAAACTTGGTGGCCATGTCTTCGTAGACCGGGTTTTCGCGGGCCAGCTCCAGGGCCATTTCCAGCATATTCAGGCAGTACATGGCCATCCAGCTGGTGCTGTCGGACTGGTCGAGGTGGCCGCCCGTGGGCAGCTCGGCGCTGCGGTCAAACACGCCAATGTTGTCGAGGCCTAAAAAGCCCCCTTCAAAGATGTTTTTGCCGTCCACATCTTTGCGGTTCACCCACCAGGTGAAGTTGAGCAGCAGTTTTTGAAACACCCGTTCTAGAAAGGTGCGATCGCCCTTTCCGGTCTGCTTTTGCTCGATTTTGTAGACCCGCCAGGTGGCCCAGGCGTGAACCGGCGGGTTGACATCGCCAAAGGCCCACTCGTAGGCGGGGATCTGCCCGTTGGGGTGCATGTACCACTCTCGGGTCAGCAGGTCGAGCTGGTGCTTGGCAAAGACCGCATCCACCATCGCCAGGGGAATGCAGTGAAAGGCCAGATCCCAGGCGGCAAACCAGGGATATTCCCAGGTGTCGGGCATGGAGATAATGTCGGCGGCGTCGAGGTGGTGCCACTGGGCATTGCGGCCCCGCTGGTGTCCGGGGGGCGGTGGCAGGGTCGGGTCGCCCCGCAGCCAGTCGTTCACGGGGTAGCGGTAGACCTGCTTGCTCCAGAGCATGCCCGCCAGGGCCTGTCGCTGAATTGCCCGCTGATCGGGGGTGAGATCGAAGGGGGTGAGGGCGGCGTAGAAGTCGTCGGCCTCCTGCCGCCGGGCTTGGAAGGTGGCTTCAAAGTCGGGACCAAAGGGATGCTCTAGCGGGTCGGAGTGGGACAGCCGCAGCCGCAGGGTCTGCCGTTCCCCTGGCCCCAGCACCAGCGAGTAGTGGGGCGAGACTTTGGTGCCAATGCCTTCCCCATTCACCGCCTCGGTCTGCCCATGGATCACCCGGTTGTGAATGCCGTCTTTGACGTAGGGCGAAGGGTTGTCTGCGCCAAACAATGCCCTGGCGTTGGTGTCGTTGTTGGTGAAATAGAGAGGCAGCGGGTTCCCACCCACCCCGCTGCCCTCGGCGTAAAGCCAGTAGTTACCCAGCTCTGGGTGGATGGCTTCTACCACTGCCCCGCCAGGGACGCCATCGGCTGTAACCTGCCGTAGCTTGGGTTTCTCGCTGCCATTGCCCCAGGCCCAGGTGTTGCGAAACCAGAGGGTGGGCAGCAGGTGTAGGGGGGCGGGCTCGGTTCCCCGGTTGATCACCTCAATCTCAATCAGAATGTCTTCGGGGGCGGCTTTGGCGTACTCCATAAACACATCGAAGTAGCGGTTGTCGGCAAACAAGCCGGTGTCGATCAGTTCGTACTCCAAATCGCGGCGTCCCCGGCGCTGGTTTTCGTCCACCAGCTCGGCGTAGGGGTACTCGGCCTGGGGATATTTGTAGAGAAACTTGAGGTAGCTGTGGGTGGGGGTGCTATCGAGGTAAAAGTAGTATTCCTTCACGTCTTCGCCGTGGTTGCCCTGGTTGCCGGTGAGGCCAAACAGCCGCTCTTTCAGCACCGGATCGTTGCCGTTCCACAGGGCCAGGGCAAAGCACAGCAGTTGCTGATCATCGCAGATGCCGCCGAGGCCGTCTTCGCCCCAGCGGTAGGCGCGACCGTGGGATTGCTGGTGGGAGAAATAGTCCCAGGCTGCCCCGGTGGCGCTGTAGTCTTCGCGCACGGTGCCCCACTGGCGATCGCTCAGGTATGGCCCCCACTTTTGCCAAGGGGTGTCGGGTTTTTGGGCCGATTGCAGGCGCTGGTGTTCTGGGGTCATAGGGTCGGCCAAGGAAGATCGTCAAATGGTCAAGATTCCCTGACCACTACTAACCTACAGAATGCAGGCTAACCCTGAGAATTCCTTGAGGCGAGGGTAAGAAATCAGTCAAGCTAAAGCGGTAATTTAGCTACTTGCCAAAGGGCAACAGCAGCATTCCGGGCAGTTGCTCGACCCGGAGGGTTTTCTGATACTCCAATAGGCCAATGGTCATACCCTGGTAGCCCTTGGCTGGACGAGCCCGGTAGGTGCCAACCCGGATAGTGGTAAAACTTTTATAGCGCCTCAATAACCAAAAACTCAGGAATTTTTAATTTTTTTGACGACTTAGGAACTTATTTTACCATTAGGCATTGTTGATGAACCTTTTTCCCTCACGAAAATATTGAGTAATGCAAAAGCTTTCGATCAGTCGAGTAATGATGCAGATTAGATTCCTGCCTACTCGCCTACAACTCTGGTTAGTTTGGTTAGCCGTTTCAACCCTGGTGATCCCAATCATTCTCTGGTCTAATCCATTTTTTCATGCTCTTCTAATCTGTCAGGTTGGCAACCTTATCTTTGGCACTTATCTGATGCTGAGACACGGTCTGGTTAAGCTTTTGAGCCTGTCACACATCATTTTCTGGACGCCAATGCTGGGAAAATTTGGCTGGTA
>DAIPYU010000210.1:0-4994 GCA_036782635.1 Nodosilinea sp. CTOTU7353
CCTACCCATCCATCACACAATCCAGGGCAGACACATGGGTCTGCCCCTACCCATCCACCCATCCACTCCCCAACTTCCCCTTGCAATTCTAAAAAATGTGCGTATCCTTAGTTATGCTCCAGGCTCACGCTGTATTTAGGCTGGCTCAACTGGGTTCCAACGCTGCATCTAGCGTTTGTTAACAAAAAGCTAGCCCTGTCAACCGCCGCTACTCACACCGCACCAGAGGGAAACACACCCATGGCAGACCCTACCCAAGTTTTTTTATCGAGTCGAACCCCTGGCCACACCTCTGGGGTCCATCGCCTGGGGGGCTGGGCGGGCGCTGGGCTAATGGCATCAACGCTGCTCATGATCTGCCCCGCCGCCCAGGCCGGTACCCTGGCCGCCTGGCAGTTTGACCCAGCCAGCCAGCAGCTGACCCTGACCCTGCCCAGCGGCGTCACCCCCCAATATTCCGTAGGGCGTGACCCGGCCCGCATTGTGCTCACCATTCCCCAGACCCAGATGGGGTCGGTGGACCCTCAGCAGGTCTACAGCGGGGCCGTCAGCCAGGTGAGCCTCAGCCAGGTCAATGCCGATACCGTGGTGGTGCTAGAGCTGGCCCCCAATACCGTACTCGCTGCCGAGGGGGCCAGTCTGGTGGCCATCGCGGCGGGGGATCAAACCCGCTGGGTGCTGACCGCCCTAGCGACTACCCCGGCTGTGCCCTCCCTAGCTGCCCCCAGCAGTTCTCAAATGATTGTAGAACTGCCAATGATACCCGGCAATGACCCGAGGCTGGGCTTTCCAGAAGCTGGTACCGGGCGACTGAGCACCTCGGCGGCAAACCTGATGCTGCCCAGCGATGTCAACAATCTGACCAACCTGCCTGAAACCTTACCCGTAGACCCCTTTAACCTAGGGCAACCGGGGGAGCAGGTGTCAGTACCCAGCCTGGCCGAGCTAGACGCGGCGGTCGGCCCCGTGGCGATCGCACCTCAAACAGCTCTATCCCCAGAGCCGCCGGCTACAGCGGCCCAGCCAGCAGCGGTGGGTACGCTGCCCCCGGCAGCGCCGCCTGCGGGCACCGCATCTGTGCTGACCCTGGAGCCACCGCCGCTAGCAGCTGGCGCAGCACCTGCCGCGCCCGTGGCTACAGCGCCGGAGCCAGAGGCTCCTGCGGCAGAGGCTTCTGCGCCACAGACCCCTGAACCAGAGGCCCTAGCCACCATCGACTCTGAAACCAGCGGCATACCCATTGCGGTCACGCCCCCCGAGCAGCCAGCGGCGGAGCTACCCGCGACCCCCGCCCAAGAGCCGGTGCCTGAGGCGATCGCCGCCGACCCGCCCGCAGCCAGTACCCCAGCCCCAGCCGGTGACAGTGCGATCACAAATGCGATCGCCGCTGAACCACCGCCCGTTACTGCGCCTGCGGCCAGCGAGCCAGCAGCGGTGATTGCGACCGACCCACCATCGCTGCCCCAGCCAGAAGTTCTTCCCCCCGCACAACCCGGTATTCCTGGTAATAGCCCTAACGTCATTGGCCAAGAACCGCCGCCCGTAGCTACGGTGCCCGTGGAGCTAAACGACCCCAACCTGCTGGCGGTGCCTACCGCCCCCAACACCACCGCCCAAGGCACTGTGTTTCCGCCCGATAACCCAGTGGCGGTGGCGGCAGCGGGCCAGACAATTCTATTTGGTACCCCGCTGCCCAACGGTAGCCAGGCCGCCTACCCCGACGCCATCAACCCAGCCCCAGCAGAGCGGCATTACTCTCCCGACACGCTGATAGCGGCAGGTACTGTCTTAGAGCTGCGCTACGTGGGCAACGAGGCCCTCAATCTAAACACCAGCTCTAGCCAAAACCAGGTGCTGCTGCTGGCCCAAGACATTCGCGACCCGATCACCAACGGTGTTGTCGCCCCGGCGGGCAGCCAGCTGATCGGCCAGTTTGAGTCGACTCCCCACGGCCAGCAGTGGGTGAGCAAAATGCTGATTGCCCCCGCGGGTCAGCAGGTCGCTTTCTCGACCACCTCTGACTATATTATCGGCACCCCCGAGGTCAGCGCCCCTCGCGTGGCCGCCGGGGCTGGGCTAGGGGCACTGGCGCTGCTGCTGGTCACGGGCCTCAGCGGCATTGGCCTAATCGGCGGTGCCGTCGTGGGGGCAACCACCATGGTGGGCACCTCGCCGCAGCACATCGTGATTGAGCCTAACCAGGTGATTCAGGTACAGGTTATGCAGGATATTCCCCGCGCGATTCCCATTGCTTCGGCCCCGGAGAATAGCCGTGAGTGGGGGGCTGGGGGTTGGTAGGGAGAGGGGATGGGTGGGTGCTGTACCAGCGGCACTCATACAAGTCCGAGACCCAAAACCCCGAATCAAAACAGGTATCCCGTAGGGGCAAACGGTTGTTTGCCCTCAACCAATCGGGGGTAGGCAATCAGGATCTAGTATTACTCCTGCAGCTGGTGGCCCTTTGGCTGGGGAATCAATGCTGGGGAATCAATGATTAAAGGTCGGCGAAGAGATCGAAGGGGAAGGGACCGTAGGTGCCGGACAGCTCGGTCAGCTCGGGTTCTGAGGTGTGAAAGGTAATCAGCACGCCCCGCGACACGCCGCTGTAGTCATCGAGATACCAGGCCCCCTTGAGGGTGTTGAATTTGAGGTATATGGCTCCCTCTCGGGGGGGCAAATCGAGGCTGACAGAAACGCCGAGGGCTGCCAAAAACGACTCTAGGGATTGTTTGCCCTCGCCCAGGGTGTCGGCGCAGATGCCGAGGGTTTGGTAGTCAGACCACTGATTAAAGCTACGAATATCGTCTCGCACCTGGGCGGCCTCAACGGCGCTGAGGCGTGGCGGGGTGGCCAGGCGGCTAAACTGGCTGAGTCTCTGGCGGGCAGCGGCAATGGTGGCGGGGGATGGCGAGGTCATGGGCAGAATTGGGGCAGGTTAAGAGGTTTCTTGGGAAAGTTTTTTGGGGCGGAAAGTTTTTTGGGGAGAACCCTTTGGGCTTACTAGCAATGGGCCTCTGGCCTAGTTGTCAGAGGTGCCAGTATGACCTATCACGTCCGCATGTTAGACATGCCGTCGAGCGATCGCCCGCGAGAACGGCTGCTATCCTACGGGGCAAAAAGCCTGTCTACCGCTGAATTACTCGCCATTCTGCTAGGCACAGGCCAGGGGCCGGGCAAGTTGTCGGCGGTGGGTCTAGGCCAGCTGATTTTGCAGGAGATGGGGCAAAACCAGCGCGACCCGCTGACCTATCTGCGCGACGTGTCGGCCAACGACTTAGAGCAAATCTCTGGCATTGGCCCAGCCAAAGCCACCACTATATTAGCCGCCATCGAGCTAGGGAAACGGGTGCTTCAGGCCGTTCCGCCCGAAAAAACTTTGGTGGATGACCCGGCGATCGCCGCCGCCGCCCTCAGCCATGAGCTGATGTGGCAGGCCCAGGAGCGATTTGCTGTCGTGCTGCTGGATGTGCGCCACCGGCTGATGGGCACCAAGGTGATCACCATTGGCACCGCCACCGAAACCCTGGCCCACCCCCGCGAAATTTTCAAGACCGTGATTCGCCACGGGGCGGTGCGCTGCATTGTCGCCCACAACCATCCGTCAGGAAATTTGGAGCCCAGCCCCGACGATCTCTCCCTCACCCGGCAGCTATTGCAGGGGGCGCAGATTTTGGCGGTGCCGGTGCTCGACCACCTGATTCTCGGCAACGGCGACTACCGCAGCCTGCGCCAGACCACCCAGCTCTGGCAAGAGACGCCCCAGGGGGCTTAATGCTCAATCTGGCTAAACTCGCAATCTCAGGTTTTAGACGGGACAGGCTCATCGAGACTGGCCTGGATATTTAGCGGGACGGTCTGCGGTAGAGCTAATTACATAGCGATCGCGCCCCTGGGCCTGGGCCTCGTAGAGCGCCAGGTCGGCCCGGTGCACCAGTTCGCGCGGCGAGTGCTCTTTGACCGAGGGGCAATGGCACACCAGACCAAAGCTCAGGGTTAAGACCGAACTCACCTCAGAGTAATCGTGGGGCAGACTGCGCTCGGCTAGAGTGGTTTGAATGTACTCGATCACCTGGAGAGCTCCCTCCAGGCTGGTGTCAGGCAGCAGCAGCACAAATTCTTCGCCCCCGTAGCGGGCCGCCAGGTCTCCAGAGCGGCGCACGGCGGTGCTGAGCACCTGGGCCACGTGGCGCAGGCAGTCGTCCCCCGCCAGGTGGCCGTAGTTGTCGTTGTAGGGCTTGAAATAGTCGATGTCGCAGAGAATTAGCGAGAGCAGTTTTTGCTGGCGGCGGGCCCGCTGCCACTCTAGGTCGAGGGCCTGGTCAAAACTGCGGCGGTTGGCGATTTGGGTGAGGCCGTCTACGGTGGCCAGCCGATTTAGCTCGGCGTTGACCAACTGAAGCTTTTGGTTTAGCTCAGCCTGGGTGACCTCGGCCTGCTTGCGCTCGGTAATGTCGCGCACAATGATCAGCACCTCGGTGTCGTTGAGGGGCACCACCCGCGACTCTTCATAGCACAGCTTGCCGTTTAGCTCTAGGCTATTCCCTAGAAGAGCTGTTTACTATAGAAGCGTAGGCATTGAGAAATCGGCCAGCAATGCCTCCACCGTGGGAGGTTTTGCCACCGCCAAACCCCCAAGCCCCACAGCCAGTACCCCTTGCTGCTACCCTGCTCTCTGTTTTGCAAAACCTTCGCCTTCGCGTTTACATTGCCCTGAGACTGACCATCCATCGATTGCAGCAGGCGGCCACCACTCGGCCTCAGGCCCAAGATTGGCTAATCGCCGCCGGGCTGACGGTGGCGCTGGGGGTAGTGATTGTGCCTGTGGGGTTGCTGAGCAACTTTTTGACCCCCACCCTGGCCGATGTCACCTGGGCCGATGGGCTACGGCTGGCGGGGCGGGCGCTGGTCGTGCCCGCTCTGATTGAAGAGGGCTTTTGGCGGGTGCTGGTTCTGCCCCACCCGACGGAGATCATGAGCGATCGCAAGCGCTGGCG
>DAIPYU010000211.1:0-4909 GCA_036782635.1 Nodosilinea sp. CTOTU7353
GATGGTGGGGTAGTTACAATTGAACAGACCTAGCTAGGCGAGGCATCCATGTTGATTCAAAAGATTGTGCAAGAACTACAGGACATCCCCGAAGACAAGCTAGAAGAGTTATTCGACCTCATCCACTACTTTCGTTTAGGCTTGGCCAACAAGATTTCCCAGCCTCGCACCCCTGGGCTTCTTCCCGGCCAACTCAGCGAGGCATTCTTTGACCCCCTCCCCGAAGAGGAATTGCAACAGTGGGAATAACCTACCTGCTCGATACCCATGTGTTGCTGTGGTGGATCTTTAACGATCCGAAGCTAGACGAGATTTGCCGCACCATGATCGCTAACCCTAGTCACCGCATTCTCGTCAGCAGCGCCTCGGCATGGGAAATTGCTACCAAATACCGCATTGGCAAATTGCCAGAGGCTAAAACACTGGTTTCTACCTATCCAGAAACTCTAAAACGAGCCAACTTCGAGGAACTCGCCATGACAGCCCGACATGCCCTGAGAGCAGGAGGACTACCCATCGCCCATCGCGACCCTTTCGACCGTATGCTCATGGCCCAAGCGGAACTCGAAAACATACCTATCATCACCTACGATCCAGCCTTTCAAACTGGTCTAATTCAAGTGATCCCCAGCGCTCGTTAAAACTATGAGCGGGGTTTCTCTGGGTACAATTGAGTCATTCTAAAAAGGCTGCGGGTCAATCTCTGCAACATATTATGCTGTCAGCACACGACCAGAACATTTTGACAGAATTTGCCAACAAAGTTCGCGGCCAATTTCCCCATGCCAGCATTTGGGCTTTTGGCTCACGGGCCAACGGCAGCGCCCAACCCGATTCAGATTTTGATATTTGTGTCGTTGTAGATAAATTAGACCGCACCACTTGGAAAACCATTAGCGATATAGCCTGGGAAGTTGGCTTTTACCATGACGTGGTTATTACCACAGTCAAATATTCTCGCCAGCAGTTTGAGGCTAGCCCCTATACAGCCAGCCCTCTCGTTCACAACATCCTCACAGAGGGTATAGCTGCATGAGCCAGGCAGACGATATTAGTACTCTGGTTAAGTCGCGACTTCAGCAGGCTCAAAATGCCCTAGATATAGAAGCAGCCAATGAGTGCTATGTGCAGGCTGAGAATTTTGTGCGCCAGGTGAGGGAGTACTTACAAAATCTATGATCTTCCTTGATCTCACCCTAGAAAACTTTGGCCCCTACTACGGCAGCCATACCCTCAATCTGCGCCCTGAGGCCGGTTGCCCAATCATCCTCATCGGCGGGCTCAACGGCGGCGGCAAAACCACCCTGATGGATGCCATTCGCTTAGCCCTGTACGGCCAACGCGCTCAAATCGACCGCCGCCGCAGTTTGGCCTATGTCAGCTTTCTGACCCAGTGCGTCAACAACCAGGCCGAGAGTGCCGCTGTTGAACTCACCTTCGAGCGCGTAATTTATATCAGCGGTATTGAGAAGCTGGGTCAGGTACGGGTGCGGCGAGTATGGCAGCGGGGCAGCAAAGATACCCTCACCGTCGAGCTAGACGGCTGGCCCAACGAATACCTCACTCAAAACTGGGATGAGCAGGTCGAAGACTGGCTACCCCTAGGGCTCTCTAACCTATTTTTGTTCGACGGTGAACAGGTCAAAGCCCTGGCCGAACAAGATACCCCACCCCCCAGCGTCGTCAGCGCCATTCGCGCCGTTTTGGGCCTAGAACTGGCCGATCGC
Source organism: Nodosilinea sp. CTOTU7353 (assembly GCA_036782635.1). GTDB lineage: Bacteria > Cyanobacteriota > Cyanobacteriia > Phormidesmidales > Phormidesmidaceae > Nodosilinea. The sequence goes on from DAIPYU010000211.1 coordinate 1,728, forward strand.
CTCGCCAACGACCTAGTCGTTTTAGTCAGCCGCAAACAAGCCGAACGGGGGGATGACGCCGCCCAGCAGCAGATAGAAACCCTACGACACCAGCTCACCCAAACTGATCGCGATTTAGCTGCCGAAGCCGCCACCCTTGAACAACGCGAAGCCGACCTAAACTCCGCCGAAGCAGCCCTGCAAGAGGCCGAAGACCGCTTTTTTGCCGGGGGCGGACACATTACCGAACAAGCCGAACCTCTCCAACAGCAGGTCAAAACCTGGCGTACTGAGATCAAAATTCAAATCCAGGCGCTCCACGATTTGTCGGCCTCGGTGCTGCCTCTGGCGATGGTGCAAGATTTGCTTACGGCAGGGGCGACCCAGGGACAGCGGGAGCAGGCCCAGCAAAAAGCTGCGATCACCCGCGAAGCCTTGGTCAACCACGACCAGCGCCTGCTTGACCTGCTCAGCCAGCTCAAGCTCAAGCCCGCCCAGAAAGAGCAAGTTAAGGCATTTATGCAGCAAGAGACTCAAAGCCTGAGCACCACCGCCACAGGCGACGCCTGGCTTGAGGCCTCAGACGACAGCCTGGCTCAGCTCACCCACATCCTTCAGCAGCAGTTGACTAACGAGCAACAGCTGGCTCAAACCCACCTCAGCGCCCTGCAGCAGCTCAACGATGACATTGACGCCCTAGAAGGCAAACTGGCCAAAGCCGCCTCCGCCGAAGATTACGAAACCCTCAAGTCAGCCCGCAACGCGGCCCGAACCCATCTGAAAGAATGTCAGGTGTCCTTAGAGATTCATCGTCGTCGCTACGGTGAGCTAGAGCGGCAGCGGCAAATCTTGCAGAAGAAGCTCAGCAACTATGGTCAAGATGCGATCGCAGACAGCCAAGCCAACATCCTGTTAGATACGGCACCCAGGGTACAGGCAACCCTAGCGGCCTTTCGCGATAAATTGACCGAGAAAAAGCTAGGAGCCCTTGAGACCCAGGTAACCCAATACTTCAAACTGCTGCTGCACAAAGCCAGCCTGGTGAGCCAGGTGATGATCGACCCAGCCACCTTTCGCCTTGACCTCTACGATACCGAAGGCGCACCCTTACCCATTCAACGCCTCTCTGCCGGTGAAAAGCAGCTACTCGCTATTTCATTCCTCTGGGGCTTAGCCAATACCTCTGGTCGACAGCTGCCGGTGGCGATCGATACCCCCCTAGGGCGACTCGACTCAGAACACCGCAACCACCTGGTCGATAGCTACTTTCCCCAAGCCAGCCACCAGGTCATTCTGCTCTCCACCGATACCGAGATCCGCCATGAAGAGGTGGAGCGGTTAAGGGAGGCAGAGGCCATCTCTCGGGAATACCGTTTGGAGTACGATCCAAAGCAGCGACAGACGGCGGTGGTGGCGGGGTATTTTTGGTGAAGATGGTGAGGGTGGTGAGGGTGGTGGGGTGGTGATGGGAGTAGGGGGAGACCTATGTGTCTCCCTAGGGATCTGGCAGGGCGGTGGGTTTGGGTTTGGAGGGATTGGGGATTGTCCAGGCTTTGGAGTTTCGGGTGAGGTTAATGAGCATGCCGATGATGCGATCGTAGGTTTTTAGCAGGTCTGCTCCGGTGGTGGCATCTAGATACTGACAACGAATCGCAAAGTGAATCCAGGTCTGGGTTTCTGCCGCTTCAGCCGTAGAGTCTGACAACTTGGCCACGAAGGAGGCTTCATAAATGCGCTTTCGCCATGCCTCCGCCAAATTGGCACAAATAGAACGAGAAGACCGCCGAATTTGATCGGTCAGCGAATACCGCTCTTCCACAGGAAATTTTCTAGACAGCTCAAAAATCTGCATCGCCGCCTCAAAAGCAACCTGATAAACCTCCAAATCCTCATGCCGCCGCACCACCCCCTGCCCCATACCCAACCATCCCTAAAAAAACTCTCCCTATCATTCCCACCCCTCACCACCCCACCACCCTCACCACCCTCACCACCACCCATGCAACCTCCTACAGACCGCATCAAACTCTCCCAATCCGCCAAAGATCAGCTGATCAAGCTCAAGCGGGTGACCAAAATTCCTACCTGGAACGTGCTCTGTCGCTGGGCACTGTGCCGATCCCTGGCGGAACCGTCTATACCCTCGCCCGTGCCCATCCCCACCGACAGCAACCTGGAGATAACCTGGCAAGTCTTCGGCGGCCCCATCGCCGACCAGCTGCTCATTGCCCTCAAACAACGCTGCCACCAAGACGAACTGGGCACTGATCCTGAAACCCTGGCAACGCAGCTCCGCCTGCACCTGCACCGGGGCATCGGCTATCTAGCAGGCGATCCAAGCCTAAAATCCATTGAAGATTTTTGCCAGCTCGCGCTAATTAAGGGCTGAAGAGTAGCGGCTGTACGCTACCATCTGCCAAAATCTCTGGCAGCCACTCATCACCTCGATGCTCGGTACCATCCCACTTTTCGGGCCAGGTCTCAGCAGCAATGAGTTCCCGGATCCGGGCTAGCTCTTCAGCGTTAATCAGGCAAATATCTGGCTGCCCCATCTGGGCTGCCCCAGCATTCACCTCCGCTTCAATACGAAGAATTTCCTTCAGCATCCACTCTCGCGTTTCTAGGGTCAGCGGCCCCAGGCGGCCCTGTTTTTTCGCCAAAGAGCCATCCTTCTTCACTTCCCCATGCTTCCGCAGGCGGTACTGAGGCTTCTTGACTTCCCAATACAGCGGGCGCAGCTGCCGCAATGGGGCCAGGTACGTCCACTTGGAGTTCGCCAGCACCCGCTCCAGCGCCGCATCTTCTTGCACCAGGGGGCAGCCAATACAGCCCGTGCGAGCGTTGATCGACTCTGTCTCGCCCAGGTCATCTTGCGGGTCGTGGCCGTAGACCTCGGCAATATCAAAGGTGGGGTAGCCCAGCTCCACATCCGCCTGCACCAGCCAGTCCCACACATGGCAGATCCGCCAGTGCAGCAGCGGGGCCAACGTATCGGCCACAGCAGTAGAGGTCGTCTGCTGAAACCAGCCCTGGCCGCACTCACCGCCATCGCGGCTACAGCTCATGGCAATGCGCTGGTCGCGGGCGGCAGATTCGCCCACACGCACCCCCGTCAGCATCAAAAACTTTTCGCCCCGCTCCTGGCGCAGGGTCTCTAGCTCCCGCTCCATACTCATGACCTTGAGCTTGGGCGTACACCAGCG
>DAIPYU010000212.1:0-4841 GCA_036782635.1 Nodosilinea sp. CTOTU7353
CAAGTAGCTTAAATGCAAGTAGCTTAAATGCAAGTAGCTTAAATGCAAGTAGCTTAAATGCAACAACACCCAATCTACTATTCAAAGAACTTCCTGTATCTTCTTGAGCCTTTATGGAGATGAGGAGGTGAGCCTTAACCCTATTAGGGATTAAAACTTCGACCCTCAAAACTCCCACTTGCCTAATTTAGGAAGGTTTGAACTGAGGTTTGGGTGTTGCTGGTTAATCGAGACAGATGTAGAGCTAACAGCAGTTTCACTCCTTTTTCTGTGTGGACATTGGCTGTTTTATCTGCCAGGGGAGCCTCATCAGCTCCACATTCAATATAACTCTGGCAGGCGCTGATCCCCGGCGCTGAAATGATAGTTAACAGTCAGTCGATCGACGCTCTCACTAGGGCTTAAAGGCGGTAGTTTGCCTGGGTAATTTCTCTAGTGAAAGCTAATAGATAGGTGGTCCCAATTATTCGTAATATGGCGGTGCTCGGTGCCGCAGCCGCTAGTGCTCGGCGGGCCAGTTAAAGCCACGGGTGCGGAGAATTTGCCGACCACGTTGACGCGCCTGGGTTTGCAGGTCAATGCTGCGATCGGTCTCGTCGACAATTTCACCCGTCAGCACTTCTAGCACGTCTTCGAGGGTGACGACTCCCGACACCCCACCGTACTCATCAACCACCACCGCCAGGTGCTCGCGGGCGGTTTGAAAGTCTTGCAGCAGCTTGTCGGCCCGTTCGGTTTCGGCCACGAAGCGCACCGGGCGAGCCACCTGACGGAGAAGGAGGTGTCCCTGGCCGCGAATTAGGGCCGTGAGCAACTCGTTTTTAAGCACCAAACCCAAAAGGTGATCGATGTCGCTGTCGCTGACCAGAATGCGGCTGTGCTGGGAGCTGAGAATTTGGGCTTCGGCCTCGGCGATGGTGAGGCTGCCGGGCAGATGGGTGACCGCCACCCGAGGAGTCATGATGTTGATGGATTTCATATCGTTGAGCCGAAACACCCGAAGAATCATTTCGGCTTCATCGGCTTCGATAATGCCCTCTTGATGTCCAATGGCGGCCATTAGCTTGATTTCAGCTTCGTTGGTGATGGGCCGTTGGCCAGGAACCATAAATGGGTTGGTGATTTTTTCGAGCAGCCACACCACCGGGGTAAACACCCAGGTTAGGGTACGCACCGGGATGGCGACCAAGAGGGCAATGGGGATGGCGTAGCGCTCTCCCAGGGTCTTGGGCAAGATTTCGCCCACCACAATCACCAAAAAGGTGAGGACCCCAGAAAAGGCTCCGAGCATGGCATCGCCAAAGGCCCTGGCGGCAATACCGCCGATGGCGATGCTGCCAACGATGTTAAACAGGTTGTTGAGAATAACAATGGTGGCTACGGGCCGGTTGATCTTTTGTCGAATGGCGTACAAAGCCATGGCGGCAGGCTGCTTGGACTGGGCTAGCTGTCGGGCCTTAAGCAGCGGCACCGACAGCAGGGCAGTTTCGATGCCAGAGCACAGTGCCGAACCGAGGAGCATGATCAAAATGGCGATCGCAAGATTCAGCATGGGATAGGTTGGGGGCGAACGAAACCGGCGAAGGGGACGCTGTTATGATGGCATCTACTATGATCCATTAATTAGGACTAACAAACCCTGCACTTGGGCAGTCGGTCTGTGGGAAGGCACACTCTCGGCCTGCTATAAGTCTGATTACAGTGATTCGTTTACCCCGGTTGTCCGCCTGTTAGCACCCCAATGAGCGATACTATTCTTGACGTTAAGCGCCTCACCGTCCATTTTGAGGTCGATAGCCAGCTCATTCAGGCCGTTGATGATATTTCATTTCAGGTGCAGCGGGGGCAAACCCTGGGCATTGTCGGCGAGTCTGGCTCGGGTAAGTCGGTCACCTCCTTGGCGGTTATGGGCCTGGTGCCCAATCCGCCGGGCAAGGTGGTCAATGGCGAAATTTGGTTTAATGGCGGTGCCGGAGGTGCTGTCGATCTCTGTGCCTTGAGCGAAACCCAGCTGCAAAGCTACCGGGGCGGTCAAGTCTCGATGATTTTTCAGGAGCCGATGAGCTCGTTGAATCCGGTGTACACCATTGGGTTTCAGCTGGTGGAGGCGATTCGTCAGCACCAGAATATTGCTAAGGATGTAGCCCGCCAGCAGGCCATAGATCGCCTCAAAGAGGTCAAGCTGCTGCCCGCCGATGAACAGCTGTGGGCCACGGTTAAAACCGAAAAGCCCAGCCTTGACGATGAATCGCTTAGGGAAGAGGTCAATCGCCGCCAGCAGTCCATTCTCAACCGCTACCCCCACGAACTTTCCGGGGGGCAGATTCAGCGGGTGATGATTGCCATGGCGATTTCTTGCAACCCGGCTCTGCTGATTGCCGATGAACCCACCACCGCGCTGGATGTGACGGTGCAGGCCACCATTCTCGACCTGCTGCGGGAACTGCGCGATCGCCGGGGCATGTCGCTGATTTTTATTACCCATGACCTGGGCATCATCGCTGAGATCGCCGACCAGGTGGCGGTGATGTACCAGGGCAAAATTGTTGAAACCGGGCCGGTGTGGGATATTTTTGCCCAGCCCCAGCACCCCTACACCAAAGGGCTACTGGCCTGCCGACCCCAGCCCAACCAGCGGCTGCGGCTGCTGCCCACGGTGGCCGATTTCATGTCGGTTGACACCAATGGCACCGAGATTAACGCCGCCGCCGCCAACGGCGGGCCGCCACTCAACGGTTTTAGTCCAGTGATTCGCGAGCGAGTGCTCGATGCCGAGGCCCAAGCCCGCTTTGCCCCCCTGACCGAGGCTGACCTAGCCACCCGAGCTGAGGCGCTGGCCGCCAGCGGCCCCCTGTTGGCGGTGGAGCACCTCCAGGTGGGCTACCCGGTGCGGGGGGTGTTTGGCAAAACCCGTCGCCACGTAATGGCGGTTCAAGATGTGTCGTTTCATATCCAAAAGGGCGAAACCTTTGGCCTGGTGGGCGAGTCGGGCTGCGGTAAAACTACCCTGGGCCGCGCCCTGCTGCGGCTGGTGCCGGCCATGGGCGGCAAGATTTGGTTTGAGGGCCGCGACGTGTTGGGGGTGGGTTCATCGCAGCTTAGGCAACTGCGGCGCGATATGCAGATTGTCTTTCAAGACCCCTACAGCTCCCTCGATCCGCGCATGACGATTGGGGCGGCGATCGCCGAACCGCTCAAAATTCACGGCGTGATCAAGAGCGCCCGCAACCAGCAGGAGCGCGTTTCTTACCTGCTCGACCGGGTGGGGCTACCCGCCAGCTGCATGAACCGCTACCCCCACGAATTTTCGGGCGGGCAGCGCCAGCGGGTGTGCATTGCCCGCGCCCTGGCTCTCAACCCCAAGTTCATCATCTGTGATGAGTCGGTGTCGGCCCTCGACGTGTCGGTGCAGGCCCAGGTGCTCAACCTGCTGAAAGAAATTCAGGCGGAGTTTGATCTCACCTATATCTTTATCTCCCACGACCTGGCGGTGGTGAAGTTTATGAGCGATCGCATCATGGTGATGAACCAGGGCCGAGTCGAAGAAATTGGCCCCGCCGAGCAGGTCTACCGCCAGCCTCAGACCGCCTACACCCAAGCTTTGATCAACGCGATTCCCACCGGTAGCCTCGACCGCATTCGGGAGCTGCAGCGCGATCGCAGCCCCGTCGGTTAGGGGATGGGTATCGCCCTCAGGGCGTGAGGTTCAACGATAGCTGCTCTGGGTACAGCTCTCGATAGAGCGTTTCGATGTCGCCCCGGCGATACATGTGGCGGTTGCCCCGCCGAGAGGTGCGGCGATCGCAGCCTCGGCCATCGAGCTGCTGCTGTAGCTCTACCCGAGAGCAGTGAAACACCTTCACCGCCTCCCTCAGCGGCACCCACTGCTGGGCAAACTGATGCCTGAGGTCATCGTCAGAGGTGTTGGCCAGGCGCTCAATCAACAGATTGGCCAAGAGCCAGCAGGCTTTAGTATCGGCCATGGCCCGGTGCGATCGCCCCACGTCAAAGCCAAAATGACGCACGAGCTGCGGCAGACTGCGCGACGGCAAATCCGCCAGCAGCAGCCGCGACAAAATCACCGTGCAAAACCGCTGGGCCTCAGGACGTATAAAGTCTTCACCCAGACGTTGATACTCTGCCTGAATAAAGCCGTAATCAAAGGCCAGGTTATGGCCGGTGAGGATGCCTTGATTGAGGGGCGATTTCAGAGCTGGCCACACCTGATCCACGGCGGTGCCCCGTTCTACCATGGCGGTGGTAATCCCCGTTAGGCGGGTAATGATGTTGGGCACCGATACCTGGGCATTGACTAAAAAGGTATTTTCGTAAGTGATGCCCTCCCCCAGCGACCCCTGCACCACGGCAATTTCGATCACCCTAGCGTCTGGGGGGCGTGACCCGGTGGTCTCTACATCCACGACCGTCAGCTGAGCCTGAGCTAGCTGGCGGTAGTAGGCCAGTAGATGATCTGTCAAAAGAGTAGATTGAGCTATACCACCCACCGAAACAGGAACCATAGTGCTCTGACCGCAGCAAACCTCTCTAAGGTGCCACATTTCGGCTCTGCGGTGTCTCTCCAGTCCGACAAAGGGCGCATTTAACTCCGCTTCACGGCTCTTCCCTGGCTCAACAAGTAGGTCGTCCTAATTAAACGATGCTGTAGAGTATTTTGTGGCGAAGCCCAACGCACCGCAGGGTCTGAGCTTGGTGCGTCACGCCGGGCGATGACGCACCCTACGATAATTAAGGCGTTCTACTTACCAAATTAGACAATTGCCAAGAACACAACAAAAAAGCGCTCCCCTTGCGGGGAGCGCTTTTTGCCTATTCAATCAATG
>DAIPYU010000213.1:0-4809 GCA_036782635.1 Nodosilinea sp. CTOTU7353
TCGCCCTCAAATAGGCTTTCTTGGTAAGCCCCCTCCGCCATCGTCAGCACCGTCATCCGCCCCTGCTGAGGGTCCGCAATCCAATATTCAGGAATGCCGCGCCACTCGTACTGGTTACGCTTGTCGAGGTAGTCACGGCGGGCGTTTTCTGCGCCGGGGCTGACGACTTCTACCACCAGCAGCGGCGGGGCCATTTCTAGGGCGATCGCAGCTTGGCCCAGGTCTCGCATTTGAGCCGGGTGTTCTGGCCGCAAGACGGTCAAGTCTGGGTAGCGGTTTCTCGGCTGCCCTGGCATTTCTAGCACCAGTCCCTGGGGGCAAACCTGCACCGCATCCACTAGCAATTTCAAAGCATCGTAAAGCGTTAGAGCACGGCGCAGATTGTCATAGGATTCCGGGGGCACCTGGCGCAGTTCCCCATTGGTCAGTTCGTAGTAGCCCTCTGTGCCGTTGTCAGAGGCCAGAAAATCAGCGAAAGTTTGAAGTTTTGGCTTGGCTTGGGTCATGGCGATTGCATCACCTTAGGTTCAACGGGGGACTGAGAAACCCGGTTTCTGCATCTAACCCTGGCCATTACCCAGGGCACTGCTAGAAACCGGGGTTCTGGGGTCATTAGAACGTACCGCCGAGGGCCTCAACGCAGCGATCGCAGATCGTCGGATCGTCACTGCTCTCGCCCACATGGGTGGAATAATTCCAGCAGCGATCGCACTTATGCCCCTCAGCATCCACCACACCAATGCCCAACGCATCCGACTCGCTGCTACACTTGACGCCCGCTAGGGATTCAGGCGAATCCAGCACCTCGACCTGAGACACCAGGAACAGGTAGCGCAGTTCGTCGACGTGGTTGGTATCGGGAGCGATCGCATCCCCAGGGTTCATCGCCGCCAGTTTTTGCCGCAGCTCCTCATCGGCCACATACAGCAGCGCCTTGGCTTCTAGGGAAGAGCCAATGTCCTTGGCAGTGCGGGCCTGTTCTAGCACCCGGTTGACCTCCTGGCGCACGGTGCGGATCTGGCTCCAGGTCTCGGCCAGCTCTGGCTGCTGCCACTGATCGTCGAGCGTTACCCAGCCCGCCTGAAATACCGACTTGTGGGCGGTGGGGTAGGGCAGGTTTTGCCAGATATCCTCGGCCATGTGGGAGAGCACCGGGGCGATAGAGCGGGCCAGGTTTTCGATGGCGATCGCCAGTACCGTCTGACAGCTCCGCCTGCGGGACGAGTCCGCCGTGCTGATGTACAGCCGATCTTTGGCGATATCGAGATAGAAGTTCGACAGATCCACCGCGCAGAAATTCTGCACGGTTTGGAAGAAGCGGAAGAACTGGTAGGTCTCGAAGGCGTCGGTGATGTCGGCAAACACCTCGGTCATGCGGTGCAGCATGTAGCGATCCAGCTCGGGCAGCTGGTCGTAGGGCACCGCATCCTTGGCGGGGTCGAAGTCGTCGATGTTGCCCAGCAAAAACCGCGCCGTGTTGCGAATCTTGCGGTACACATCCGACATCTGCTTGAGGATGTTGCCCCCCAGGGGCACATCGGAGGAATAGTCGACCGACGACACCCACAGGCGCAGCACATCGGCCCCATAGGGCGGCTCGATTTTTTGGTTTTTGCCGCCGTTGATCACGACGTCGGGGTCGACCACATTGCCGATGGATTTGCTCATCTTGCGGCCCTGTTCGTCGAGGGCAAAGCCGTGGGTGAGCACCGTCTTATAAGGCGCATGGCCATTCACCGCCACGCTGGTCAGCAGGCTGCTTTGGAACCAGCCCCGATGCTGGTCAGAGCCTTCCAGGTACATATCGACGGGGTAGGCCAATTCGCCGCGCTGCTGGGCCACCGCCGCCCAGGATGAGCCCGAGTCGAACCACACATCCATGGTGTCGGTGCCCTTGCGGTAGGTGCGGCCGTTGTTGCGATACTGCTCGGGTAGCAGGTCTGCCTCGGGTAACTCCCACCACGAGTCAGACCCCTTTTCGGCAAACAGGGCCTTGATGTGGGCCAGGGTTTCTGCGTTCAGCAGCGGCTCCCCGGTGGCTTCGTCGTAGAACACCGGGATCGGCATGCCCCAGGTGCGCTGGCGCGAGATGCACCAGTCGGAGCGATCGCCCACCATGGCCGTAATCCGGTTCTCGCCCGTGGCCGGAATCCACTGCACCGACTGAATCGCCTTCAGCGCCTCGTCGCGAAAGCCCTCTACCGAGGCAAACCACTGCTCGGTGGCGCGGTAGATGGTGGGCTGCTTGGTGCGCCAGTCGTAGGGGTATTTGTGCACGTAGGGTTCGTGCTTGAGTAGAGAACCCGCTTTCTCCAGGGCCTCGATCACCGCTGGGTTGGCGTCTTTCAGCACGTTGAGCCCTTTAAAGGGGCCGGCCTCCTCGGTCATGTCGCCCTTTTCATCCACGGGGCAGAGCACCGGCAGGCCGTAGCGCTGACCCACCTTAAAGTCTTCGTCGCCGTGGCCGGGGGCGGTGTGCACCAAGCCCGTGCCCGACTCGGTGGTGACGTAATCGCCGCCGATCAGAATGGGGCTGGTGCGATCAAACAGCGGGTGGCGGTAGGTGGAATGCTCTAGGGCGGCACCTTTGATATCGGCTTTGAGGGTGAGTTCAGAGCCGAGCACCTGGCTCATTCGCTCCACCAGATCTTTGGCGATGATCAAATACTTAAACGGAGTGCCCGAGGCCACCTCGACCACGGCGTAGGTCAGCTCGGCATTTACCGCCACGCCCAGGTTGGCGGGAATCGTCCAGGGGGTCGTGGTCCAGATCGCCACCCCCAGCTCGCCCAGGTATGGCTCCAGCGCCGCTTCCGCGTCGGGGGATGCGCTCACCATGGGGAAGGCGGCGTAGATGCTGGGGGAGGTGTGGCCCTCGGGGTACTCCAGCTCGGCCTCGGCCAGGGCGGTTTGGGAGCTGGGGCTCCAGTGCACCGACTTGAGGCCGCGATAGATGTAGCCCTTGAGGTACATCTGGCCAAATACCTCGATCTGGGCCGCTTCGTAGTCGGGAGTCATGGTCAGGTAGGGGTGTTCCCAGTCGCCCCAGACGCCGTAGCGCTTGAAGCCCTCCCGCTGGCGCTCCACCGTTTTGAGGGCAAAGGCTTTGGCCTTGTAGCGCAGCTTGATCGGCGTCAGGTTTGCCCGCGCCTCGGCATCCATGGCTTGCAGCACCTTTAGCTCGATCGGCAGGCCGTGGCAGTCCCAGCCGGGCACGTAGCGCACCTTGCGGCCCTTGAGCAGCTGATATTTATTAATGGTGTCTTTGAGAATTTTGTTGAGGGCGTGACCAATGTGCAGGTCGCCGTTGGCGTAGGGCGGCCCGTCGTGCAGCACAAAGACTTCACCGGGGTTGTCGACCGACAGCGTTTCGTAGATCTGGTTCTCGGCCCAAAAGGCTTGAATCTCAGGCTCGCGCTTGGTGGCGTTGGCCCGCATGTCAAAGCGGGTTTGGGGTAGCAGAACGGTGTCTTTGTAGCTTTTGGTGTCTGTCACGGCCTGGGGTTAATTAGGGGTGAAGGATGGTTCGGGTTATTATCGCAGATTCGGCCCTGGGCATTGCGCCCAAGCAGCCGTTTCTGGCCGGGTTTCTCTCTACATTAGGCCAGGTTGAGGGCAATTGCAGCAGGGGCATGGGGATTGGGCCGGGGGGCGATCGCCCCTGCTAGGATGATGCCATCAGTCAGCTTGGTCTAAGCATGGCAACCTATCCTGTCAACCTGCCGCTTCAGCTTCAGCAAGAGGCCGCCCAATGGGCCAGTAGTCAGGGCATCGCCCTCGACGAGTTTATTCTGTGGGCCGTGGTCGAAAAGATTGCTGAACTCAAGCATCAATTCACCGATTGCACATTTCCCACCGTTGCCTATCGCCAGGGGGCCAGCGGCCAACGGGTGCCTGTGGTGGCAGGCACTGGCATAAGGGTGCAGACGATCGCGATCGCAGCTCACCAGTGGAAGCTATCGAAGGAGCAACTAGCGGAAGAATACAACCTGAGCGCTGCCCAAATTGACGATGCTCTGGCGTTCTATGCCGCTAATCAGGCGGAGATGGATGGTGCGATCGCGCTGGAGAGTGCGATAAGCACGCGACCCAAGAGCGCAACAGTAGAATAGAGAACACCGTCCTCTTCCTCGACCGTTAGCTATGCCAGCTCAGCCTAAAACCAGACCCCTCGGAGAAATGCTGAAGCGGGCAGGGTTGCTCTCCCCGGCGCAGCTTGCTGTGGTGCTTCAAGATCAAAAATGGCAGCCCGATCTGAGAATCGGGGACATTCTTGAGGTGCGCGGGTGGGTCGAGCGCGATGCCATCGAATTTTTTGCCGAACAGTGGCCGAAACTCGCTAGGGGTGGTCGCGATCGCCCCATTGGCTATTACTTTCAGCAGGCGGGGCTGCTGAGCGCTCAACAGGTAGAGGCCCTGCTGCAAGAGCAGGCCCAGGCGGGGCTGAGAATTGGGGCGCTGGCGGTTTTGCACGGCTGGCTTTCCCAAGAGACGCTGGATTGGTTTCTGCGATCGCTGGCCCCGGAGGAGTCTGCGTCGTCTGCATTTATGAAGCGGAAGCAATCGAAGGATGCCCGCATCGGCCCAGCCGCTCAGACGCAATCTAGCCAGCCAAAACCGGTTACAGGCCCACCAACTCAAGCGCCAACCCAGCCCCAGCCGGATGATATTCCCTGGGCTGATTAAACGGGATGATGGCTAAACTATGGGCATGGTAGCGCTTCCCGTACTGACGCCAGAGCTGCTGGAGCAGATGACGGAGGCCATTGTGCAAGCGGTGGCCCCGGAGCAAATTGTGCTGTTTGGCTC
>DAIPYU010000214.1:0-4807 GCA_036782635.1 Nodosilinea sp. CTOTU7353
TGCGTGCAGCTTGTCTTCCCAAAAATTTGGTCTAACGCCACTGGAAGGTGCTACCAACACCAACCAGCGGCTAACCCCGTCGACAGGTACAAGCTGTCTCGGAGGCTAAGGTGATTTTACCTGGCCGCCCCGAACTGCACTACGTCTGGGGCGGCCAAGTTTTTGGGATTCCTACCCATCGTTAGTAAGGAATCCCTGAACTATGTTGTGTTTTACCCGCCAAGATCCCCGGTTTCTTCAAGAAACCGGGGATCTGAGTCCCCTGCACCTTGCCAACCCCAATCCCCGGCCAGAGCGATTGCGCCATTTGGTAATTGGCTCACCCGACGGGGTGCGCTCCACCATCCACACTCTGCATGTGCTCAACTACGCCGAGCAGATGACCTGGAGCCAGTTGATTACGATACCAGAGTCGGGGATTTTGATTACCCCTGAGCAGGGGGAGGCGTTTAGCTACCTGATCCGGCATCGACAGTTGAGCTAGCCGCCAATGCCAAAGGAGCCAGGAGTGCTGCCATGACCGGCTTCTGGCTCCTGGCTCAATTCTGTGACAGAACAGTGTCTCGCCTTACATGGCTACCCCTAGTTGCCCTGACAGCCGATCCAGGTACCCTAGTCTTCGTAGACGAAGGGGGTGCCGGTGTCGCATACCACCGAAATGGCACTCTGGGGGCCGGGGATGGTGATCATAGACACGGTACCGCCGACGGGGCTGGGCACATCCGACAGTTCAGGCTCGGTCAAAGACGACTCTAGGCCCACGCTGTCGCCGGGGTTGGGCACCTGACAACCGACCCAATCCATACCTGTATCGCTGTAGCTAAAGGGCTCAAAGCCCTCCTGGTAACAGGCCACCATGGCGGCGGCTTCGGGGCCGGGCAGGCGCAACTCTTTGACGGTGCCGCCAGCGGGGCTTTCCACATCGCCAAAAAAGACATCAATCGTGGCTCCTGGTTCTTCGGTGCCAGGAGCCTCAGTAGGGGAAGCGTTGGGGTCGAGGACTTCGACGGGGGTGGTGCAGCCCACAGCACCCATCAGGCACAGGGTCGCGGCGGCACCCCGAGCGTTCCTAGACAGCTTGGCAACGGGTAGACAAGAAAAAACCATTGGCAATTCCTTTTGTCAGCACAGTTTCTTCAGCATTGAAGGACTATAGGCACTCTCTGGATTGAGCGCCTAACTTGCTAAAGATATACGTGATTTAGGCCTTAAATTGCGGCACAAAGGCGGCAAACGTAAGGATGGATTTTAAGGATACCAAGGCCCCCTAGCCCTGACGAAAAGCCCCCAGGTGGGACATTTTCTCAGACTGTTGCTGAATCTGCACTAGCAGAGAGTTGCACACCAGTTCGCACAGGTCGAACACAAAGCTGCTGGCGATCTGGTAGTAGACGCAGACCCCCTGCTGCTGGCGGCTGACAATGCCCGCCTGGGCCAAAATCTTTAGGTGTTTAGACACATTCGCCTGTCCCAGGCCGGTCGTCTCGATGATCTCGGTCACGTTCTTCCGGCCTGTTTTGAGGGCGCAGACAATCTGCAACCGGCTCGACTCGGAGAGCACCTTAAAAAAATCGGCCACCAGCTGTAGAGTCTCTGGAGTGAGGTGAACCGGAGGGCGATCGCCCTGAGGGTCTGACAATTGCTCAACCGTAGACAAAGAAGCCATAGACGTAGCCCAGCAGGCAGAAGGGTAGAACGTTATTTCATTACTCATCAGTAGTATAACAATTCTACCCGCTCCCTAACCCCCACCCTGCCTTCATCCAGGGCAGACCCAGGGCAGACCCATGGGTCTGCCCCTACGCCCCACCCATCCACCCATCCACCCATCCACCCTTCACCCCTTTACCCCTTCACCCCACTCCCCGTCTCCGTGGGCACAATGTAGCGCTGGAGTAAAACGAAGACTGCGATCGCCGGCAGCACCGACAAAATCGACCCCGCCGCAATCAGCCGCCAGTCGAGGGAAAAACTACCCGCCAGCCGGGCCACGCCCAGGGGCAGGGTGTAGCGCTCAGGGCGATCGAGCAAAATCAGCGGCCAGAGAAACTCTCCCCAGGTGCCGATAAACACAAAAATGCCTAGGGTGACGAGGGCGGGGCGGGTGGCGGGCAGCATCACATTCCACCAGATGCCCAGGTCAGAGCAGCCATCCATGCGGGCGGCCTCTTCGAGTTCTTTAGGTACCCCCTGAAACGCCTGGCGCATGAGAAAAATGCCAAAGGCCGAGGCCAGGTAGGGCAGCACCAGGCCCAGGTAGCTATTCCGCAGGCCCCAGTTCACCGCCAAAATATACAGCGGTATCATCACCACCTGAAACGGAATCATAATCGTGGCGACGATCAGCGCCAGCAGGGCGTCGCGGCCCACAAACGACAGCCGCGCCAGGGGATAGGCCGCCAGCGAGCACAGCAGCAAATTGGCCGCCACCGTCAGCACCGCCACAATGGTGCTGTTGAGAAAATATTGGCCAAAGGGGTTAGACTGCCACACCTGACGATAGTTGGCCAGGGTGGGCTGCTGGGGCAGCAGCTGGGGCGGGTTGGCCAGCAAATTTTCGGTCGGGCCTTTGAACGAGGTGCTGAGCAGCCACAGCAGCGGAAAGACCATGACGAAGGCGATCGCCAGCAGCAGGGCGTAGATGCCCAGATTTCGCCAGTGGGGCCACCGGGCAATGCCTTGCAGAAATGGCGGATACTTAGAGCCTGGCATCGCTAGTCTCTCCAGTCACAGAGAACCAGATCCCCGGTTTCTTGAAGAAACCGGGGATCTGGTCGGCGAGAAAATATCCTCAAAAAAGCCATTCCCTCATCCCAAATTGAGCTCTTGCAGCAGCCAGAATCCGGCAAAGGATTCGCTGTCGGACTTGTCTTGGATACCGATGAAGTGCACCTGGTTGGCTTTGGCCTTGGCAGCTTCAAAAGCCTGGGCCTCGGCCAGCAGATCAGAGCCAGGCAGGCCCGCCAACACCCAGCTGTCGGCGGCTCCGGTTTCGAGAATGATTTGGGGAGTTTTGCTAGATTCTATCCGCCAGTGGGCCAGCTCTAGGCCCGACATCCAGGCGGCGAGAGCCGTGGCGCGCGGCGAGAAAATTAGCAGGCCGGGGATCGGAGTATTGGGTTCTAGATTCGCCATATCTAGGGGAAACGACTCCCCAAAGCCAATCTCCCAGTCGGGCAGATCGGCAAAGGCGGCGGCTTCCAGGGTGACAAAGCTCCACTGCTGCCCCAGCAGGGCATCGGGCAGGGCCTGGGGGCTAGGGGGCGGGGCGGCTACCGAGGGTGACGGTGCGCTGGTGTACCCTTCCATGGTGGGGTAGAGGGTTTGGGTGCGATCGCTCAACCACCGCTGCAATGCTACCGTACGGCGGCTGGGCCGCGCCGGAACGCCCGCCTCTTCGCAGGCCCGCAAAATCATATTCTGCATCTGGTAGCGGAAGTAGCGAATGCGGCTGGGGGGCGCGATACCCTGGCGGTTGGCTTCGGCGATCGCCTCCTCAATTGCTCCCTTGAGAGTGATGGAGTTGACCTCGCTGCTGGACAAAAACTTACTGTAGCGAAACAGCCCGTCGGCATCTATGCCGGTGCCTACCAAACCTTCGCAGAGCAGCACTTCCCAGCGCTTTTTGTTGTTTTCATCCAGCAGGGGCCGGGAGTAAAAGTCGAGTTCCCAGACGGTGCCCATGGTGTCTAAGCCTCACTGTCGTTGAGCATGCGGCTGACGTCAGCCAGGCGGTTCTCGGCATCGGCAAACACGGCATCGGGTTCTTTGATCACCTCGCCGGGGTATTTTTCGAGCACCTTGGTGGAGAGCGAAATCCGGTTGCGCTCGGGGTCGAGGGCAACCACCACCGCCCTGATGGACTGACCCACACTCAGCACCGCAGGCAGCGACTCCACATAGTTTTTGCTGATCTGCTTGATGTGCAGCAGACCGCTAATGCCATCAAAGTCGACAAACGCGCCAAAGGGCTTGAGGCTGGCCACGGTGCCATCGATCAGCTGGCCCAGGGCCAGGGTGCTCATCACCTGGCTGCGGGCGGCGAGGCGGGCCGACATCACCAGCTTGTTGGCGGCGGGGTTGACCTCTAAAAACGTCACGGTGAGGCGCTGGCCCACGGCTTCGGAGAGGTCTTCGTAGGTGCGGCCGATGTGCGATCGCGGCACAAACCCCCGCAAGCCTTCCACATCTACCGTGACGCCGCCTTTGTTAAAGCCCGTGACCTTCACATCTAAGACAGCACTTTCCTCGGCCTGCTGGGCCAGCTTCTCCCACAGCCGCTGTAGCTGGAGCTTGCGAATCGAGAGCAGCACCTGGCCGTCGGCATCCTGGTCGCGAATTACCTGAAAGGAGTATTCAACACCGGGTTCTAAAATGCCCTCAAAGGAAGACACCGCCCGCACTGCTACCTCGCGAATGGGCAAAAAGGCTGACGACTTACCGCCAATATCTACCGTGGCCCCGTCATTGGCAAAGGAAATCACGGTGCCCCGCACGGTACTGCCTACCTGAAAGTCGTAGTCGTGGGCCTCAAGGGCTTTGGCAAAATCTTCGGCGGAAAAAGTCAAGGGTGAGACTCCTGGACAATAAATAGAATTCGGTTAGCTTTCTACTATACAACGCCACGTTTTAGCCCGATGGCCAGACTGAATTCGCGCCAGGAGAATCGCCTGCTGCTTTGGCTGGTGACCCTCCAGGCGATCGCCAACATAGGCTTCCCGCTCTACGCCTGCGTGTATACCGTGCGCCGGGCGGCGGCGTTCGGCATCGCCCCGGACTGGCTGGGGGGGCTGATCTACTTCCTGCT
>DAIPYU010000215.1:0-4780 GCA_036782635.1 Nodosilinea sp. CTOTU7353
TAAATCTCATTTCAGCCCAGCTCATACTGAATCTGCCTTAGCTAGTTCCGGTTGGGCTGGGCAAACACCGTTTGCCCCTACGCAAGCTGCCGGTTTGGAATTGGGGTTGTACGATTCGGGTTTGGTATCAGACTTGGGTTGGGCGATCGCCCACCACTTCGCGCACCCGGTAGATCGGCCGCTGCTGTGATTCGTGGTAGGTGCGCATCAGCAGCTCGGCCAGCAGCCCAAAGCTAAACAGCTGAATGCCCGCCAGCAGCAGCACGACGGCGAGCACCAGCAGGGGGCGATCGCCGATGTCCTGGTCTGCCAGTATCTTCACCAGGGTCAAGTAGATCCCCAGGGCAACCCCCGCCGCCATTGACAATAGCCCCAGGCTGCCGAAGACATGCATGGGGCGAGTGAGAAACTTTTTCATAAAGTAGACGGTGAGCATATCCATCACCACGCGCAGGGTGCGACCCAGTCCATATTTGCTGGTACCAAAGCGGCGCGGGTGATGGTTGACGGGCATTTCGGTAATCCGCGCCCCTTCGATAAAGGCCAGGGCGGGCAAAAAGCGGTGCAGCTCGCCGTAGAGGTTGAGGTCGTGGATGACTTCGGCCCGGTAGGCCTTTAGGGAGCAGCCGTAGTCGTGGAGTGCAACGCCGGTGACGTTGCCGATCAGCCAGTTGGCTATTTTGGAAGGTATCAGCCGAGTGAGGGTATTGTCCTGGCGCTCTTTGCGCCAGCCGCTGACCAGGTCGTAGCCCTCGTCAAGCCGCTCTAGCAGGCGGGGAATGTCGGCGGGGTCGTTTTGCAGGTCGCCATCCATGGTGATGACCACTTGGCCCCGGGCGTGATCAAACCCGGCGGCCATGGCGGCGGTTTGACCATAGTTGCGGCGCAAAATCACGGCCCGCAGCTGGGGGTAGCGGTGGGAAAGTTCTCGCAGGCGATCGCTTGACCCATCCGTAGAGCCGTCGTCGACCCCAATGATTTCGTAGGGCTGACCCAGGGGGTTGAGCACGCTTGCAATGGCCTCCACCAGCGTGGGCAGACTGTCGTACTCGTTATAGACCGGCACCACCACCGAAAGCTCAACCGGGACGGCTTCCCCAGGCATAACAGGCAGTGGAAGGGGGCGGGTAGAAGAGGTCATAGCTGCTAGAGGTAGAATGGCCGAAAATTTCGAAGACGAGGGCGGTTTAGGCGTTTGTCAAGTGAAAGGGGACGGGTTAGTGGGGTACACGGTGCACGGTTCAAGGTGCACGGTTCAAGGTCTGCCGTAAGCCGTGCACCGTAGACCGTGTACCGTCAGGCCGCTAGAGCCTGTCATCGTCAGGCCGATCAAGTCTTTAGGCTCCCCACCTGATAATGTACCGGATATAAGGCTGTTGCTTAGCCCTGGGTTGGGCAGTAGCTGGTCATCACCCGGCCCGGACGGCGCAGCTGACGGTGGTAGGCGGCGCTGACCGGGTGCGCTAGATCGTCTAAGGAATCAATGCCGATGCCGTTGCGGCCCTGGTCGGTGCCGGAGCTGTGAATATAGCGACCCTCACCCAGGTAGAGGGCCACGTGCTTGGTGCGCTCTGGGGTACCAAAGAAAATCAGATCGCCCGGTGACAGGTCGCCCCAGGCGATGGGCTGGGTAAAGGCTTCCTGCTGGTACGAGTCGCGGGGAAGGCGAATGCCCGCCGAGGCAAAGGCGGTTTGCATCAGGCCAGAACAGTCGAAGTTGGGGCCAACGGTGCCGCCCCACAGGTAGGTGTTGGGGGTGGCCATGGCCCGGTGGGCGAAGGCAATCACCGCTGGCAGACGCCGCTCGATGGCCTGGCGATCTAGATCAACGCCTCGGTAGGGCTGGTCGGTGGCCTGGAGAGATGCCCTATCGGCGTCGCTGACCCAGCCGTGGTAGTCGTCTTCGCAGAGCATAACGGCCCAGGCCCCCTGGTCGTGGTGCTCGGCAAGGCGCAGGTGCCGCCCTGGTGCCGCCTGGGTCACTAGGGCCTCAAGGGCGGCGGTTTTGTAGAGATTGAGGGGCTGGCTACAGAGATATTCTGGCGCGGCGGGGGTGGCTGAAGCCATGGTCAAATCTGTTGTTCGGTTCTGTCGTTTGGTTCTGTCGTTCGGTTCTGTCATGCTGGGGCTTGATCGCCCTACCGACGCTACTCGGCCTTATCCCCAGTGTTGCGCACATCGATCACCCGCTTGAGGAGGTTAAACCAAAAGGTTGACCCCATGGAGATGGCAAAGCCGCTGACCAGCCAGCCCAGCAGACGCCGAGGAATAAAGGGAATCGGCCAAGACTGCTCAGCGGCCAGCTGCTGCTGCACTACCACCTCGTTGTAGCCCAGGGGAAAGGGAATGTCGTCGAGGGCCTGGTTGACGGCCTGCTGCACCTGACTGATATTTTGGCTGAAATCGCCCTCAGCCTCGGCCCCCAGACGGTCGGCGGTTTGAGTAATGGAGTTGCGCAGAATGGGGTCTACGGCCAGGCGAGTGGCGATGTGAAAGGAGTCGGCGTTGATCGAGACGGCGGTGGCAATGCCGATCAGCAGGGCGACGGCCTTGGCGTTGCGCTTGTAGACCCCGGTGGCCCGCTCCATGCCCCGATCAAACCATTTCTCGATTTCGCGGCCAAACTGCTGCACATCGTCGCGCACGGTGTCGGTGGTGATTTCGGTTTTGCGGGCGATCACCCGCAAACTGTCGCGCAGGGCCGGGGTAATCGTCGCCTGGCCCAGGTGCTTGAGCAGCTCATGGGCCTCTGGGCTGCCCCTCTCAGCTAAGTGGCTCAGTTCACCGTAGGCGGGGCTTTTGGGGTCAAAAATATCGAGCAGCTGGGCCATGTTGGGGCGCAGCTTGCTGAGCAGGGCCGCTTTCTCGGTGGGGCTATTGGCGATGCCGCGCTTGAGATAGTCTAGGCGGCGCAAAAAAGTTTCGGTCAGGGGGTGGTTGTCGGGCAGCACATCTCTGGCCACGAGGCCAAAGTCGTCGAGGCGGTTGACGACCCGATCTAGACTCTCAGACAGGGTGACAATGCCGGATTGGAAGTCGTCAACAATTTGGTGGACGCCCTGCTCGAGCTGCTGTAGCTCGGTGTTGAGCAAAAACTCGTTGCCCGTGTTGGCCTTGAGGTCGCTGAGAATGCTGGCTACGGGGGTGAGCACGCGATCGCGGGCAAAGCAGCGCATGCGATCGGTGGCCAACACCTGCCACAGGTTGTCCAACTGCATCCGCTCCAGCAGGCTATTGGCAAAGGCCTCAGGGGGAATGTAGCTAGGGCCGCTGGTTTTGCCTACCCCAAACACATTGCGCTGACCCGTAATTGTGCGATAAACGCGCCCAATCAGGTGAGCAATAGCCCGAAAAAATCCTGTGATTGAGCCCTTGGCCTCCTGGTTCAAGCTGCGAATCCAGGGGCTTTCGTAGAGGGCATCGGCCAAGACCCGAGCCGAGGCCTCTTTGTCTCGGTCGTTGCCCGCCAGCAGCACCTCGATTGACTGCTTTAGATGCTCAGCCCGCCACTGTAAAAGGGTGCCAATAATCTCTTGAGTCTCGCTAGCCAGCAGGCTCAAAACCAGGAAGATAAAAACCAGCCCTAGGGCAATGTCTAAAACTACAGGAAAGTTCATAGACTAGCTGTGCAACCTCGTATTTTTAACACCCGATGGCCCAGCCC
This sequence comes from Nodosilinea sp. CTOTU7353, assembly GCA_036782635.1. Lineage (GTDB taxonomy): Bacteria > Cyanobacteriota > Cyanobacteriia > Phormidesmidales > Phormidesmidaceae > Nodosilinea. The sequence goes on from DAIPYU010000215.1 coordinate 3,665, forward strand.
TGAGCGAACACCACCTGCCCGGCCCCTCAACCCAGAAGAGGCTGTACATACCAGATCAAAATCAGATCCAGCACGGAATATATAGCCCATCTACAGTCAAAACTTCATCTCTAAACTTGAATTTAGCTTAAGTTGTTTGAAGCATCTTTAGTACAATAAAGCCTAAGATCAGGGGCTGGCTGGGACACATCAAAAAAGGGCAAGCCAGTCTTCAACAGACTGGCTTGCTTATTGTACTCAAGCAGCCTGGAAACGGATCACCTTGCTCAAAAAACCGGTTTAGCTCGCCCAGTGGTGCGGTGAGTTACTCGTCTTCATCGCTCAGCACAGCACCGTTTTCTCCCAGTTGCTTGAGCCGGATGTGCTTGCGCCCTAGGGTGATTTCAAATTCATCGCCGGGCTGTAGCCCCATTTTCTTGGTGTAGGCGGAGCCGATCAGCAGGTTGCCGTTAGACTGCACCGCGATGCGAAAGCTAGCGCTGCGACCGCTGCTACCACTGCCGTTTTGGTTGATGTCGAGGTTAATGCCCTCAGCTTCAATCAGGGCATTGAGAAATGCCATCATGTTGACTCGGGGTTTGCCCGCCTTGGTCAGGGTGTAATAGCCACAGGCCTTGGCTTTATCTTCTCTGCTGAGATTTTCGAGATCTTTGACTTTTTGCACCAGCTCTTGACCGGTCAGTGGTTCTACCTGAGTCGCGTTAGCCATTAACTCTCTTCTCGTTCACAACGGTTTGCTCCAAACATTCTGAGCCGGGCCAGCAAAATTGCTTCACCTAGCTCTGCCTTAATGACAGTAGCCAAAATGATACTACAGAGAAATAGTTTTTTGCACTCTCTTTTTTGGCCGCTTAGCATTGATCCAATAAAAGCTAAAGAAGTTCTTTCGCCCTACTTAAAACTCCAGAAAAATACAAGCCTTTCAGGGAATTTAGTTTCTCACCACACTCCAGACGGTCTTTGATAGTCACCGACAGAATGCGGGGCTCAGCCTTGTTTCGCAAGGGCCTAGTCAGGGATAAGTCAGGCGTTTCAGCCTCCAAGGCCGTCAGTATTTTTTGGGCTGTTGCTCTAAAGAATCTGGGGCTTGGAGACCCGCAGTTAGCAGGTGGTCCC
>DAIPYU010000216.1:0-4677 GCA_036782635.1 Nodosilinea sp. CTOTU7353
CACCCAATACTCCACAATTCCAGCCTCAGCATAGAGCTGGCTTTTAACCTCTAAATCTTTCTTCAAGCTAGCGTCGGCATACTCCACCAACCAAAACACATTGTCAGCATAGGGATGGTGCTCCAAGTACTCATCCCCCAGATCTTGCACCACCGCAATATCTGGCTCTGGCTCCGAGTCATCGGGCAGGGTGATTGGCTTCTCTTCGCGCACCTTCGCCCGCCCCGCCAGCTTTTCTCGAATATAGTCTCCCCCACTGCTACTCAAGTGAGCATGGGGCTTCCCCTCTGGAGCCATTTCAACGATTTCTCCCCACAGAAGTTCTGCCCGGCGATCGCCCAAAATTCCCGCTTCAATCATGCGGTGATAGTCGTCAATGCTCCACTTAAGCGTTGTCAAAGTCGAGACCATTTAGCCTCCCTGCGCCTTAGGGCCAAACAGCTCCAGCAGCCAGCGGGTGATGGTGGCATCATCTTCGTGCTGCGATCGCTCCATTGCTGTCTCTAGAGTAGCCATCGCCAACCCCGGCAACACCTGCGACTCAGTAATTTGCCCGCTGCGTCGATCGGCGATCTCAAAAGCAATCACCTGGGCGGCCTCCACATCCACCACCCAATATTCTTGGCAACCCAATCGCTCGTAGAGCAGCCGTTTACGCCCTAGATCATCATTCAGCGTAGTGGATGCAACTTCAATCAGCAGCTGTGGAGCGCCGTGCTCAATCACATTAACCGGGCGATTATCCCGAGGCGGCAGCGTAAAAGACTGCCCTATGTAAAAAGCAACATCAGGCTGGGCATCTTGCAAACCAGCTTTGCGAAAGGTGGTGTTGGTCAGCTCAACCATCCGCATACCCTTGAGGGTGGTAAATAACACCACCAGGGTAGAAATAATCGAATTTTCCCTCCCATGCAGCGCCCCTAATGGTGCCATTTCTAGCCTCATATAGCCTGAATCAAAATAGCAACGAGCCTCTTCTAGGGCTGGAGCTTCAAGGATATGAAGATACTCGGCCCATTGGATCGATACCCATTGATCAGTGGCGATGGGCTGGGATGTCGGGGTCGTGCTGACCATAACAGTATTCTCTGCAAAAGCAGATCCCAGGGTTCTCAAAGAACCCTGGGATCTAAACTCAGGGCGATGCTCCTATTCTACCGTGACTGACTTGGCCAGGTTGCGGGGCTGGTCAACGTCTAGACCGCGCCGCGCGGCGATGTGGTAGGCCAGCAGTTGCAGCGGTATCACCGCCACAATCGGCGACAGCAGCTCATCCACCACCGGCACCGGCAGCAGCCGGTCAAAGGTCTCCTTCGCGTCGGTGTCGTTCATGGGCACCACGCCGATCAGCTGGGCGTCGCGGGCCTTGGCCTCCTGGGCGTTAGAGAGCACCTTCTCGTAGACGCTGCCGGGCATGGCGATCGCCACCACCGGCACCTTGGCATCGAGCAATGCGATCGGCCCGTGCTTCATTTCGCCCGCCGGGTAGCCCTCGGCGTGGATATAGCTGATCTCCTTCAGCTTCAGCGCCCCCTCCAGGGCGATGGGGAAGTTGATGCCCCGGCCCAAAAAGATAAAGTCCTGGGTTTCGTTAAACTCGTGGGCCAGCTCTTCGATGTAGCGCTCCTGGCTTTCGAGCACCTGCTCAATGAAGGCGGGCAGCTGGTGCAGCTGGGTGAGAATCTCTTCAATGCGCTGGGGCGTCAGGGTCTGGCGGCGGTAGGCCAGGTCAATGGCCAAAAAGTAAAAGGCCATCACCTGGGCGGTGAAGGTCTTAGTGGCGGCGACGCCGATCTCAATGCCCGCGTGGGTGTCGATAATGTGGGGCACCAGCCGCGACAGTGAGCTTTCAGCCCGATTGGTGATGCCCACCATGCGGGGGGCAAAGCGGGGGTCGGGGTGGGCGGCGCGGCGGTTTTGCTCCATCTCCAGGGCGGCCAGGGTATCGGCGGTTTCGCCCGACTGGGTGACGCCAATGGTCAGGGTGTGAGGAATCAGCGGCGTCGGCGAGTAGCGAAACTCGGAGGCGTACTGCACCATCACCGGCAGGTTGGCCAGCGCTTCGATCAGATATTTGCCCACCAGGGCGGCGTGCCAGCTGGTGCCACAGGCGACAATCTGCACGTGGTCGAGGTCGGTGAGCAGAGCGTCGGGCAGACCCAAGGCAATGGGCGACAGGGGGGTGTTACCGCTGTCCGCCGTCCAGGCGCTGTTGATGTAGGTTTCGAGGGCGGTGCGCACCACGCCGGGCTGCTCGTAGATCTCCTTCAGCATGAAGTGCTTGAAGCCCTGCTTCTCCACCATGATCGGGTTCCAGTTGAGGGTGATCGGGTGCTTGCGCTGGCGATTGCCCGCGAAGTTGTACACCTCCACCCCTAGGGGGGTCAGGCTGGCCAGTTCGCCGTTTTCCATCGGCAGCACGGCGCGGGTGTAGGGCACGATCGCCGGGGTGTCGCTGGCGCAGAAAAACTCCCCTTGGCCAAAGCCAATCACCAGGGGGGCCTGCTGGCGCACCACCACCAGCTCGTCGGGGAAGTCGGCGGAGACGATCGCCAGGGCAAAGGCCCCGTGCAGCTGCTGGCAGGCGCGGCGGGTGGCCTCCAGCAGCTGAGACTTGCCCTGGGTGTCAGCCTCGGTGAGCTGGCTGAGGTGCTGGGCGATCAGATGAGGCACCACCTCGGTGTCGGTGTCGGAGGTGAACTGGTGGCCCTGGGTCTTGAGGGTTTCGCGCAGCTCGCGATAGTTTTCGATGATGCCGTTTTGCACCACGGCCAGGCGGCCCGAGCCGTCGCGATGGGGGTGGGCGTTGTGCTCTTCGGGTTTGCCGTGGGTGGCCCAGCGGGTGTGGCCAATGCCCAGGCGGGCGGGGTTGTCTTGGCCGTCGAGCTTGTCTTGCAGGTTTTGCAGCTTGCCCTTGGCCCGCACGCAGTGCAGCGCGTCTTCGTAAACGGTGGCGAGGCCAGCCGAGTCGTAGCCGCGATATTCGAGCTTACGCAGGCCATCCATCAAGATGTCGACGGCGGGCCGGGTGCCGATATATCCCACAATGCCACACATACGCTGTCTCCTTGGCTGTTCGCCGGGTGCTACAGGTGCAAATACTTTGCGCCGACACTCTAGGATACACGGTGCCCTGGGGGTGCGATCGCAGAGGTGATCGCACCCACGAATAGAACTGGGGATAAGTTGAGCCACGCCCGCTCAATTACCCTGCACTATCGCTAACAGATCAGCTTCGCTGAGAATGGCAACGCCCAGCCCCTCGGCCTTGGTGAGTTTTGACCCGGCTTTTTCCCCCGCCACCAGGTAGTCGGTGGCCTTGCTGACACTGCTGGTGACCTTGCCGCCGGCAGCTTCGATAATTTCGGTAGCCTCGGGGCGGGTGAGTGTGGGCAGGGTACCGGTGAGCACCAAGGTTTTGCCCGCCAGGGGGCCAGCCGCAGCGTTCTGCGCCTGCTCTGCCTCAGGGTTGGCCAGCTGTAGGCCCGCCTGCCGGAGCCGTTCGATCAGGGTTTGGTTGGCGGGCACTCGAAACCACTGAGCCACCGCCTGGGCAATTTCGGGGCCGATGGTGTGAACGGTCTCGATCTCATCGTCGCTGGCGGCGGCTAGAGCCTCTGCCGTGGGGAACTGCTGGGCCAGGGTTTTGGCGTTGACGGTGCCCACGTGGCGAATGCCCAGGGCGTAGAGCACCGAAGCCCAGGGGCGGGCTGTGGAGGCGGCGATCGCCCCCACCAGCTTCTCCGCCGACCGCTGCCCCATGCGCTCCAGCGGCAGCAGGTCGGCCACCGTCAGCCCGTAGAGGTCGGCCACCGACTGCACCAGCCCCTGCTCCACCAGCTGCTTCACCCACTTTTCGCCCAGTCCCTCTATGTCTAGGGCATCGCGCCGCGCCCAGTGAATGATCGCCCCCTGCACAATCGCCGGGCAGGAGCTATTGATGCAGCGCGTCACGGCCCCATCGTCGGGCCGGACCAGGGCGCTGCCGCACTGGGGGCATTGGGTCGGCATTGCCACTTTAAGGGCATGCTCTGGGCGCAGCTCCGCCAGCACCCGCACCACCTCGGGGATGATCTCCCCCGCCTTGCGCACGATCACCGTGTCGCCCTGGTGAATGTCTAGCTCGGCGATGCGATCGGCGTTGTGCAGGGTGGCGCGGGCCACGGTGGTGCCCGCCAGCGGCACCGGGCGCAGCTCCGCCACGGGAGTGACCGCCCCGGTGCGGCCCACCTGAAAACTGACGGTTTCGAGAATAGTCGGCACTTCCTCCGCCGGGTACTTGAGCGCCACCGCCCAGCGGGGAAACTTCTGGGTAAAGCCCAGCCGCTGCTGGAGGGCAAAGTCGTTGAGCTTCACCACCACGCCGTCGGTCAGGTACTGGAGCTGGGCGCGCTGGGTGGCCCACCGGTCAAAGTAGGCCTGCACCTCGGTTTCTGACTGGCAGAGCTGGCGGTTGGGGTTGACGCGAAAGCCCAGGGTTTGGAGGAGTTGGAGGGCGGCCCATTGAGAGGTGGGTGCGTGGGTGTGTGGGTGTGTGGGTGTGGGTGTGGCGGCACTGGACAAAGATTCGGTGGGGGATTCGGCTTCGGCGGCGGCGTTTGGCGCTGACTCACCTACCCACCCACCCACCTGCTCACCTACTCCCTCGGCCAAATGCACGGTATAGGCAAAGAAATC
>DAIPYU010000217.1:0-4629 GCA_036782635.1 Nodosilinea sp. CTOTU7353
GCGAGAACACCCTGCGCCAGCTCGATGCCCGCGATCGCATCGCCCAGGCCGTGGCTGCCCTGAAAGATATCGAATTTCCTAGCATCAGAAGCCTTGCTGCTGCGATCGCTAATGCCGCTCGTAGCAGCTTACAAACCCTCTACCGGAATGCCGATCTATGGCATCCCGAGAAATCACCTGTAACGGTTGCAGGCCAAGGCGTAGAGTCAGCAGACGTTGATCAAGAGAGCATCAGTAACGCGATCGCCGAAGCTGAAAACCCTTGCAATCAGGGAGTGTTACAGACCTCAGGGGGGGGTATGAAGTGTGGGAGCCCTGAGGCTGGCTTTAAAAATTCTTTTTCTCCGGATGGGGGGGTGCGGGGGGGAGATTCTAGTTTTCCCCAGCCCCCGGCCCCTAAAAACAACCCTATTCCTATCCCTTTTGATGAATGCTATGCCGCCATACAGTCGAATGTAAGACAGCTTGGATGGTCTATGGAGCGGATCAAGGGATTCTTGTCTGAAAAATTTGATGGCCGCTCACGTATAGCCGAGCTATTCGATGACGAATTATTCGTGCTGCTTTACTGGCTCAGGCTAGAGAGAGTCAATGCCCAGAGCTAAGAAGTTGAGTTCTCCAAACGAGAGAAATCTCTCCAATGTGATGCTGTAGAGCCCGTTGGGCAATCTGCTCACTAGGGTACCCAGGCTTAGAAAGGTTGCAAAACCCCCTGAGGAAATAGAACCAGCCTGGGGTTAAGCCTTCGAGAGCGAGGATTTGGAGAAACAGAGGGCGATCGTTATGACCGGACAATACGAGTTCGCAATGAACGGTGAAAGGACTTTCTTCAGTGGGCGGAACGGCCCAAGCAGCTAGCTGGCACGGGCAGCAACCAGGGCCAGAGCAATACTTGAGGCACAATAACTTCAATGGAATTTCACCTCTGCCCCTGGCACCCGCCGGGGGTTTTGTTTTGCCAATCACTAAACTGCTTTCCCCATAGGGTTTATGGCGCTTTGCCCCGCCAGGGCTAGCATAGTGTCTGAACGGTTCGGAAGCGTAGCCCCCCAGGGCGTAGCAACGTCATCTGACGCTCGATGCCACCCAATCGCGCCTGGGCCAGGGTGCCGTCGCTGCTGTGGCGACCGATGGCGGGGGATGGCGTCACAAAGCAAACCCCCCAGGGCCAGCGGTGCCGGTGGTTCTGTTTTGGGCTACCGCCGCCGGTATTTCGACCTGTAAATTTCCCGCCTAAGCTTTTCTGTCGCCACCCAGGGCCACGCCAACACCGCTAACACTGCCCGCCAGGTGAACCGCCGCCGTTGGTGCGGCCATATCACCGCCCCGAACAATACCCGCCACCACTCCCGCTGCCGCTTACTCATAAGCCCTCCAAAACAAAACCCCACGGGCCAGCGGTGCCGGTGGGGTTTGCTATATCAGGGTAGACATTCGCAACTATGCGATCGCCGCTGTAAGCCTATGGTGCCCTCGTCGGTGGGTGCGGCAGCAGGGGGTGGAGTGCGATCGGCAATGTGGCTTAGGCGGGGAGGTGGGTGGCCAGAACGACTAGTTGTGCACGCAGGCAACTATTCAGCCCTCACGCAGAAAGTCACAGCCAGACCGGAGGGGAAGAGTCAAAAATTCGAGGCGCTGACGCGCCGGGGGAGCTAGCCCTATTTTTCTTTTTTGAGGGCAAAAGGGCAAGAGTGTAAAGGGCAAGGGCTAGCTGGTAGGCCGCTGAAGAGCCATGGGGGCCGAACACACAACCCGAAAACCGATAAAGTCGTTGCGGTAGGCGGGCTCGATGACGTTGCGATACGCGGAGCGGCAGTACCCCGGACCGTTGAACCAAGAGCCGCCGCGTAGGATCCGTCCATCTGAATCTCCGCCTTCTATCCAGGCGCTGCCGTCGGTAGGGGCACCCTCATGGTTGTCGTGCCAGTGGTCTTGGCACCATTCCCACACGTTGCCGTGCATGTCGCACAGGCCAAAGGCGTTGGCAATGCCAAAGTGGTCTACGGGGGTAGTCTCTTCGCGATATTCACCCTTGGAGCCATCGGCATAGGTGTAGTTGCCGTTGTAGTTAGCCACTTCGGTCGTCAGGGTGTTGCCAAAGTAGAAAGGCGTGGTGGTACCTGCGCGACAGGCGTATTCCCACTCGGCTTCAGAGGGCAAACGATATTGGCGGTTGGTATGGGCCGAGAGGCGAGCACAGAACTCTACTGCGTCGTACCAAGACACCTGCTCCACGGGACGGTTGTCGCCTTTGAAGCTAGAGGGGTCAGTCTTTAGCTCTCGTTCGACCTGAGGCATGGCCGCAACGACTCGCCATTGGGACTGGGTGACTGAGTAGCGTCCAATAAAAAAGGGCAGCACCGTAACCTTATGCTGAGGGCCTTCGCGTTCCTCACGCTCTGGTTCGTCGTCAGGAGAGCCCATCAGGAAGATGCCGCCGGGCACTAGCACCATGTGCAGGGGCAGGGCCTCGCCCACCGCCAGCAAGGGCTCTACAAATCCCTGGGCGGTGCGAGGGGTGCGACGAAGGGTGAGAGCCATAGGAGAAAGATTAGGGGGGCCAGCTAGGTCTTCGGTTGCCCTACCAAAATAGCTGACCCGGTTTGATTTTCGGATGCCCAAGGGCATCGCCGGAGTAGGTCTGGACTCTTCTGGGGCACGCCTGACAGATTCACACCTGACAGTTCTGACCGGCCACAAGGGCGATAGAAGAGTGCTGGGGGCCGAACACACAACCCGAAAACCGATATTGTTGTTGCGGTTGTCGGGCTCGTTGTTGTTGCGGTACGCGGAGCGGCAGTTCCTCGGATTGTTGTTCCAAGAGCCGCCGCGTTTTGGGGCCTACCCCAAGAATAAGAATACAGGAGTCAGGAGTCGGTGTCCCCCTGGGCGGCGGCTGCCTTCTCTTTTTCTGCCTTGTGCTGTTGCTGCCGAATCCAGCCGCCCAAATCGATGCCGATCGCATGGATCATCTGCCCCACGTACTGGTAGCGTTTGTGGGAAAGCAGGTCAAAATCGAGCAATAGCCGGGTTTGGTAGCGCAACACATCGAGTTTGCTGTTGAGCCGCTGGAGGTGTGGGAGTTTATCTTCGTGCTGATAGCGGACGAAAATGAGGCTCTCTAGCAGGTCGTAAAGCCCGGCAACCATACGATCGCCCAGCTGAAACCGATGGTCGCGGGGTAACTGGTTGAGAATCGGCACGTACCACTTAATCAGGTCGTAGGTTTTTTGGATAATGGGCAGATCGGCAGCCATAGGAGAAATTAGGAATCAGAAGGGTAGATGGCCTAAGCCAGAACCAATCTATTCACGGATACTGGCTTCTGTATTCTGACTCCTGACTTCTGATTGCTTCCCCATGAAACGCTACGGCAACCTCTGGCCGCACGTCATCGACTTTGACAACCTGCTGAGGGCCGCCCGCCAGGCCCAGCAGGGCAAGCGGTTTCGCCCCAATGTGCTGGAGTTTAACTTTGGCCTAGAGCGAGAGCTGTTTACCCTACAAGCCCAGCTACAAGACCACAGCTACCGACCTGGGGCCTACCGAACCTTTACAATCAAAGACCCCAAGGCGCGGCTGATTTCGGCGGCACCCTACCGCGATCGGGTGGTGCACCACGCCCTGTGCAACGTCATCATGCCGCCACTAGAGGCCACGCTCATTGGCGACACCTACGCTAACCGGGTGGGCTATGGCACCCATCGGGCGCTGAAGCGCTTTACGGGCTGGGCGCGTAACCACCGCTACTGCCTCCAGTGCGACATTCAAAAATACTTCCCCAGCATTGATCTTCAAATCCTCAAAGACTTATTTCGTAAGCACATCAAATGCCCCGATACCCTGTGGCTGATCGACACCATCATCGATGCCAGCAACGAGCAGCCGCCAGCGATCGAGTACTTCCCTGGCGATGACCTGCTGACTCCGGTGCAGCGGCGGCGGGGGCTACCCATTGGCAACCTCACCAGCCAGTTCTTTGCCAACCTCTACCTCAGCCCCTTCGACCACTTTGCCAAGCGGCAGCTCAAGCTCAAACACTACCTGCGCTATGTGGATGACTTTGCAGCTTTCTCTGACGACTGGCACGAGCTAGCTGAGGCCAGGGTGGCGATGGAAGACTACCTGGCCACCCTGCGGCTGAAGATGCACCCGGTTAAGAGCCAGCTGTTTGAAACCCGCCACGGGGCCAATTTCGTTGGCTTTCGGGTGTTGCCTGACCGCATTCGGGTGCGCAATGACAACCTCCAGAGGGCTCGCAAACGCATGAAGCAGCTCCAGCGCGACTATGAGGCGGGCACCATTACCCTCAAGCCCCTGGTGCAGCGGCTGCAAAGCTGGGAGGCCCACCTACTCCATGGCGACACCTACCGCCTGCGGCGCAAGGTGTTTGAGGCCTATGGGTTTAAGCGCAAGGAGGACAGGGAGAAGTAGGCGTCACGCGATCAGGAGTCAGAAGATTACCCCCTCCTAACTCGTGACAAAATTCGAGGCGCTGACGCGCCGGGGGGAGCAAGCCCTATTTTTCTTTTTTGAGGGCAAAAGGGCAAGAGTGTAAAGGGCAAGGGTTAGTCGGTAGGCCGCTGAAGAGCCCTGGGGGCCGAACACACAACCCGAAAACCGATATTG
>DAIPYU010000218.1:0-4564 GCA_036782635.1 Nodosilinea sp. CTOTU7353
AACGACCGCATCAGCTACTACGCCTTTACCGCCACCCCCAAAGCCAAAACCCTAGCCTGCATTATTCATGATGCTTTCCAGGAGTCATTGACTTGGCCCCAGACGAGTCAATGACTCCTGGCGCCCAATATCAACGTCCCAGTCCCCACGACAACTTGAGCACCGGGGTCAAAAACGGTAGCGAATCGAACCAAAATGGGGACTATCCGTGCCAGTAGACACACCTGTCCTATGGGCCGGTCTGAGTTAGGCCAAGACCCACGGATTAGGTGCCATCAGCTGATGCGCAATGTGGCGAATGGTATCCGCCCAGGGACAATAGGCGGCCAACTCAACGAGGATGCGTCGAGCCGAGACCCGCACCCGGGCGGCAGTCTTGATGAGGGTCGAGCGCAGCCGTTCGACCTGAGCGTGGGCCAAGGGGGTGTCGGCCGCCGCGTGGCGGAGGCTGAGCATCAGCACATAGGCCGCCTGGGACAGCAGGAGACGAAACTGGTTCGCCAAAGCGTCATGACAACTCAGTCGTTTGGCCTGTAGACCCACTTTGAGTTCCTTGATGGGATGCTCACTCGCCGCGCCCCGCTGCACATAGACCTGGTCGTAGAGCACCTGCGGAGAAAGGTCTAAATTCGTCAGCACAAAGCGAGGATTCGGCCCCTTGGGTAACCACTCCGCCTTCATCACGATGCGTCGCGGTTCTGACCAACGCTCTGCGGCGTAGTACACATCATCAAATAACCGTGCCTTGCCCGTCTGATTGAGGCACGCCACCACGCGCGCTTGCTCCAGTAACGGTTGAATCTTGCGCTTCAGCACCGCATTGCCGCTATAGCCGAGGACATAGCTCACCTGAGCTCGTTCACACTCCCTCACAATCTCAGGCAGTGAGAAGCCGCTATCGGCTCTCAGGGTGATCTCTACCCCAGGCCAGGCGCGGCGCAATCGCCAAAACAACCACCGCAACAGACCCGCAACGCCCTTGCCCGGATGACTATTGCCAGGGCGCAGTTGCAGCACCAGGGGGTAGCCACTCGTCGCCTCGTTAATCTGCACCGGATAGTACATCTGATGGCCATAGTAGCCATGAAAGAAACTCAGTTGTTGCTCGCCGTAGGTCGGTGCATCCCACCCGTCAATATCCAAGGTCACCGCTGTGGGGGCCGTCTCATGGCGCTCGATAAACCGGTCGATATATTGCCCTCGAATCCGCCCAAGATCGCGCCGTGTCACCTGATTCTCTAGTCGGCTTATCGTTGGCTGACTGGCCAACAGGTTCTCCCCGGCCTCCGGCAAGCGCCCACAGGCGATCTTGTAAATCGGATCATGGCGCAGATCAGTACTATCGTTGGCGTCTTCATAGCCGCCGATAATCTGGTACACCCGTTGTTGAACCAATTGCTCCAAGCTATGGGTAACTTTGGCGGGGTCGCGCCACTCCTCGATGCCAGACGCTATGGCCGCCGTGAGGCCCAATCGCTCATCCGCTTGGCGCACTAACAGCAGGCCCGCATCTGAACTTAGCTCTAAATCGGAGAACTGCACGTCCAGCGGGCGGGGCTGAGGAAAATCAAACGGCAGTTCCGGTTTACACACTGTCATGGCAGAATAGAACCACTGAATTCGTTGAAGAGCCTGATTCTAAAGCGTTTCAGGCTCTTTTTTCTGTGATCTATTTACCCTTCGTGAATAATCCAGGCTAGGGCATTGAGGCTGGTTTTCCGCATTAAATTTGCCTTCACCAACTCCAGTTGCTGACGCTCCCGCAAGAGGCGCTGCCGACTCTGGCGACCCGCTTCACCGTCATCCAGCGGCAAAGGTTGGTTAAAGGTGTTGGAATCCAGCCCGAAAAAGTCGATGCCGCCATAGCGAAAGCGGTAGTAACGATTGGGCAACCGGGTAAAGGCACCAGGGTAATAGGTGAGGCAGCGGCGATCGTCTAACTGGCTGGTGTAGTGGTTATCCAGATGGGCCGGGAGTTGGGCCGCAGGGATAGCCCTGAGGTAGTCCAAAAAGGCGCGGGCATAGGCATCACCGGAAAAGGAACCGTGCCAGCCGACATCCAGGTCAAGGTACGCTCGCAGGGCATAGCGCAGCGGGCCGGTTAGCCCCGCCACCATGCCAATCAGCAGCGGTAGGTCGTAGTAGTCATGGTTGCCGGGCACCGGCAGGAAGGGGCAGTTAAAGACCATGCCATTGTAGGCAATGCGGCGATAGTCGTCCCCGCCTACCAGCCATTCTCGGTAGGGTTTAATGAAGTTACTCTGGTACTGTTCTCTAGAGCCAACTAGGTAAACCACATCGCCGGTGTGCAGCAAAAACCGGGCCGCTTCCCGGTGGGCTAAGATCTGTTCAGCCACCTGACGTTGCGGGCTACCCCGACGATGGCGTCCGGTGCCACTATCTCCCACCACCAAAAAGGAAAACGCCTCGCCAGCTTCCAACTGGTTGTCAATCACCAGTCGAGTTTGGTCAATGCCGCGCTCTACGAGTTGGGGCTGTTGCCACCGCACCCGCTCCCGCATTTTGCGGATTTTGGTTGGAATAGAGGGTTCAGTGGTTAACTTAAACGCCATAGAATAGCCGATAAAAGCCCAGGTAGCAGCGCCAGATGATTTTCCTCCAGCATCATGGCATAGATAGATTAACTGAGAATGAGCTGATTAACGCTAGGGCCACAATAGACAGTTACAGCAACCGTCCATCGGGCCGCAGCAGTGGTGTAAATCCATGCCTAGCATGAGCGTGAACAGGGTTCTGACCGTGGGTGTTGAGGATGTAAGCGAAGCGCGTGGCCGCCATGCGCCTGCCAAGGAGATACAGGGCACCCTGAATAGCAGCAATCTGGGTTAGGACAGATCTACTATGAAGTTAGACCTGTATCAACAGGGGCTTTTTATACCAGGGGCTCTACCGTTGTACAAGATACGTAAGCGAATATCCTGATTGCCCACCCCACCCTTCAAAGCCTGTGCTGCCCTTCGAGTTCATCATTACCGGCAAACCCATCTCCCACCAGACTAAGGACAAGCAGCGCCTGCGGGACTGGAAGGGAAAGGTGCGCCATGCCGCCGAAACCTGCTGGCCCCTGAGCCAGCCCCTGGGCGATTCCATGAAAGTCACCATTACGCATTACTACGATGCTCAAAATGGTGAAGATGGGGTACCTGACAGTGACAATATCGTAAAGCCCGTCCGGGATGCGCTAAATGGCGTGGTATATGTAGATGACTACCAGATTACAGACTTCGTCAGTCGGCGGCGCAACCTCAATGGCTCCTTTCGGATTCGAGGTATGTCTCAAGCCTTAGCTGAGGGATTTTGTAATGGGGTTGAGTTTTTGCATGTTAAAATTGAAGTTGCTCCAAATCCTCAGGATTTGGATTGAGTTCTCGGCTATTGGTTGTATGAGTCAGCGCCATCATCCTAATCCCCTAGAGCACCGTCGTGTACTGCGTTTGGCCAGAGAGTACCGGCGGCACGGGTACGACGTTACGGTTTATCCAGAGGCTGAAGCATTGCCCTCGGCCCTGGCTAAATATCCGTTTGACTTAATTGCTAAGGCCGATGATCGGGTCATTGCGGTTGAGGTTCGCACTCGCGAAAACCTGACCCTCAATGGTCTGGAAGATTTGCGCCGCATGACAGAGAAGGTCAACCAGGTACCCGGCTGGGATTTTGAACTGGTGGTAACCAATCCTCGACCCAGGGTTTCCCAACACCACGACACCCCTGGTGGTGATGCCTAAATTTGTCTCACTTTAAGCGGATCCTCTCTGGCTTAGAAATTAGGACTTTACGATTCACAATTCATAGAATCTGATGATAGTTTTCCGGCAGAATTAAAGCCATCTAATAGTTTTAGCTCTGCCGTCATCTATGGTCTGTCTGCGTCGTTCAGTTCAATTGCTGTCTGGGTTAGCGGTGAGTCTGCTGGCGCTGGCAGTGGCTCCGCTACCTCTGCGGGCGGCGGAAACGGTGTCTCTGGAATTTGGCCCGTTCAGCCGTACTATTCCCGTTGATGCGTTAGTGGAATTCGCCGAAACCGGTGAGGCCAATGGCCAACTGGCGCGTTTCCTACGGCGGCTCACCCCTGAGCAGCAGGAAACCCTGAGAGCGACGCTGACGGCTAGCCGCGAGGTTGACCTGGTGCGGATTAGCCAGTGGTTTAATACGCCGATGGGTGAGCGATCGCTGCTTTTTCTCGGCAAGTTTGCCCAGACCGAGGCTCGCATTAATGGTTTGCAGGCCTTGAGGGCCGCCATTATTGCGGCAGCGGCTGAAGATGGTGACATTGCCCTCATCGATGTGATGCGGCACTTTCCGACCGCCGGTATGCAGTTGGACGTAGCCGCGGTGCTGAGCGCTTTCCAGCAAGTTGCCGACGAGGTTAGCCTTACCCAGCAATTGCTGGATACCCTGCAGCAACAGGCCAGGGACGCCATCAGCCAGGATTCTGCCCCGGACTTGGCCACCCTGCCCGATCTGACCCAGCTTGGCCCCTACGGTAGCTGTAGCGGCTCGCAAACAAGAAACGTCATGCTCGCAAACAGCGCGATTTTGAGCT
>DAIPYU010000219.1:0-4554 GCA_036782635.1 Nodosilinea sp. CTOTU7353
ACCGGGTTGGCCAACAGCTGGTCGCACATGCGATCAAGCTGCTGGCTGGCGGCAGCTTCACTCTCAGCATCTAACGTCAGCTCAATGTATTTGCCAATGCGAATCGGGCCGACGTTGTCGTAGCCCATATGGGCCAGGCCCGACTGCACCGCCGTCCCTGCGGGATCGAGCACCGAGGGGCGCAGGGTGACGTAGATGCGAGCGCTGTAGTGGGGCACGGTTGACTCCGTTGGCGGTTGAACATTAGGTATTCATCGGCAATCAACATCCTACCGTATCGGCTGGTTGATAAAATTGAGACACACCAACCCAAATCCAAGTCCAGCAGTGACATTCTGCCTGTGGGGCAACGACTGTTCCCCAGATGGACTGGGTATAGCAAGTGAGCCAGCATGGTACGACGCACCCGCAGCCAAGACAAAGTTCTGACCGTTCTCAAGGAGTTGAGCAAGCCGATCTCAGCCCAAGATCTGTATGTGGAGATGCGCCAAGACGGCAATGCCACAGGGCTAGCCACGGTCTACCGAGCGCTCGATGCCCTCAAGCTCGAAGGCGCGGTGCAAATGCGCACCCTGCCTTCGGGCGAAGCGCTCTACAGCCTGCCCCAGGAAGACCGCCACCACCTCACCTGCCTTCAGTGCGGCAGCACCATCGCCATCGACCAGTGCCCGGTGCACGACCTAGAGCAGCAGCTGCACAAGGCCCACGAGTTCAAGATTTTCTACCACACCCTGGAGTTCTTTGGCCTTTGCCCCCAGTGCCAGGTCGAGCTGTCAGTGGGGCAGACCCCGGCCTAGAGCTGCCCAGTACTGGTCGGCAGAAATAGGGCAACCTTGGGTGAGGGTTTCAGGTGTTAGGTTTCAGGTTTCAGGAATGGTTGGCCGACCTATGCCACAGATTACTCAAGTCATCCTATAGCGGTTCTCATGCGGACGAGGTACAGGTCAGTTGCCTAAGTTCATAAGCTGCGAGGCTTCTCTCAGTTGGGGTGTACTTCATGCGTTCAGGAACCGCTATATATAAATAGTGAAAATCTACAGGGGCGTCTCGATTGCCCGGGCAAGAGGGTGCATCCCACTTTTGCAGATGCCTACGTCATTCCCACGCCAGCGAAAATCCATTCGGAGACAAGATGCCCGCTGTGGCTTCTCGTCTGCACGGGGAATGACGGGCTGGCTTGTCATCAGAATGATTAATTTACAAATTCGGGATGCACTTTTTGCCTTGGAGGCGATCGCCTTGCTTTGAAATTGCTGCGATCGCAAGTAATCCCGAAGATTGATGTCTAATCGAGCTCAGCCGCTAATAATCAAGGCCTAGGGGTAAAACAGGGAAAATTTGCTCAATGGCAAGGCCCACCGATAGCGCTATACCTAAATTTCTATACGGCTGACTGATGGTTAAATTTAAGCCCTACTTTGAACGCCACTATCCTCGGCTGGAGGGCGTTGTGGCGATCATTGCCCTAATTAATCTGGCCCTGGTAGCGTTTGATCTGACCTATCTCAGTTTGCGGCCCGTTTACCGACAGTATGCAACTGTTGTTACCCGCACATACGATCCGGTCAAGGGCATCGTGGCGCACCCTCAAACAGAGCAGTACCAAGTTCAGGTCGAACGCCTTAGAAACCAGCTCGCTCAAGCTGACATGCAATCACCCGAGGTCGCAGTTGCCCTAGCCGATTTGCAAACCCTGAGTCAGCAGGTGGTGAGCGAGCAAGCCTTTGCCCAACCCCACGGCAGCCAGGCTCTGGTCACTATTCAGCAAACCCTACAGGCTCGCACTGGCCAATTTTCAGCGCAGGAGGCGCTGAGCCAATTCTGGACGGTGGACTATCTAGAGCAGCGAGGTTGGCAGTCAGAGCTGGCGTTGTGGGAGCGCCAGATTCAGCCCTTTTTTCAGGCCAACTACTACCGCACCGTCAACCGCTGGGGCGCACCGACCGACTATTTCTGGCTGATCGACCTGCCCTTTTTGCTGGTTTTTGCGGTGGATATCGGGGCGCGTATCGTCGCCACCCGGCGGCGGCATCCTGGCCTCACCTGGGTCGAGGCGACGCTGCGGCGGTGGTATGACCTGTTTCTCATCCTGCCCTTTTGGCGGGCCTGGCGGACTTTGCCCGTGGCCCTGCGGCTGTACCAGGTCGATGTGCTCAACCTAGACCCGTTGCAGGCCGAGGCCCAGCGCTGTGTCATTGTCACCGTGGGGGCCGACATCGCCGGCATGTCAGGCATTGAGATTATCGAGCAGCTGCAAGACTCGATCCGTCAGGGAGAGCTGCTGAATTGGATCGCCCTGATTGACCCGGTAGATAATGGCGCAGGCGAACTTGTGGCAGAGGAAGAGATGACTGCGATCGCCAATCGCCTCTACCAAGTTGGCGTCGACAATATCTTGCCCCAGGTGCAGCCCGACATCGAAGACCTGGTGCAGCACAGCATCACCAAAACCCTGGAGCAAATGCCCGGCTATCCCCAGGTCAAGCACCTGCCCGGTCTAGCGCTGTTCTCAACCCAGGTTCAGCACCTATCCCAATCGTTGGCCCAAAGCCTGTATCGCAGCATCGCCGGAAGTTTGCTCGATGCCGATGGGGCCGCGATTACCGCCCGGTTACAGCACCATCTACGGGAGGCGATCGCCGCCGAGTTGAGCCAGCACAACACCCGCTACGAAATTGAATCGCGGCTGGTGAGCGCCCTCGACAAATTTAAATATAAATATGTGAAAGCCCTGGCTGAGTCAGGCGGTGAAGTGCTGGCTGAGCACACAGAACTGCTGCGCAGACAAATTACTTAATCAGCCTTAGAGTATTCCGTATTTCAACTAAAGACCTGTGGGGGCATGACTGCAACTGACGCACTAGCGTCTGGGGCTACGTCTCGACGCACTAGCGTCGGGACAGTGATTAATTCACGTTTTGTCAATCAGACATCGTGACCTGAACGCGGATAGCCGAGACGGCTATCCGCCGGTCGTGAAGCTTTGATCCGCTAGCTCAGCTAAGTCATGGAATGCTGATCCTTAGAGGATTGTAAGAATTAACGACCCATTAACCCGGCTCCGGTACCATCCATCTATCTGCCGACATTAGCAGAGGGTTTTCTGCTGAGTGTATCCACGGCAAGTCCCAACTGTGGCTCACTTTACGTTAAAAAAGGGTTTCTCGGTAGGATACTACAGGTTTGCCTACGGGCTAATCTGGCTTTACCCCGAGGCGGGGTGGCAGCGGCTCATCGAATCACCAATGGAGAAATGTCATGGTTGCAATAACATCGGTTCACGGCAGACAGATCCTCGATTCGCGGGGCAATCCTACGGTTGAGGTCGATGTGGTGCTCGAAGGGGGCGCTAAGGGGCGGGCAGGGGTGCCTTCTGGGGCCTCGACAGGCATTCGCGAGGCGCTGGAGCTGCGGGATGGCGACAAATCACTCTACGGCGGCAAGGGCGTGCTCAAAGCCGTGGCCAACGTCAACGACACCATTGCCCCGGCCATCAAAGGCATGGACGCTTCAGATCTGGCCACCGTTGACCACAAAATGCTGGCCCTAGACGGCACCGACAACAAGGGCACCCTGGGGGCCAACGCCATTTTGGGCGTGTCGATGGCCGTGGCCCGGGCCGCCTCTGTGGCCGCCGGCATCCCTCTCTATGTGCACCTGGGCGGCCCCGACTCGGTGCTGCTGCCGGTGCCCTGCTTCAACATCATCAACGGCGGTGCCCACGCCGACAACAGCGTGGACTTTCAAGAATTTATGATTGCCCCGGTGGGTGCGCCGACCTTCTCTGAGGCGCTGCGCTACGGGGCCGAGGTCTACCACGCCCTCAAGTCGGTACTCAAAGACGCGGGCTACAGCACCGCCATTGGCGATGAGGGCGGCTTTGCCCCCAACCTCAAGAGCAATGTGGAAGCCATCGAGGTGATTCTCAAGGGCATTGAGAAGGCCGGGCTGAAACCGGGGGATGACATTGCGATCGCCCTTGACCCCGCTGTCAGCGAGCTGTACCAAGAGGACGGCAGCTATCTGTTCTACAAGTCTGACAACAGCCGCAAGAGCACTGCCGACATGATCGACCTGTGGGAAAGCTGGGCCAATCAGTTCCCCATTGTGTCGATTGAAGACGGCCTGGGCGAGCAAGACTGGGAGGGCTGGCAGCTGCTGACCCAGCGGTTGGGCGATCGCATCCAGCTGGTCGGCGACGATGCCTTTGTCACCAACCCCGCCATCATCGCCCAGGCGATCAAAGACGGCGTCGGCAACTCGACCCTGGTCAAGGTCAACCAGATCGGCTCGATCACCGAAACTCTCGAAGCCATCAAGATGTCCCACGAGGCGGGCTACACCTGCATGGTCAGCCACCGCTCGGGCGAAACCCCCGACGACTTCATCGCCGACCTGGTGGTGGGGGCGGCGACCGGGCAGATCAAGTCGGGTGCCCCCTGCCGGGGTGAGCGCCTGTCGAAATACAACCAGCTGCTGCGTATTGAGGAGGAGCTGGGAGTCAGAGCTAAATACGCGGGCATCGGCACCTTCAAGGGCAAGGCGCTGGTGTAA
>DAIPYU010000220.1:0-4423 GCA_036782635.1 Nodosilinea sp. CTOTU7353
TAGAGGGGGCGATCGCGCTGCCAGCCCAGCCGTTCTTCAACAAATTGCTCATTCCACACCAGGTAAGGCAGCAGGGCCTTTACCTCCGCTGCGGCGAGGGGCAGGGCGTGGGTAATTGTGGCCCAGCCCTCAAAGCGCACCTGGTCAGCGGCAGCGGCACCGGCTTCTGTGTCCAGGGCTACTGCAACCGAGGCTCGAAACTCATCCTTTAGCAGCTCAGTTTTTTGGTGCTCTAGGGTGGGCAGCAGCAGCACCTGCCGCGCCGCCAAAGAAAATTGGCCCTTCGGCTCACGAATGCCGCCCTTGCGCAGCAGCAGAATGGTTTTTCCTCGCAGCAGGGCGGTGATGGCCACCTGCCACTCTTTTAAAACCCACGACACCATCGCTTTTGCCTCTGTTTTGCCGGTCAAGCACCGGTGAAAATTTCTAAATCTGGGAAGATAGCTGCGCCGCCAGGTCATCCCAATGGCTCAGTACCAGGCTAGCGCCTGGGACGGGCGATCGCCCCCAGGGCTCTGACACCGAAATAAACCCCGCCGCCCCGGCCTGCTCTGCTAGGGCAAAGTCGGCCCAGCTGTCGCCCACGATCAGGGTATGCGCTACGGAGACCTGGAGGCGATCGCACAGACCTCTCAACAGCGTCGGATCTGGCTTGGGCGGATCGGCTAGCCCCGTGCCCTGCCATCCATGCACCCAGGGCATTAGGTCGTAGTAGCTGAGAAATTCTTCCACGTAGGCCGGGCTATCCGACGACAGCACCCCGATTTTGAGTGGGCTTTTGTGCAGTCGTTGCAGCATTGCCGCTGTGCCTGCAAAGGGCGGGGTCTGGGCCGCCTTGCCCTGGCGCGCTGCATTCACCGCCGCAAAGCATTCTGCCACCAGCTCCGTAGCTTTCTCGGCGGGATGACCCGCCTGCACCAGCACGGCTACGGCCCCCTGCCGATTGGCCTCGCGGGTGCCCGCCGCCATCAGCCCATCGGGGTCAATGCCGCTGGCCGTCACCCCAAAGCAGTCCAGCAGAGTGCGAACCAGCGCATCCCCCGCCCCCACCGCCGCCGCGCAGGCCTCGGCGCGGGCGATCGCCGTATGGTGCAGCAGCCCATGGGAGTCGGCCAGGGTGCCGTCTTTGTCAAAGACGATTGCGTCTACATCGGCGATCCACTGCTGTCCACATCGCACCTTGATCATGCTTTATCCTTATCTACATCACTGAGAACCTTTGCCGGGTGGGGTTCAAGGTTCAAGGTTTAAGGTTCACGGGGGGCCATACACCTTGAACCTTGAACCTCGCACCTTGCACCCCCGGCCGCCCAAAAATTCGCCCTGAAAAATTAGCTTTCAAGCTCACCCACTATCCTAGATAATGGGAAGGTTTTGAAATTACAAGCAGCTCACTATGCGCACCCACTACTGCGGCACCCTGCGGGCCAGCGACATTGGCAGCACCGTTACCCTCTTCGGCTGGGTTGATCGCCGCCGCGACCACGGTGGGGTAATTTTTATCGACCTGCGCGATCGCACCGGGGTAGTGCAAATCGTCAGCGACCCGGAGCGTACCCCCGCCTCCTATGCCCAGGCAGACCTGCTGCGCAACGAGTACGTGGTCAAAATTCAGGGCCGGGTGAGCCAGCGCCAGGAGGGTGCTATCAACCCCAAGCTGCCCACGGGAGAAGTCGAGATCTACGCCGACACCATTGAGCTGCTGAACGCGGTCCGCAAGCCCCTGCCGTTTCAAGTCTCCACCGCCGACTCAGAAACCGTGCGGGAAGATCTGCGGCTGCGCTATCGGTATCTGGATCTGCGGCGCGATCGCATGGCCCAAAACCTGCGCATTCGCCACGAAGTTACCAAAGCCATTCGCCGCTTTCTCGAAGACCAGGAGGGTTTCTACGAGGTCGAAACCCCCATTCTCACCCGCTCCACCCCCGAAGGCGCGCGGGACTACCTGGTGCCGTCGCGGGTCAACCCCGGCGAATTTTACGCCCTGCCCCAGTCGCCCCAGCTGTTTAAGCAACTGCTGATGGTATCGGGGGTGGATCGCTACTACCAGATCGCCCGCTGCTTCCGCGATGAAGATCTGCGGGCCGACCGCCAGCCCGAGTTCACCCAGCTCGATATGGAAATGAGCTTCATGACCCAGGACGAAATCCTGGCCCTGAACGAGGCGCTGGTGGCCCACATTTTCAAAGAAGTGAAGGGCGTTGATGTTCCCCGGCCATTCCCTCGGCTGACCTACGCCGAGGCGATGGATCGCTACGGCAGCGACAAGCCCGACACCCGCTACGGCCTAGAGCTGGTGGATGCGTCTGACCTGGTACGCGACTGCGGCTTTAAGGTGTTTTCGGGGGCGGTGGCCGACGGCGGTATCGTCAAGGTGCTGCCCATCCCCAACGGCAACGACCAGATCTCGAACGTGCGAATTAAGCCCGGCGGCGATGTGTTCAAAATCGCGGCGGATGCCGGGGCCAAGGGCCTGGCCTACGTGCGGGTGCGGGCCGACGGCGCGGTGGATACCATTGGGGCGATCAAAGACAACCTCGGCCCTGAGCAAATGGCAGAACTGCTGCGCCGCACCAACGCCACCGAGGGCACCCTGCTGCTGTTTGGGGCGGGGCCGACCGACATTGTCAATGCCACGCTGGATCGGGTGCGACAGGCGATCGCCCGCGAGATGGACCTGATTCCCGAAGGCACCTACAACCTGCTGTGGGTGACCGACTTCCCCATGTTTGAGTGGAACGCCGACCAGCAGCGGCTCGAAGCCCTGCACCACCCCTTCACCGCGCCCAACCCTGAGGATATCGACGATCTCAAGACTGCTCGGGCGATCGCCTACGACATCGTGCTCAATGGCTACGAGATCGGCGGCGGCAGCCTGCGCATTTACCAGCCCGAGGTGCAGAGCCAGGTGTTTGAGACCATTGGCCTGAGCGACGAGGAAGCCCACGACAAGTTTGGCTTTTTGATCGAGGCCTTTGAGTACGGCACCCCGCCCCACGGCGGCATCGCCTACGGGCTAGACCGCATTGTCATGCTGCTGGCAGGCGAAGAGTCGATTCGAGATGCGATCGCCTTTCCCAAAACCCAGCAGGCCCGCTGCTTGCTTACCCAGGCCCCCTCTGGGGTGGACGAGGCTCAGTTGAAAGAGCTGGCGATCGCCTCCACTTACGACCCCGAGGCAGACGAGTAGAATTGGGGATAGGGATGGGTCATAGATTGATCCCTTGTAGATAGGTGCTTACGCAGTGGTTCTTGCCAGATCCTCTAGGGAGAGGGGGTAGGGGTAAGGAATGATTCAGTGGTGGGCAGTGCCCACCCTACGGTTGCCTGGGGGTATTGATGGTTGCCACTAAGTTCTCTCTGGCTGACTTTCTGAGCCTGGATACAGGCCCGGAGGTTCGCTGCGAATTTGTGGATGGGGACGTGATCGAGATGCCGCCTGAGAGTTCGCGCAATGTTTTGGTCTCACTATTCCTATTGCAACAGTTCTTGCGAATCCTGCCCTTGCACTGGCTGCGCCGAATGGATACCGAAATCGTGGTCTCTGGACGAGTGCGGATTCCGGATTTGCTGGTGTTGGGCGAAGACTTAGCGGCCCTGTTAGAAGATACGGGCCGCAGCACCATTACCGCAGACATGCCACCGCCGCTGCTGGTGGTGGAGGTGGTTTCTCCCGGCAAAGCCAACGAAGACCGCGACTATCGCTACAAGCGCTCTGAGTATGCGGCGCGGGGCATTCCAGAATATTGGATTGTCGACCCGGCTAAAGCAACGGTCACTGTACTCACTCTGATAGACGGACTTTACGAAGCCCAAACCCTAGAGGGGGAGGCGGTGTTGAGTTCTCCCCAGTTTCCGGGGCTGAGCTTGACAACCGCTCGGGTGCTATCGCCGAAAGGCACTGCTCCTTAACTTCGGCTGGTGTAGCGGCGGGCAAAGCCGATGGCGGTATAAAAATTTTCACCATGAACGGTATTTCGTGGCAACCTATGGGCTTATAAAGAGAGTCCATTGGAGCTACGTGGTCGTTATGTTGCAGCAACAAAAAAGCGCCGTTAGCCAGCGATGGCAACCTCTCAGCCAGCCAGGGGGGCGCTGGCGCTACATTCCCTGGGTCAGCCTTGGGGTTTTGGCCCTGCTTTGCCCGGCGGCCCTGGCCCAGGGGGCCGACACCGCCGAGCTTCAGGTGGCCCTAGACACGCTGTGGGTGCTGGTGGCTGGGTTTCTAGTGTTCTTTATGAACGCGGGGTTTTGCATGCTCGAAACTGGGTTTTGCCGCAGCAAAAACGCCGTCAACCTGCTGGCCAAAAACCTGGTTGTGTTTGGTCTTTCTACCCTGGCCTTTTGGGTGGTGGGCTTTGGCCTCATGTTTGGCGACGGCAACCCGCTGTTTGGCTTTTCGGGCTTTTTGCTCCAGGGGGCC
>DAIPYU010000221.1:0-4422 GCA_036782635.1 Nodosilinea sp. CTOTU7353
TACCCGATGGGCAGCAGCGCTCCCTTGGGGGCATATTCTTTAGCAATTAGCCCCAGCAGCGGAATCTTAGAGATCCAGAGTTTCTCTAGGGCTTGCTCGAGCTGGGCCGACTTGACGGTGCCCAGGTTTGACACCAGCGCCAGACCGCTGGCCTCGGCGGCGATGAGCGAGGCATCGGCATACTCAGCAAAGGGCGGGGCATCGTAGATCACCAGGTCAAAATAGCCCTCGGTTTTGGCAATGAACTGCTGAATTTTGGCTGAAGACAACAGCCGCACTGGGTCGCCGGTGGCGCTGCCAGCGGTGAGGGTAAATAGGTTGGGCTCAAGGGGCGATCGCTTGATCACCTGCTTTAGCTCTAGCTCCCCGGCCAAAATGTTGCTCAGCCCCTTATCGTTGGGCAGCTCTAAAAAGCTGTGCAGGTGCGGATAGCGAAAGTCGGCGTCAATCAGCAGCACCCGCTGGCCCATCTCGGCTACGGCCCAGGCCAGGTAGGCCGCAGTGGTCGAGTCAGCCACCTGGTTATCGGCGGAGCTAATCACCAACGATTTAATCGCCCTTTCGGCATTGACCCGCTGTAGGTTGGCCGCCAGCGATCGAAATGCCTCCTTAAACTCCTGGAGGCCGTCGGGTGGCGATGACCCGTTGCTCAGAGCCGATGGGCCTCGTCTCCCCGTAGAGGCCAGGGCCACCTGGTACAGCGACAGCAGGTGGGCCTCGTCGTAGCCGGTCTCGACCACGCCGCTGTGGGGGATAATGCCCAAAATCGGCACTGGGGTAATGCGCTTGAGGTCACTGGGGGTGTAGATCACATCTTTTTGAGCGTCGAGCAGCAGGGCGACGCCCACCCCCAGCAGCAGACCGAGCACCAGGCCCAGACCAGCATTGCGCAGCAGGCTGGGGTTGCTAATGGTCAGGGTTGGCGGCGTGATCAGCTCCCAGGGCAGCTCTCGCTGGGCTGCCTCGATTTCTAGGGTTTCGCGGCGAGCCAGCAGCTGGGTCAGGTTTTCGGTGGCGATCAGCAGCTCTCGGTCTAGATCAGTAAACTGTCGGGCCACCGAAGCCAGAGAGTCGACCTCGACATTGAGCGAGGCGAGGGTCTGGCTCAGGGCTGCTTCACGGGTAGAGAGGC
This sequence comes from Nodosilinea sp. CTOTU7353, assembly GCA_036782635.1. Classification (GTDB taxonomy): domain Bacteria; phylum Cyanobacteriota; class Cyanobacteriia; order Phormidesmidales; family Phormidesmidaceae; genus Nodosilinea. The sequence goes on from DAIPYU010000221.1 coordinate 1,133, forward strand.
CATCGATCTGCAGCGACAGCTCCTGTTGGGTATTGCTGCCCTCTCGGGCCAGCAGCTGCAAGAGGTTTTGCCGCTGCTCTTTGAGCGCCTGCAGGTCGGGGCTGGCATCGAGAAACAGACTGGAGGCGGCGGCAATTTGATTATCTAATCGCAGCAGCTCTTGAACCAGCGCCTGGTAGCGAGCGTTGTCGCTGAGGGCGGGGGAAACCGCTTGATCTTGTGGTCTGGTGGTCAGCTGTCGCTCTAGGCTCTCGTAGAGATCGAGCGCCCCTTCTAGCTCGACCAGCACATTTAAATATTCGCTCTCATAGGTGTTGATCTGAGAGGTTAGCTGCGTGCCCCGAGATTCGGGGGTGATCAGGTTGTTGTTTTGCCGCAGGGCCTCAAGCTCTCTCTGCAGGGTATCGACCTGAGCCCTGACCTCGGGCAGCTTATCGTCTAAAAAGGCAATGCCCTGCTGAATGTCGCGCTGGCGAGTTTCTAAGCCGTAGTCTAGAAAGCGCTGAGCAATGAGGTCGGCAAGCCGCTGCACCTCGTCGGGAGAGAGACCGACAAATTCGGAGCGAAAAATGCGGCTCGCCGGAGCATTGTTCCTGGGTGCTTCCGTCAGCTGCATATCGAGCTGCCTGCGGATCAGACGATAGCACTGCTCTTGGGGATTTAACGGTAGGTTAGAGCCAGGCAGAGTCCTCGCTACGGGGTCCAGAAAAATACTGCTGCAAATGGGTAAATTTTCGGCTTTCACCTGCTCAATGACAGGTTCCAGCACCCCCGGACTGGTCAAAATTCTGACCTGATCTTCTAAGCTCAGGAGCGATTCACTGCGCTGGGGCGGTTGCCCCGTAATATCTGAGGCCACCTGGGCCTCACCCGTAGGTGGCTGAATCAAGATCTCAAACAGCGCCGAGTAGGCGGGGGGGCTGAGCCTGGCCCTCAGGCCCGCTACAGCACCGCAGGCCAGGGCGATCGCCGCAATCAGCAGGGCTTTGCGCCGCAGGGCCGAAAACACCCGCCCTAAATCTAAGGTTTCTTCGCTGGCTGGGCTGGTGGGAGCATCGGCAGCGGCGTAGGGTATAAGGTTTACAGACTCAGATTTCATCCCTGATCCTGATTAATAAAGAACAATCATCAAAAAAACAATAATCCAGAACTATTAGAACAAATTCAGCAATCGGAAGGGGGCGGTCAAGATATTGAGAATGCCGCCAACCGGGTTAGCCACCTGCCCCACATTGTCAGAAAACCGAGCCAGCCCCGACTTGCCGACGATGATGATGTCGTCGTTTTGCAGGATGGGGTTGTTTTCATCGTCAATGCCCAGGGCAAAGTTAACCGGTATCTCGCGCTGGGTGACGGTGCCGTCGGGGTTGAGGCGCACTAGGCCCACCACATCTTGCTGGGCGCGGGGGTTGAATCCGCCAGCAGCTAGAATGCCCTGGTTAAAGGTGCTGTTGGGGGCTACCTCTACCTGACCGCTGCGCTGTACTTCGCCTACTACGTTGACGCGAATGGTGTTGGGCGAGAAGCTAGCCCCCGCTACCTGAGAGGCCTCTGCGGGGTCGATCATGCCGGTGGCGGCGGGAATGAACACCGTGTCACCGTCTTGCAAAATCGCGTTTTGGCGAGTTTCGCCCGTTTGCAGCAGCGCCCAGAGGTCGACATTAAACACCTGCTCGCCGCCGCTGCGGGTCACCCGCCGAATCTGCACCTGGCGAATGTTGGCCCTGGGCTTAATGCCCCCGGCAATCTGCAGGGCGTCGCTGACCTTGACCGGGGTAAACACCACGTCGCTGCCGGTGACGCCCACCTGGGCACCGGGTACGCCCGCATTGCCGGTGCGGGTAGAGCCGCCGCGCAGGGCGTAGGGGCCGGGGCGAAAGACTTCACCGACTACAGAGATGTTGATCGGCACGCTGCTGTCGGGCGAGAACCGGGCCGCCGCCAAAATTGGGGCTTCGTCTAGGGGCACCAGGGTGGAGGGGATGAAAATGCTGTCGCCGTCGCGCAGCACAATGTCTTGGTTGAGGTTGCCGGTGTTGATCAAATCCCACAGGTTGGCGTTAAACGTCTGGGTGCGGCCATTGATTCGCCGCTGCACCTGCACCTGCCGCAGGTTGGCGCTCTGAGTGATGCCGCCAGCGACGTCAAACAGCTGGGTCAGCTTGGGGAACGAGTTGCCCTCGATATTGAGGGCATAGGAGCCAGGCCGGTTGATCTCGCCGGCAATGCCAACGACCAGGGGGCGGCGCGCCAATAGGTTGAGGGTGACCCCCGGTCGCCGCAGGTATTGGCTGTACCGCTGAGAAAGCGCCGCCGAAGCCTGCTCTAGGGTGAGGTCGAGCACGCTGACGTTGCCCACCAGGGGCAGGCTGAGGCTGCCGTCGACCTGCACCTCAAACTCGCCGCTGTACTCAGGCAGACGAAACAGCACCATCTGCACGCGATCGCCTGGCCCCAGGGTGTAGGCCCCTTCGGGCTGCTGGGGAGGCAGCGGAGTAGATGGTGCAGGGGCCGGCTGGCTCAGCGGCGCTGACTCGCTGCGGGGCAGGGTAGTGGCGCTGCCGGGCATTCTCTGGGCGATCGCCGTCTCGGCAGTCGCTCCGACCAGCAGCAACCCAGTGATGGCGGCTAGCCCCAGGGGTGAGACCCGATTTGGAGTAGTGGCTTTAGACATGGTGAGACTCCACTAGTTTGGCAAATGGCTCTGCGCTTTATCCTCTATCCGCAGGCATCACCTCGAATCAGTAGGCTTTTCGCCGGAGCAGGTGATTTTTCTGAACCTTTCACACAAATTTTGTAAACAAAGGCAAATTGACGAGATTATGCCAAAGAAATAGTCGCATTTTTGTTAGTTGCACAAGAGTGTGCCACATTACCATACGTATGTGCTACCGCCTAACGGTATATTCTGCTCTAGTGAGATGTCTAGAAGTCTTTCCCTCCAGTTTCGACTTCCAGGAGCAAATTCTATCTATAGCTAGATTCAGCAGGATTGTTGCAACTGCAAAATACTGAGGTCAAGTGCGTAATATTAAAGTCAGAGTTTCAGGCAAAATTGTTCCTATAGTGTTTTGAATCTATAACAAATCCATGGCTATAAAAACGGCTAAGCTCTTGTCAGACAAGGATTTAGAGCCTTTGATGTACTCCATGGATAGGTAAGTCGTAATCAGGTGAACTGTTTTCACTACTACAAACCTCATGGTTAAACTTGTATAAGCGTAATGGATGCTTAGGATACATTTGCCTAATGAGCGCGCCTTTCGAGATTTGTCAAGATGGCCTAATAC
>DAIPYU010000222.1:0-4389 GCA_036782635.1 Nodosilinea sp. CTOTU7353
CCGCCGCTGTTCCTAGATAACCCAGGGCTTCGAGCTTGGCGACGATCTCGGCGACGCTTTCTTCGACGGTTTGCTGGTCGGTGCGGCAGTGTACCTCGGGGTTGAGGGGGGCTTCGTAGGGGTCGTCGATGCCGGTGAACTGCTTGATCTCCCCGGCGCGGGCCTTTTTGTAGAGACCCTTGACGTCGCGGTCTTCGCAGACGGCGAGGGGGGCATCGACAAACACTTCAACAAAATCACCGATGCGATCGCGCACCGTATCCCGCGCTTCGCGGTAGGGCGAGATCGCCGACACCAGCACGATTACCCCGTTGCGGGTCAGTAGGTGCGACACAAAGCCAATGCGGCGAATATTCTCGTCGCGGTCTGCTTTGCTAAAGCCCAGCCCCTTGGTGAGGTTGGTGCGCACAATGTCGCCGTCGAGCACCTCTAGCTGGCAGCCCCGCTGGCGTAGTGTGGCCTCTAGGGCGCTGGCAATGGTCGATTTGCCCGCCCCGCTCAACCCCGTCAACCAGATGGTGACCCCGCGCTGTGCTGCTGCCATTGACTTTAAGCTCCTTCACTGCTCTATGGACCGCATCCCAATCCAGCCCTGGAGTTTTACCGATCAGTAAACCACAGACCCGAGCTGGACTGGATATTGCCTTAATTGCTCTATAAATTAAACCACTTACTGGTCACCCACCTTGGTGGTCAGTTTGTTCTGCCCCCTGCGACTGCCAAACAGGTGGGCGTACACGTAGGTGAGCTCGCCCCCTAAAAAGAAAATCTGGCTGGTGAGATAAATCCACAGCATCAGCACCATCACCCCGCCCACGACCCCGTAGGAGCGAAACTGACTGCCCAGACTGATCACGCTATTGCTGATCAGCTGCTGTAAAATCAGCCACAGCACGGCGGTAAACAGCGACCCCAGCCACACATCGCGCCAGGCGACCCGGGTGCTGGGCAAGCTCCTGTAGAGCACCATGACCACCACCGTCAGGGTCACAAACGAGATGCCCAAACGCAGCCACGACAACAGTTGCACCTGGTCAATCGCCAGAATTCCCACCCACTGGTTGACCCCGTCTAAGAGCCGGGTGGCGGTGTCGATCGCAATATTTGAGAGCAGCGACAGGAAGATCAGGCTGGTGGCTCCCATCACCAGCAAAAAGGCCAGAAACCGCCGCCATAAAAAGATAAATGCCACCTCGCTGAAGCCGTCAAAGCGGTGGTGTTGAGGCTTGGTGTGCCAAATTTTGTCAAAGGACCGGCTGAGGGCACCAAAAAAACCGCTGGAGGTAAACAGCAAAATGGCAAAACCAACAATGCTGGCGCTGGTGCGACCGGTATAAAACTCGGTGAGCGTGGCCTGCACCAGCGGAAAGGCGTCGGGGGGAAGGGTTTCTTGGGCAAAGCTCAGCACGGCATTGTAGGCAGCGGTGCTGGGGCCAATCAAAAAGCCCACGATGCTCAGCGACACCAATATCATGGGGAACATTGAGAACAGGCCGTAGTAGGCCAGGGCTGCCCCCATTTCCAGGCAGTCGTCTTGCTGCCATTTGAGCAGGGTGCGGCCAATTAGCCGGGGCCAAGGTGATCGCCCGGCTCTGTATTTGAAGAAATCGAGCATAGCCGCAAAAACCAGGGTGCTCCAGTGGTATGCCAATACCCATGCGCGCCGCCAGTGCTCAAACCGCGCCAGTTGTCTTCTCATTCTACCGACCCTGTTTGCTCGTTAGAGGGATGTGTCAGCTATTTAGATTGGCACAAAACCTTGGAAGCGGCGCAAAGTGGGGAAAATAATTCGAAAAGATGCCGTTTGCTCGGACTTCTGCCTACCTGTAGTTTAATCGACCTAGCGCGACAGGCCGCTGCGGGTGGGGTACTGGCGCAGTAGAGAGAACATGTCCTGGCCGTTGAAGCTGCGCGGGTCCATGCGATTGCCGGAGCGATCCACCGCCTGGTGGGTGGTGATGCGGCTGTCGGGGATGGTGGTTTGAGCCAGCAGCCAGGCCAGGGAGGCGTACTGAGCCTGGGTATAGCCACTGTGGCTGCGGCGGTTGTTGAAGCCGTCGCCGGGGGTCTCTAGGGAGATATGGTAAGCAAAGTTGTTCACTGAGGGTGGAAAGTCCGGGTTGGTACGCACCGTTTCTGACCCGTTGGGGCCGTTAAACACCGAATTGCCCGCCCCAAAAGCCCGCTTTTCGGGGGGCACAATGTAGTAGACGGTGCCGTCTCGGCCAATTAGGCTGTGGTAGCTGACCTGGTCTTGATCGCGGGGGTGGTGGGTGCGAAACAGGTTGAGAGCGCTCTGGGCTGAGCCGACGGTTTCGTGCAGCACCACGATGAAGTCGTTTTGCAGCACTCGTCCATTGACGTCGGTGGCGAAGCGATCACCGTAGTTGCTGGGGTCAGCCAGGGCGGTTACCTGGCGCGGCACGGCCGCTTGGGCCAGCAGACTGTCACCCCCAGCCGCCGCCGGACTAGGCACCGCCGGACTGGGTATCGCGAAATTAGGAGACGCAAAATCCGTAGGGCCGGGCTGCATCGCCTTGAGAGGCAGGAGCACGACCTCTTCAGAGCTGTGCATGGGCGGTAGCCCCGCTGCCGGGGGCCTCTGCGGCCCGATTGCCTGGGCTGGCCTCAGCCCGAGCAGCACCACCACCAGCAGTCCAGTCAATTCTATCCATATCCAGCGGCGGGCCACGGCACATTTCCCTTCGGCGCGTTGTTCACTTGTAGCCATCGCCAGAACGATTGAGACATGACACCTGAGACATGACACCCTAGCGATGGCTATAGGCCATGGCACCCCCCCAGGTGTTAGAGTTCTTGAGCGCAATGGCCATCGCTATACCTTGTAGCGCGAAATAGGCTAAACGATCAGTCAAGCTTCGATAAACTGACCCAGTTTTCCGGTGGCAGCGGCCATTCACCAACGCCCTTGGCCAACTGCTATACCAACCCCCACAATCCCTATTTCCCAAAGGCCCAACCACAGGGGGCAAGATACCTTCGTCCTGCTCAATCGGGAGTCACCCAGCAGGATGCAGCGCTAGCAGAAAAAATCGGCGTAGGAGCTAATCGAGGCATCGGTCTGTGGCCCCTGGCCGTAGGCCCGCTGAATGTTGTCGAAGGTCATAACGGCGCTGGGGGCATCGTCGGCCAGCAGACGGCGGTTGAGCAGCAGCAGGCGATCGTAGCGGTTGAGGGCGTCGCCCCACTCGTGGCTGCACACCACCAGGGTTTTGCCCTCGGCCTGTAGCTCGGCAAAGATGGTGAGCATCAGGGCTTCGGTTTTTTTGTCGATGCCAGCAAAGGGCTCGTCTAGCAGCAGCAGATCGGCCCCCTGGGCCAGGGCGCGGGCCAAAAACACCCGCTGCTGCTGGCCACCCGAAAGCTCGCCAATGGGGCGATCGCCCAGGTGCAACATATCCACCCGTTCGAGGGCGACGGTGACCCGCTGCCGGGCGCTCTGGCTGGGCCGCCGCAACCACCCCGCCAGGGCCGCCTGGGACATCATCGCCACCTGCCCAGCAGTAATGGGGTAGTCCCAGTCGATGCGCGATCGCTGGGGCACGTAGGCCACTGCCCGCCGCCGCCGCCGCAGCGGTGCCCCCTGAAATAACACCTGTCCGCGACAGGGCACCAGCCCCAGCATGGCCTGGATGAGGGTGCTTTTGCCTGCCCCGTTGGGGCCGATCAACCCCACCAGTTCTCCCGCCCCTAGGGACAGCGAAACATCCTCCAAAGCCTGCATACCCCGGTAGTTGACAGACAGGTTTTGAACCTCTAGCATGACACCCATGAAATGATAAGAAATGATAACCATTATCACTCCTAATATTAGTTCAGTTATCTGTTTCCGGGATAAAGAGATGATGTTTTTCAACACAGTCATTGGAGTGCCGCCCCGCCGAGCGAGTCGATGGGGCGCTGGTTTGCTCCTAGCTCTGGGGGTCGGCCTGGTGGGATGCAGCGGTGACGAGGTGGCGACGACTGCGACCACAGAAGATGCGCCGGTAGCCGCCGATGGCCCGGTGGTGGTGGCCACCACCGGCGTGCTCTGCGACCTCACCGAGCAAATTGCTGAGTCTACCGTGGCTCTCACCTGTCTGCTAGAACCCGGCACCGACCCCCACACCTACCAGGTGCGCCCGTCTGATCGCCAGGCGCTCGAGCAGGCTGACCTGATTCTCTACGATGGCTACGACTATGCTCCTAGCATCATTGCTATGGTGGAGGGCGGCAGCACCGACGCGGTGCGCGTGGCGGTTTACGAGGCGGCGGTGCCCGACCCACTGCTGGGTGAGGTCCACGACCACGACCATGCCCACGGTGACGACCACGCCCACGATGACGATCATGCCCACGATGACGATCATGCCCACGATGACGATCATG
>DAIPYU010000223.1:0-4361 GCA_036782635.1 Nodosilinea sp. CTOTU7353
CTGATAGGATGAGAGAATTTCATGATTCTTCCGCAGCGCAGCAGCTATAAACTAGGCAACCATCGCCTTAAGATTCGCCGCCCATCACCTCAGCGCCAGTGCTCTCTACTTGCATTGGTTGATGGTAAGAAGCAGGCTTATTCCCCACCGTAGTGCCGCCGCTAATCATACTCTGCATACCAGGCTCAAAGTAGGTATAGGGGAAGCGCGTTTCAGGCCGACTGACCGCCTCAAGTCGCAGCAGAAGTTCAGGTGGGATGGCAAAATCTAGAGCACCCAGGGTGTCCTCTAGCTGGTGCAGCTTGGTAGCTCCGATGATCACCGAGGCCACAGCGGGGCGGTTAGCCACCCAGTTCAGCGCCACCTGGGCCATAGAGCGGTTCAGTGACCGGGCCACCGCCTCCAGCTCTGCCACGATCGCCCAATTCTTCTCGGTAAACTTGTTGAAGGACGGGTTGCTGCTGTTAGCCAGGGTAGCTAAACGACCATCCCCCTGGCCCCCTTGCTTATAAGGTCGGTACTTGCCCGACAGCAGCCCGCTTCCCAGCGGCGACCAGATCATGATTCCTGTCCCCAGGGCATGAGCCATAGCGGTGTACTCAAACTCGATGTTGCGCTCCACCAGAGAATATTTGATCTAGTGCTGAGCGGTTCCCAGTGGCGGGCCGTCGCCAGGGTTTGGGGCACCGCGTCGCAGCTCCTGCCATTGGGCCTCAATGGGCTGGTAGCTGCACACACAAATCACAATCGTCATGTCGGTGTGTGGGCTGTTGAATTGCTGCACCTCAGCCACGACCCAGTCCCCATCCTTGCCGTGGGTGACACCGTTGCCGGGGTCTGCCAGGTTGGCATAATCCCGAGCGCGATCGCCCACCTGGGGGATCTGCTCTGACCAGTTCCATTCCTCAGCCAGGATGGCCGTCAGTCCACCGTTAGGCGAAAGGTGGCGATCCTCCCACCCTGGGGCGCTACTGGAGTCTGCTTTGTCGATGATCCAGGTTTCGTTAGTCGCCATAGCGGGTGTCCTCAAAGCTGGTTTGTTCACCCTAAAACACGCAATGCAGATATAGCTGTCAAAGGAGAGTTATTGAGATATAGTTCGCCTGAACTATATTAAGCTAGATGAAAAGCGCCGGTTGCAGAACCAGGAGCCCTCACTATGGCTGTGCCCCATCAGATGCAGCGGCAGGTAGACGCAGTCTACCGTACTGAGTCGCGGCGAATTTTTGCCACCCTGATTCGCCTGCTGGGTGACTTTGACTTGGCCGAAGAAGCCTTGCACGAAGCCTTTGCTGTGGCCCTCAAGCAGTGGCCCCGTGACGGGGTGCCCGCCAATCCGCGAGCCTGGCTGGTGTCGGTGGGGCGTTTTCGGGCGATCGACACGATTCGGCGGCGGGCTCGGTTTGATGCGTCGCTGGCCGAGCTGGCCCCGCCGCTTGAAGCCTATGAGGCCGAGGACAATGACGATGTCGAAGACGATCGCCTGCGGCTGATCTTTACCTGCTGCCACCCGGCTCTACCCCAGGAGGCCCAGGTAGCGTTGACCCTGCGGGAGGTCTGTGGCCTCAAAACGGAAGAAATTGCCAGTGCCTTTTTGATTGCGCCCCCCACCCTGGCCCAGCGCATCGTGCGAGCCAAAGCCAAGATCCGCGCGGCAGGCATTCCCTACCAGGTGCCGTCCATAGATGATCTGCCAGCCCGACTGGATACGGTGCTCCAGGTGATCTACCTCGTATTTAACGAGGGCTATGCGGCGTCTTCGGGGCCGTCGTTGACGCGGGCCGATCTGTCGGGCGAGGCGATTCGCCTGGGGCGGTTGGTATTAAAGCTATTGCCCGACCCTGAGGTGATGGGGCTGCTGGCGCTGATGCTGCTGCAAGAATCGCGGCGCACGGCCCGCACCTCGCCCACAGGGGACTTGATTCTTTTGGCCGATCAAGATCGATCGCTGTGGAACCGGGCGCAGATTGATGAGGGGCGATCGCTGGTGCAGCAGGCCCTCGCGTCGGGCCGAGTGGGGTCTTACACGCTCCAGGCGGCGATCGCCGCCGTCCATGCCGAGGCGGCTGACACTGCCGCCACCGACTGGGCCCAGATTGTCGGGTGGTATAGCCTGCTGGCCCAGGTCGAGCCGTCGCCCGTGGTGCAGCTCAACCGGGCGGTGGCCGTGGCCATGCGCGATGGCCCCCAGGCGGGGCTGCGACTGCTCGATCAGAGCTTGGCCGAGGGCGACCTAGCCGACTACCACCTGGCCCACGCGGCCCGCGCCGACCTCTGCCGTCAGCTAGGGCAAACCGACGCGGCCCGCGCGGCTTACCAGCGGGCGCTAGCGCTGGTGCAGCAAGAGCCTGAGCGTCGATTTCTCGAAAGCCGCCTGCGGCAGCTAGTTTGAGAGATTTCAAAAAAATAGCTGCGCCGCTGTCGATCTGCTGTTTAGCCAAACGACTAATTCACAGATTAGATTTTGGAGGCAATGATGAAATTTATCTGTCTAGGCCATTTTGATGAAACTCAGTGGGACAGGCTATCTGAGACCGAGCAGGCGGATCTGATGGCCGACTGCTTTGCCTATGATGACGAACTGCGGCGCGGTGGCCACTTTGTCGGGGGCGAGGCGCTGCAAAGCGTTAAAAATGCTGCGACACTGCGCTACCAAAACGGCAGCGTGATCGTCACCGACGGCCCTTTTGCCGAAACTAAAGAGCAAATTGGCGGCATCTTGACCCTAGAGGCCCGCGATTTGAACCACGCCATTCAGCTGATGTCGCACCATCCGGGGGTACGCAGCGGCCCCTTTGAAATTCGCCCGGTGGATGAAGAGATGAACGCCCAGGTTAACCAGAGCCAAACTCTTCAGGCCAATCTGCACTGAAGCCCTGCGTCTGGTAGGCGATCCCATCGTCAGCGATCGCCGAGGTGGGTTGCCCCCAGAGCAACCCCAGAGCAACCCCGAAAAATTTGCACACAAATTCTCACCCAAGGAGAAACCACCATGACCACGACCACTCTCGCGCATCCGCCCGTGGTATCGGCAGAAGCCTGGCTGAGGGAGCGAAAGGCGCTTTTAGCCGACGAAAAAGCCCTGACTCAACAGCGCGATCACATCAATGCCCAGCGCCGTCGCCTACCCATGGTCAAGCTAGAGAAAACCTACACCTTTGATGGCCCTGACGGCGAGACCAGTCTGCTCGATCTGTTTGAGGGTCGCCACCAGCTGCTGGTCTACCACTTTATGTTTGCCCCCGATTGGGAGAACGGCTGCTCGGGCTGCACCGGCTTGGTCAACGCCCTGGGCGATCTGAGTCTGCTCTATACCCGCGATACGACCCTTGCCCTGGTGTCCCGCGCGCCGCTGGCCAAGCTAGAACAATACAAAGCTCGCCACCAGTGGACTTTGCCCTGGGTGTCTTCCCTAAACAGCGACTTTAACTACGACTTTCACGCCACGTTAGATGAGACGGTCGCCCCGGCGCAGTACAACTACCGCGACCCGGCAACCCTGCCAGACGACCAAAGACCCTATTTCACCTCCGGCGAACACCACGGCATGAGCGTGTTCTTTCGCATTGATGACGAGGTCTTTCATACCTACTCAGCCTATGCTCGCGGCGTTGAGGACCTAACCGATGCCTACAGCCTGCTCGATATCACCCCCTACGGTCGGCAAGAAGACTTTGAAGATTCGCCCCCCGGCTGGCCCCAGCGACCCACCTACGGATAACCTCTAGGAGCTACCCATGAAATATATACTGCTGATCTACAGCGACGAAACCGCCTGGGCCGAGGGGGAGCAGGAGCGCTGCTACCAGGATTCGGTAAAACTTACCCAAGACCTGCACGCCAAGGGGCAGTATTTGGGCGCGTCGCCCCTCCACCCCGTCGCGACAGCCACCAGCGTGCGGGTGCGCGAGGGCAAGCGGTTGGTGACCGATGGCCCCTTTGCCGAAACCCGCGAGCAACTAGGCGGCTATTTTTTGATCGAGGCGGCGGATTTGGATGAGGCGATCGCGATCGCAGGTCACCTTCCCGCTGTACACAAGGGCACCGTCGAAATTCGTCCTGTTTTAGAGCTGACCGGCCTACCATCGGCCTAGGAGAGGTCAGCGCTCTGTACCCTTCAATATTTGGGGATATTACTGGTTCTTGCTAGCTGGATTCTTTTTGATGCTTTGTGGTGGTCTATGTTATTAGGTTGAACATAGCCTCGATCGCGTTTTACCAGCTTTTGTGGGGTGGGGACTGCTGGCGATCGCACTCTTTGACATCTGGCTAGATCTAGATACCGGCTTTTGGTTGGTACTGCCTGTGCAATTTCTCAAAAAGTGCTGAAAGCCCACGAGCTATAGCTTGGGCTTTAGGTC
>DAIPYU010000224.1:0-4348 GCA_036782635.1 Nodosilinea sp. CTOTU7353
AAGACCGAGCAGATTTTCTCAATCCAGGCGCGGGTGCCGTCGGGGCCGATGGGGAAGGGGGCACCGATCAGCTTACACTTGCGGCGGCGCATCAGCGTGGTGGCGGTGCGCGAGAGGAAAGGGTTGATGCCGGCGACGTAGTAGCCTTCGTCAACCGTGGGCAGGTCGGTGTAGAGCTTGGCGGGCAGCCAGCCGGAGACTTTAATGCCCTGCTTTTTCAGTTCCAACGTCATTTGGGTGACGATGGGGTCGGGCACCGAGCCAAACAGCACCAGGGGCGGGTGGTCGTGGTAGGGGGTGTCTTCGGCAACCACCACCTCTTCTTCTTTCTTGCGACCCAGGCCCAGCAGCTTTTGAATGCCGCCTTGCCCTTCTTTGGGTTCGACCTTGGGGGCAGCGGGCTGCTTGGCGGCGGTCTCTTCTTCGGTGGGGCAGCGCTGGGCCATAGCGGCCAGCACGGTGTCTTCGCCCTGGGTGAAGGCGTAGTCGAGGCCGTTGGCGCGGGCCACGACGATGGGGATGCCGATTTCGGCTTCGAGGCGGGGGGCCAGCCCTTCGAGATCCATTTTGATGATCTCGGTGGTGCAGGTGCCAATCCAGACGATGACGGAGGGGTTGCGATCGCGCTTAATGCTCTCACACAGCCGCTTTAGCTCTTCGTAATCGTTGAGCTGGGCCGAGATGTCGGCCTCCTCTAGCTCAGCCATAGCGTAGCGGGGCTCGGCGAAGATCATCACCCCCATGGCGTTTTGCAAAAAGTAGCCGCAGGTCTTGGTGCCAATCACCAGGAAAAAGCTGTCTTCGATTTTTTGATACAGCCACGCCACGCAGCTGATTGGGCAAAAGGTGTGGTAGTTGCCGGTGTCGCAGTCAAATTCGAGAGCGGAGGGTTGGGGCTGAGCTTGGGCCAGAGTCATTGTCGGGGTATCTCCCTAGTGAAGGACTTATGGCCTGGGTCTATCGTTCTCCCTACCGCCTGCGCCGGAGCAGGCTTCTTCGTCGTGGGCGGGGGAGAGCGGTGGTGGAGCGTCGATGGTGACTGTCTCGGCGTTAACGGCCTCTGACGAAGCCAGAGAAACCTCCGACTGAGCGCTGCCAGGCAACATCTTGTGGGCCTTCTCTAGCGCTGCTAGCTCCTTCACCGGGCTGATATCTAAACCCAGGGCCGCAATAATGCGATCGGGGTTGCTGCTTAAATCCACCACCAGGGGGAGCAGGTTGGTCAGGTCAGGCTCTAGGGTGGCCAGTGCCCCCAAAATAAAGCCCGACGACGGCCGCCGCTGCCCGTTACTGGTTACCCATATACCCAATTTGTCGATCCACTCGCGGTTGTCGCGGTAGTAGGTCAACCACTTAATTTTGAGCGATCGCCGCAGTTGTTTGCTGTTCACAGATGCCTCGGGCGGGGTTCGCCAACCTCATGTCCAGAGATTGATTAAACCAGAAAACCGCTGCCCCATGGCTCTATTAACAGGTCTACATCTCTGGCGAATCGGACAAAAGGGGCTGGTCGTCGTTGGCCTCGATGGTTTGGGTGTGGTCGGGGTTGTCCAGCACCATCTCGGGGTCAAAGTTGAGCCCCAGCACCTCTACCAGCGCGTCCTCGTCGGGGTTGAGCTTGTAGAAGGGCACCATCAGGTTCGATAGCTTGGGCTCTAGGGCGTTGACCACCCCCAGCACCAAAAAGGAAGAAGGGCGACGACCGCCATCGGGGGTGCGTACCGAGGTCTGCTGCATTTGCAGCGTCAGCCAGGCCCGGTTGGCCTGCACGTAGTCCAACCATTTTTGGCGAATGACTTGGGTAAAGTTCTCGAAAAAGGCCATAATCCTGACTCTTTGCTAAATCGCCTGGGGATAGCGGTTAGGTTTGCACCGCCGCGTACCGATGATAATGCAGCGCCTCAGGATTAGAACTTGATCAAGGGGGATTTTTGCAGCAATAGAATTGAATTGTTTTTAGAGCCTGCACAACACCATCTCTAGCGTCATGCAATTTTGTCGAACATCACCTCCTTGAAGTGCTCTCAGATTGACTTTTGCTATCAACCTTGCGGTACATCCCCTCCTCGGAGGGGTAGGGGTGGGTCGTCCAGATCTCGGAACCCACCCCGCCCTGCGGGCACCCCTCCAAAGGAGGGGAAGTTCAGGAAATCCCCGACCGGGAGGGGTAGGGGTGGGTCACACCATCATTAGATCCATCTCGTCGACTGCCTGCTTGGGCGCGTCGGCAGGGGGGTTCAGGTAGAAATCAGAGAGCAGGCTGAACAGCTCGCGATCGGGGGTTTCGCTGGGCACTACGCCCTCGGGCCGAGCCAAAATCTGGTCGGCAATATTGAGGTAGTACTGGCACACCGGCTCCAGGGCGGGGTCGGTTTCAGCCATCTCAAACACCGTCTTGCCCTTCACCCGCGAGATGCGAATGTCTTCGATCAGGGGCAAAATCTCCAGCACCGGCATGGGCACCGACTCAATGTATTTGTCGATCAGGTCGCGCTTCGAGGTGCGGTTGCCGATCAGCCCCGCCAGTCGCAGGGGGTGGGTGCGGGCTTTTTCGCGCACCGAGGCGGCGATGCGGTTGGCGGCAAACAGGGCGTCAAAGCCGTTGTCGGTGACAATCATGCAGTAGTCAGAGTAGTTCAGGGGAGCTGCAAAACCGCCGCAGACCACGTCACCCAGCACGTCGAAGAGAATTACGTCGTACTCGTCGAAGGCGTTGAGCTCTTTGAGCAGCTTGACGGTTTCGCCCACCACATAGCCGCCGCAGCCAGCACCCGCCGGGGGGCCGCCCGCTTCCACACAGCTCACGCCGCCGTAGCCGGTGTAGATCACATCTTCGGCCCACACGTCTTCGTAGTGGAAGTCTTTTTCTTGCAGGGTGTCGATGATGGTGGGGATCAGAAACCCGGTCAGGGTAAAGGTGCTGTCGTGCTTGGGGTCACAGCCAATTTGCAAGACTTTGCGGCCCCGCTTGGCCAGGGCCACCGAGATGTTGCAGCTGGTGGTGGACTTACCAATGCCCCCTTTCCCGTAGACAGAAAGCTTTAAAGTCTGGTGATCCATAGGGGAAAATGCTCGATTGAGAACGGCAGTTTTGAGAATGGGTGTGCTGTGGCGCTAGCCCAACGCACCGCAGGGTATTTAGGTGGTGCGTCACGCGGGGCGATGGCACACCCTACGAATGGGAGTAGCCAAACCCAGGTCCAGGGGCGATCGCATAGACCGCAGCCGCTGGACTTGGATTGAGCTGGTCAACAAACCGGGTCTACGCAGTTGCCTACGCGGCCCAAGGTGTTTCGGCTGTTTGGATTATGGCGACACCGCCCAGGCCTTGGGAAGGGGTGACGAGAACAGATAAGCCCGTAAATAAGAGAAAAATAGAGCTAGAGCTAGCCTATAGGCTAATTAATTCTTCAAACAGCTACGAACACACCTAGACTGACCAAAAATAATTTTAAGTTTTATATTTCTTTAATACAGAACAATAGCAAAAAATAGAATCTTAAATCTTCTGGGGCAATGGGCATTCTGAAACGCCCCTCTGTAGGGCAACTTTGCCCGGTGAGAAGCGGCAAAACCCAGAGATCACGCTCTGATCAGGCTCTGGGGAGGGCGATCAGGTCTAAAGACAGGGTAGAGAGAGGGCGATCGCCTCCAAATAGAAGCCGGTCGTTGTCCACTGCGCCGCCTAACCCGCCGCCCTGCCCAAAGCTCAAAACTTCTTTCTATACATTCGTAACGTTCTGGCCTGTGCAACGGAATGTAACATCTGCGACCAACAAACAACGCCTTATTCAGCACAGGTTTTCCTGAGGGTTACTGGGTTATTACTGAATCACGGCACAGGCAATGCGGCCGCCAGACCCACCAATGGGCTGTGAATAGTGGTCGTCTTTATCGGTGTGAATAATCAGCGCCGTGCCGTCGGCGTCTAGCAGTTTGGCGGCCCCCGAGTCTAGGGCAACCAGGTCGCTGTACAGCTCGACTTCAACGGTGCCATCGGCGGCGACCACCAGGTTGGGCAAATTGCCTTCGTGGGGGCCATCGGGGTTGCGAAACCCGTGGGGTTGGTCAAAGGGGTTCACATGCCCGCCCGCCGATTTGAAGGCGGCCAAATCAGAGCAGTCGCCCACGGCGTGAAAGTGCATGCCGTGGTAGCCGGGGGGCAGGTCTTGGGCCTTGAGGTTGACCAATACCCCTTTGTGGCCCTGCTCGATCTGCACTGTGCCGATGGCTTGGCCGCTATTGTCGATCAGATCGGCCTCAACCATTAGCCCGTCGGCATCGGCGGGGGCGGCCATCAGGGCGAGGCTGGCCAGGCAAAGGGCCAGACAAAGGGCCAGACAAAGGG
>DAIPYU010000225.1:0-4330 GCA_036782635.1 Nodosilinea sp. CTOTU7353
GCGCAAAGGTTTCTTCCCGCAGTTTGTCCCAGCCTTGGTCAAACTGGCCCTTGTACTTGGCCACGTATGCCGCCGGGGGCTGGTGGGGGGCATGGACAGCACCGGGAGCAAAGTAGGCGAAGAAGGGGCGATCGGGGGCCGTGGTTTTGGCCTGGTTAATCCAGGCGATGGTCTTGTCGGCCAGATCGTGGGTGAGGTTGTAGCCCTCCTCCGGCAGGGGCAAGGTTTCGACGAGTGTTTGGTTCTCGTACAGGGTGGGATACCAACCAAAGGTACTGGCCGAGCCAAAGCCAGCATCGTCAATCAGCACCAGCAACACGTTGGGAGCGTCATCGGGGGCTTTTGCGGCCTGAAACAGGGCCGTATCCGGCTGAGAGTCTTGGTAGGTGTTGCCGATGATCCCCTTAAAGGTAGGCTCCAGGCGGGGAAGGGTTTCCTGGGCTAGGGCTGAGGGCACGCCGACTTGCAGTACTAGGACGGCGATCATGGCCCAGGCCAGTGTGACTGTTCTAATCTGAGAAAGCATGGTTCACGTTGCAAGTGCGGACAAATTACACAGAAAATGGTTAGGGCGATGATGCTATTTGCCTAGGAAGAGGCCGAACAACACCCCAGTACAAAACTACCCAGTACAAAACTACCTAGATCCTAGGTTTAGCCCTTCAGCGCCACTATTCAAAAAGTGCAAGTTTGTCCAAATTGTGGGTTAAGTTTTTAGCGCCACTATTCAAAAAACGCAAGTTTTTTAGGTTTCTGCTTTACTTTTTTGCGGCGGCACTTTTATGTTGAGTAAGCATACCCATACACACCACATTGTTGTCACTAAAGCGCGATGCAATGGAAAACCCGATGAATCTCAAAGCGACCGGATATCTGGCGCGATCGCACCCTGCAACGCGCCTTTGAACTCATGGGCGGTGTCCCAGCCATTCAGTTGCAGCCCACTCAGCCTAGCCTTTCGCCGCAGCTATTGGCCGAGTTGGCCGATTTCGTCGCCTTGCCCGCCACCCCCAGGGCGGCGTAAGCAATAGCGATTTTATTTGATCGCATCCGCATCCAAATCACCTAAGGAACTAGCCCTTAAATAAAGTCCCAGCGTCATTCCCGCGCAGGCGGGAATCCACCCTAGAGCATCCACTTTCTCTGGTACCTTATTTTGATGCGAATCCCTAACCCCTAGGATCAGACTGTCTTTTCAGCATCTGGCAAAATGGCCTGCGGCTGACTCTTCAGACATAGAGACAATCACATCTGGTCTACTACTCCTTGTCAGACTGCTATCCTTTTAGAGCAGGACTTGATGCCGCTGCTAATCAACGCCCTGCCTCCGCCCAATTAAGATGATGCTCCCCGCTCCTATCGCCGTGCTCCCCTTGTGGCTGCGGCCAAAGCCTACATGATGGCCCATTTAGATCAGCCGCTGACCCTGGCAGAGATTTGTCAAGCAGTTTATGCCAGTCAGCGATCGCTCCACTATGGGTTTCAAGACATGCTGGGGATGGGGCCAATGGCCTTTGTAAAAGACTACGGGCCCGCTTACAGAAGCGAATGTTCAGGCTGTCATTAATCTATTACAAGCTGCACGGAACAACCGAGATGTAGAGGGAACGCTGGAGCTGATGGCACCCTTTGCGGTGACGGTCGTGACGGTCGAGGCCGGGAATGGTCTCTCGACGATTACTACTCACCTGGAAGGGGTGGAGGCCCACCGACAAATGCTGGAACAATCCTTCAGCCAGGTTCAGAGTCGGGAAAGCCTGAGGAACTACGTGACTATTGACATCATTGATGATAATTTTGGCATCGCAAAAATTTATCAGATGGAAAACTTTGAAACCGCAGCAGGGGAATCTTGGATAGCGGCCAGCCAGACCGTGCTCCGCTTGGGCCGAGTCGATGGCCAGGTGCTGGTCACATCCGCGACCGTCGATGGCTGGATTGCGGCCCGGCCTTCCCAGGATTAATACCCAAGCAGGGTATTCAAGATTGTGATGGTTTGAACTTTAAAGCGTGAAATAACGAGGACAACATTATGAAACGATCAATCGCTATTGGTTTATCTATCTTTACTGCGATCGCCTCCCTAGCCCCGACTGCCACCGTTGCCCAGGCAAGCTTTGGCAACTTTATGCTAGGGGTTGGGGCCGCGGCTGGGACAAGCGCAGTGATCAATTCCAATCGCAGAGCGACTGAAGCAGAACAACGGGCCACCGAGGCCCAGCGCCAGCAAGCCGTATCCTCTGAAGAAGAATTCTTTCGCGGACTCCAGGATGCCCTAAATGGTCTGCCCTACGACAACTTTCGTACAACCACTTATTATGACGAGGGCTTCCAAGCAGGTGTGCGACGCCTGCAAGAGCAATAAAAGCTCTGGAGGATGGTGACGTAGAATTGTCCCTTCTGGCCACACTTGCCTTACTTGCATTGTTCTCCCTCGTCGTGCTCCTACCCAGCGTCTGCACTCATAATTTGCCTTCTCTCTGCCGTAAATCACCTGGTATGCGAAGCAATATCCCACCTTCGCTGATGCATTGGCGTTAGGTATAGGCCTGGCCTGCGTTAGGTAGCTGAATTGTGAAACAGCTCCCTTGGCCGACTACACTTTTGACCTGAATATCGCCGCCGTGGGCTTGGGCGATCGCCCGCGCGATTGCCAGCCCGAGCCCAGAACCACCTGTATGCCTTGAGCGATCAGGGTTGACGCGGTAGAACCGATCAAAAATCTTGGCTTGGTCTTGGGGGGCAATCCCCAAACCGGTGTCTTTGACTTCGATCAGGGCGTAGCGAGGGTCAGAGACTGGCCCCCGACGGCCATCGCGGGTGTCCAGGCGCATCGTGACGCTGCCGCCCTGGGGGGTGTACTCCAGGGCATTGCCGACAATGTTGAGCAGCAGCCGGTAGAGTTCAGACTCGTGGCCGCGCACGGTCAGCGTTGGGGCATCGGAGGCAACCGTGGTCAGGTGAATACCCTTGGCTAGGGCCAGGGCGGAAAATTCTTCTTCGATGTCGTTGACCAGGTCAGGCAGGTAGATCAGGGTAGGAGCCGAGCGATCGTCGTCTTGCTCTAGACGGGAGAGAATCAGCAGGTCGTTGACCAGGGTGGTGAGGCGCTGGGTTTGGCGCACGACCACGGGCAGCACCGCTTGGGCCTCGGCCGCTTGGGTTGCTGTCCGAGAGGCAGCATCGGTGATGGGATGGTCGCGGCTAATCGACTCAGTGGAGAGGCGAATCGCTGCCAGGGGGGTGCGTAGCTCGTGGGCGGCATCGGCGGTGAACTGCTGGATTTGCCGGTAGGCTCGATAGGCGGGGCGAATGGCGAGGCCCGCTACCCACCAACTCACCGCCCACACCAGTCCCAGGGCTAAGGGCAACCCCAGCAGCAAGACCCAACGCACCCAGCCTAGGTGCTGGTCCAGAACTTCAAGGGAGTTGCCCACCTGAAGGTAACCCCAGGGAGCACCAGCAGCATTTTTAAGCGGCAGTGCCATCTGGCGATAGGTGACCCCATCGGCTTTATGCAGCGTCTGGAGACCCGCTGCGGTAGAGTGGATGACTTGGTCGGGGGGATCACCGGCGATCGCCACCATCTCCCCCGATAAATTCAGCAGCCGCAGGTAGTAGCCCTGCTGGTGCAGTAGACCCAGCACATGGCGATCGGGGTTGGCAACGCAGGCGGTCGTGGCGATGCAAAGATTGGGCAAAAGTTGGGAGACAAGGGGCGTGATTTGCCCAGGTTGGTCGAGGGAGGGTTCGAGGCTGTCGTGGAGGGTGCTGGCGACGGTCTCTAGGCGGTGGTCAATCTCGCGGCGGTGGTCTTGAGCCATCGCCACGTAAAAACCGATGGCGCTGGCGATCAAGATCACCCCCATGGTGCTGGCGTAGAGGGCGGTGAGCCGCCAGCGGGTGAGCCAGAAGGGGCGGGCATAGGGCGCAGGCTTGGAGAGAGCGAGTTTAGAGAACAGCATTGAACCGGTAGCCCATGCCGTAGACGGTTTCGATCAGCCCGTCGCAGCCGTGGTCGGCCAGCTTTTTGCGCAGCAGCCGAATCTGCGCCGCTACCACGTTGCTCATGGGGTCGGCTTGCAGCGACCAAACCCGGTTCATCAGCTGCTCTCGCGACAAAATTTGGTTGGGGTGCTGCATAAAGTATTCCAACAGCTGAAACTCTTTGGTGGTGAGGGGTAGGGGTTGCTGGGCCGAGTTGGCCAGGGCGGCGGTGGAGGTGCCGTAGTCGAGCAGTAGGTCTCCGACCTGGAGCTGGGTGGGCTGAAAGGCGGGCGATCGCCCGTCAGCAAGTTCTGGAGTCTGAATCGAACCTGGCGGCGGCCCG
>DAIPYU010000226.1:0-4260 GCA_036782635.1 Nodosilinea sp. CTOTU7353
ATCCAGGCTAAAACAAGCGGCCCTGCTGCACTTCTCCCAGGGCCGATCGCGCCGTGCCCGAAGATGCCAGGCGATCGGCGTAGCGGGTGGTTTCGGGCAGGCGATACTTTGTAGTGCAGCGCAGCACCAGGTCAATGGCAGTTTCTAGCGTTGTGTAGTGGCCGGGGGAAATATACAGCGGCTTGGTGTTGGCGCGGTTGCGCAGCACGGCTCCAATCTGCTCACCTCGATCCATCAGCGGTACCCAGGTGCCTTTGTCGGGCGGCAGCTCGGCGTGGGTGCCCACCAGGCGCGACTTGGCCACGCCAACCGTGGGGCGATCGCACAACAACCCCAAATGCGACGCAATCCCCAGCCGTCGCGGGTGCGCGATCCCCTGACCATCGCAGAGAATTACGTCTGGCTCGGTTTTGAGCTGCGCCAGTGCCGCCAGCACCGCAGGCACCTCTCGAAACGACAGTAGCCCCGGCACGTAGGGGAAGACGGTCGGCTGCCGCACCAGCACCTCATCCACCGGAGTCAGGTCGGGAAACGACAGCACCACCACGGCAGCGCGGGTGGTTTCGCCCCCATCCTCAAAGCCCGCATCGACCCCGGCGACGTAGCGAATGGGGCTGGGCAGTCGGTCTTGGAGCATGACCTGGGGCGCTAGGGCTTGCTGGAGGGCGATCGCCTCAGCAGGCGTCGAGGGCCAACTCTCAGGAAACTGAATCTGCATAGGCAAAACCTTCGTTACGCCCTAGTTTTACCTTGCCGCAGCACCGTAGGGTGGGCACTGCCCACCTTCCCATCCAGCGATCGCCAACCCATCGGGAACGCTACCTAGAGTATCTTCCCTTATACCAAATCCGAATCGTATAACCCCGATTCCAAACAAGCCGCTTGCGTAGGGGCAAACGGTGTTTGCTCAGCCCAAACGGGCACAACCTCCCACCCATCTGTGCGGCGTTGATTTTGGCAAGAACTGGTTCTTTCCGAAATCAACGCCGCACGATCTGTAGTCCCCTGTGGCAAGGCTAAAGTTGAGTCACCCCGCCCCCCAGAACGCGCATACTGGGCGGCGGGGATTTTTAATCTAGGGCAGCTGCCCCGAGGGTGCTCGCTCCAGTTCTTCTCTGAGCAAGTTTTCGTAGATGCGGGGCAGGCGAGCGGTCATGCTGTTTGACTCGATGCCGTAGCCCAGGCTCGTCCAGGTGCCGGAGAGCCGTCGCAGCACGTCATCTAGGCGCTCCTCTCGCAGCGCCGTGGGAATGTCTAAATTCCAGGCGGCGGTATCTGTGAGCCAGTGATAGACCACCAGATCCTGCGATTCGGGGTCAAAGCTGTAGTCGCCCCAGCCGCCAAACCAGCTCGACGCCTTGGGGTGATACTGGCGGGCTTTTTCTTGCCAGGTGGTGGTCAAAAACTGGTAGCGCCCGGCGGCGGTGGTGCACTGCCCCTGGTTTGGCCCCGCCACAATCTCAATACAAATATTGGGATGGTGGCTGAGCTGGGTCATGAGCTTACCGCCGTAGAGCACGTGGTAGGGCGTGCTGATATTTGACTCGGCGGCAGAAATGGTGCGCATCAGCGCCCGCAGATAGGGGTCGCCGCCAGCCATGGCTAACGGCTCGGGGGTGCTGACCCAGACGGTTTGTTGCAGCTGCCGCAGAGTGCGCAACTGCCGCAGAGAAGAGGGGGCGGGCAGCGATCGCACACCGACAAACCCAACCCCTAGGAGCAGCAGGATTGCGATCACCGCCGCCCGCCGCCGCTTGGCAAGCTGTATCTGGCGCTGGCGGGCACGGTTGCGGGCAGAGCTAGGCAGTGAGGTCACAGGCGACAGATCAAACAGGAACAGGGGTGGCAGTTAGCTGAGGAGAAGGGCTGCTGCCCTAGACTTTCCCCAGGCTGATTGAAAACCAGGCCATCGCCATAGTAGACCATCGGCCCCTAAAGCTGTGCTGGGGTGTGGCCCCTAGCGGTCGACCGAGCCCATAATCACGTCAATGCTGCCCAAGATCGCCATAATATCAGCCACCTTCACCCCCTTCAGCAGGTGGGGCAAAATTTGCAGGTTGTTGAAGTCAGGGGCGCGAATCTTAAACCGCCAGGGGAAGATGTTGTCGTTACCCATAATGAACACGCCCATCTCGCCCTTGCCAGCCTCTAGGCGCACGTAGTGCTCCCCAGCCGGAATTTTGAAGGTGGGGGCAATTTTTTTGCCGATAAACTGGTAGTCAAAGCTGTTCCACTCTGACTTGGGGCCTTCGGCCATGCGCTTGGCCTCCAGGTTTTCGAAGGGGCCACCGGGCAGCCCGGCGCAGGCCTGGCGAATGATTTTCACCGACTCGCGCATCTCGCGCACGCGAATCTGATAGCGGGCCATGCAATCGCCTGCGGTTTCGTACTGCACCTCCCAGTCAAAGTCGTCGTAGCACTCGTAGTGGTCGACCTTGCGCAGATCCCAC
This sequence comes from Nodosilinea sp. CTOTU7353, assembly GCA_036782635.1. Classification (GTDB taxonomy): domain Bacteria; phylum Cyanobacteriota; class Cyanobacteriia; order Phormidesmidales; family Phormidesmidaceae; genus Nodosilinea. Next base: position 2,451 of record DAIPYU010000226.1, read on the forward strand.
TTGACGCCGGAGCCGCGCAGCATGGGGCCAGACAGCCCCCAGTTGATCGCCTCGTCGCGGGTAATGGTGCCAATGCCCTCAATGCGACGGCGAAAGATGGGGTTGTTGGTAATCAGTTTCTCGTACTCGTCCACCTTGGGCAAAAAGTAGCCGCAGAAGTCTAAGCACTTGTCGATCCAGCCGTAGGGCAGGTCGGCGGCAACGCCGCCAATGCGAAAGTAGTTGTTGTTGATCAGGCGGCTGCCGGTGGCGGCTTCCCACAGGTCGTAGATCATCTCCCGCTCGCGGAAGATGTAGAAGAAAGGCGTCTGAGCGCCGACATCGGCCAAGAAAGGGCCAAGCCACAGCAGGTGGTTGGCGATACGGTTTAGCTCCAGCATGATCACGCGAATGTAGCTGGCCCGCTTGGGCACCTGGATATCGGCCAGCTTCTCGGGGGCGTTGACGGTGATCGCTTCGTTAAACATGCCCGCCGCGTAGTCCCAGCGGCTGACGTAGGGCACAAACATAAGGTTGGTGCGGCTTTCAGCAATTTTTTCCATGCCCCGGTGCAGGTAGCCAATCACCGGCTCGCAGTCGATCACATCTTCGCCGTCGAGGGTGACAATTAATCGCAGTACCCCGTGCATTGAGGGGTGGTGCGGCCCCATGTTGAGCACCATGGGTTCGGTCTTAGTTTCAATAATCGACATAGGGGCTACCCAATCGTCAGAGTCTAGATCTGCTGTATCTTTGAGTATCTTAATGGGTATCGCCTGACTTGGCGAGACGAAGCAGGGATTGAAATTGCCAATGGCAGAACCAGAGTTTCACCACGTACCGGTGCTGCCAGAGGCGGTGATTGAAGGACTGCACATTCAGCCCGGTGGCCGCTATCTAGACGCCACGGCGGGGGGCGGTGGCCACAGTCGGCTGATTTTAGAATCTGACCCGACGGTGAGCCTGGTGGCGGTGGACCAAGATGCGGCGGCGATCGCCGCCACCCAGGCCAACCTGGCCGAGTTTGGCTCCCGCGTCACCTACTGGCACGGCAACTTTGCCGAGTTCAAACCATCCGGGCCACCCTTCAACGGTGTTTTAGCTGACCTGGGGGTGAGCTCGGTGCAGCTGGATGTGGGCGATCGTGGCTTTAGCTTTCGCCAGAGCGCCCCCCTCGACATGCGCATGGACCCGCGCCAAGAGCTCACCGCCGCCGACATCGTCAACCACTGGGACGAGACCGAGTTGGCCAATTTGATCTACACCTACGGCGAAGAACGGCTCTCGCGCCGCATTGCCCGCAAAATTGTTGGCCAGCGCCCCTGGCAAACCACCACCGAACTAGCCGAGGCGATCGCCTACTCGGTGCCCCGCAGCTACCGCTATGGCCGCATTCACCCGGCCACCCGCACCTTTCAGGCGCTGAGAATAGCCGTCAACCGCGAGCTAGAGGTGCTTGAAACCCTGTTGAAGGTGGCCCACACCTGGCTAGCCCCCGAGGGCAGGCTCGTGATCATTAGCTTCCACAGCCTGGAAGATCGCCTGGTGAAGCACAGCTTAAAAGACTCTCCAGAGTTCAAAGTCATCACCAAAAAGCCCGTGATTGCCGCCGATGACGAAATCAGCCAAAACCCCCGCGCCCGCTCGGCTAAGCTGCGGGTGGCTGAGCGCATGGTCGCGCCGTAGCAAATCACGCTATAGCAATTCGCGCCGCAGCAAACTGCTTAAAAACCCATCAAAAATACAATTGTCACGTTTGTTGATGAAGAAATTTCCGCAAGCGTATTCGAAGCAACAATTTCGGAATATTGAGTAAAGATTAAAATTAATT
>DAIPYU010000227.1:0-4219 GCA_036782635.1 Nodosilinea sp. CTOTU7353
GTGACAACAGCGGAGACTAACTCAACGCAGGCTAAGGAAATTTCCAGAAAAAAGCATCAGCTTTAGCTCAGCGACTGTAGCCGCTGTAGGGTGGGCAATGCCCACCGTGAGGGAAACTAATTTTTCAGAAGTCGCCCAAGCTACCGAGTAGCATTGGCAGAACCAAAGGCCGACATCAGCGATGACGCTAGCCCGAGATATCTAAAGGCCAATCCGGTCACGAGCAATCTACAGTCTCGTCCATCCGTAGCGGTTAGCCCCTGGTGAACTTACCCTTGCTAACCTTGATTGTAAAAATTTGAGAAGCAGTTTCTATCTGCCTAAAGGATTAGCCTGGGGATGAACCTGGGGGCGCAGCTCGTTAATCTGGGGCATTTGAGCGGTCAACGCCTGGGGGTGAACCCCAGCTCGGTGGGCCGCCAACAACCCGACCGCCTCCAGGTACGACGCCACCCGCACCGCCGGCATCCCCAGGGACTCTGGGCTGACATCCAGGGCGGTGGGGTTGGCGTCAACGGCGATCGCCAGCGCTTGCCGCCCCAAACTGAGCAAAGCGCTGCCGCCGCAGGCGCTGGCGGGCACCACAATGGCATCGACCTGGTCAGCCCACAGGGTAGCGCCAGAGCTGCCCCCAAAGCTGCTTCCAGAGCTGCTCCCCAAAAGACCTAAGGCCGGCCCAACCACAAACTGGGGGGCGCGGCTCAGCCCCGCCAGCACGCAGGGCAAAAAGGTGTAGCCCAGCTCTTCGGCGGCAGACTTGGGCGAAATTGAGCTGTCGAGCGGCAGCGGGCTGAGGGCCGGGGCATGGGCGCAGGGCACCCGCAGCTGGCGCACCACCAGGTGACTAATCACCGCCTCAGCCCCCGCCAGGGGGTCGACCCCCTGGCCCTGGCGGTAGTCTTGCAGCACCTGTAGAGCCTCGGCATCGGTGTCTTCGGGGAAGCGGGCCACCACGGCAATGGCGTTGGCTCCGGCGGCGATCGCCCGCTCCGCCGCCCGCAGCAAACTGTCGGGCCGCAGAATTGTTCCCCAGGTCGCCCCCGAGGCCGCACTGCGCAGCTCCACCCCCAGGGGCGCGTCGGTGACGACGTAATCAGTTAAATCCAGCCCCAGGGTGGCGCGGGCCGCATCCGCCGCCTGTAGGTGTCGCCAGCGCAGGTCGTCTTCAATGGCTGCATCGAGCACCAGGCCAATGCGGTTGCGGTGCACCGGGCGCAGCCCCCAGCGCCCGGCCGCAAACTGGTCTAGCCCGTAGCCCTCAACGTAGTGGGCGTTGGCCATAGGCCAGTAGAGCTGCGCCCCATTCATCACGTTGGGGTGAGTGATTAGGGTGTCGACCACCGAGGCCATGGCCCGCGCCACCGGCAGGGCATCTCCCGCGTAGCCGCCGATCGCCGCGCCAATGCCCGTAGGCACCACCAGCACCGCACAGTAGGGACGACGACCAGAGGCAGCGTGGTTCATAACAGCCAAATGTTGAGCAGTGAAATATCAGGAGATGTCCAGGAAAAACCATACCGACTGCAATCCAGTGACTGTAGCCGCCGTAGGGTGGGCACTCCCCACCATTTAATTAACTATTGACGAACCATTGTCCAGCAGTCGCCCTAGACAATGACCCATCGAACAGCTAACTCCGGGTAGTCACCACCGCTTCCACTGTGGCCGTTTGAGAGCTGACCTGGGTAATGGCCCAGCGCAGAGGTTCGCCGTGCTCAGCCAGGGCCGCTTCGATCGCCGCGACCAAGTCTTCCCCCGCCCCGCCCAGGCTGATGTCTATGGTAATGAAGTGAGTCGATAGAGTCATGATCCCGCTCGGTACAAACGACACCAGTGCAAAAGAGAAGCTATGGGATGACTGCTGGAAAAAATTTCCCCCATGGTGGGCAGTGCCCACCCTACGGTTGCTGGATTAAAGCTGGGAGCTGATTGTCTAGAAATCTTTCAGGAAACCCATCATCCCTGGCCGAATTGTTTTTGGTAGACAATGTCTTCCTTCTCGCTCTCAATTTTCAGGTCTGAGCGAGGATAGGCCACACACAGCAGCGCGTAGCCCTCGGCCTGCAGCTCGGTACTCACGCCCATGCCCTCGCCCTGCTCCACTTCCCCCTCTAGCACCAGGGCGGCGCAGGTGGTGCAGACCCCCGCTCCACAGGAGGTGGGCAGATCTATCCCCGCCGCGTGGGCCGCCGCCAAAATGGTCTGGTCTTCGGGAACGGTGATGGTCTGAGTTGTGCCCTGGTGGTGCACTTCAACGGTGTAGCTGGTGGCCATAGCGGATTGAGCGAAGTAATTAATTAAAGGATTTGGATCACGTAAATCCAAATCTCAACCTATCATCCCACCAGGTCATCCCACCGGAAAAGTGCGGTCAAATTCTTCCAGCAGATCGTCCATTTCCTCGATCGCCTGGTTGACATCAATGCGTAGGGTGCCCAGATCGGGCTGCTCCAGCAGACGAATCAACGCCTCGCGCTTAGAGCGAATAGCGGTGATGCGATCGCGAATCCCTTGCAGTTCCATGGTGTTCCCCCCGAAAGTGTGTGGCCTGAAGTTTCCTTCGACAGCATAAACAACTTTGAAGATGAGCCGCCAGGAAACTGGGGAGATTGGGGATGCGGTTCGAGGTTTACGGTGCAAGGTTCACGGTTCGAGGTTTACGGTTTGGGGTTTGAGGTTCACGGCGCAACGTTAACGGCTTCACCGCACACCGCACACCGTAAACCGTTCACCCAATCCCCGACACCGGAAACCTGACATCCAACACCCCTCCCCCCCACCTACCCTTCTCACCCACAAAACGGCATGATAGTCAGAAGTAATCATTCCACCGAGGATCATCATGCTGGGGCGAATTAAGCTGGGGCGAATCAACCTGAGTCTAGTGCTGCTGGCGGTGGGTGGCGTGCTCACCATCGTTGGCTTCATTGCCTATTTTCAAGACAATTCCACCCTTAACCTGGTCGGTTTTTTCTACGGTATTCCGGTGCTGCTGGGCGGTTTGGCGCTGCGGGCCGCTGAGCTAGAGCCAGCCCCTTATACCCAGCCCACCGCCCCTGAGGTGCTCAAATTGCGCGAAGAAATGGCCACCCCCACCCAAAACCAGGTGCGTCAAGATGTCACCCGCTACCGCTACGGCCAAGAGGCCCACCTAGACGTGGCCCTACAAAAGCTGGGTCTCAGCCCGTCGGGGCAAGAATGCCCTGAACTCAGCGGCCTGCATGAGGCCGAAATCGACGGCAGCTACGCCCTGGTGCTGGAGTTTGATTCGTCTACCCTGCCGTTTTCGACCTGGGTAGAAAAGCAGGCCAAGATTGAATCGTTCTTTGGCCCCGGCGTGCGAGCTGAACTGAGCCAGCCCACGGAAGACCAGGTGAATTTGGCTCTGATTACCCGGCTAGAGCCAGTTGTGGCTGCTCCGGTGGATGCTTAAGAGTGGATGGGTGGATGGGTGGATGGGTGGTGTTGGTTTTTAGGGAATGGCGTCTTTATGACTTGTTCGTCTCGCGTTGATTCTAGGTGGAAAGGCTCTAGGTGGAAAGGCCGTTTTCTCTCGCTGGCATCGGTGCTGCGTTCTCTGGTCCTGGTCGTGGTGGTTTTGAGTCTGACCGCCTGCGGTACGGCGGCGCTTCAGGTCAGCCCTGAGTATCAAACGACGGCCCCCAGCGCTGACGGCATTGGTCGGGTGTACCTGGGCCGCGAGATTGCCCAGACCATGGGCCATCAGGGGGCGGGCTGGCTTGATCGCCCCAGCCGAGTGCTGCAAGAACGGCCAATGGCTGCGATCGCCGCCCTCGATCTGCACCCCACCGACATCGTCGCCGACATTGGCGCAGGCACGGGCTACTTTGCCCGCCGCATCGCTCCCCTGGTGCCCCAGGGGCGGGTGCTGGCGGTCGATATTCAGCCCGAAATGCTGGCCCTGCTGCAAACCGAGCTAGAGGCCAAGGGCATTGAAAATGTAGAACCAATTTTGGGTCAGATCGACAGCCCCAACCTGACGCCCAGCTCCATTGACCTGGCGCTGATGGTCGATGCCTACCACGAGTTTGCCTACCCCCGCGAGGTGATGACGGGGGTGGTCGAGGCCCTCAAGCCCGGCGGGCGGGTGGTGCTGGCCGAGTACAAGGCCGAAAACCCGATGATTATGATCAAGCGGCTGCACAAGATGAGCGTGGCCCAGGTGCGCCGCGAAATGGCTATCGTGGGGCTGGAGTGG
>DAIPYU010000228.1:0-4082 GCA_036782635.1 Nodosilinea sp. CTOTU7353
ATGTTAGAAAACACAAACTCCTGGGAGTCGGTACCGCCCTCGGTCGCGGTCTCAATGGCGCGGCGCGAGAGAATGTAGTAGCCCCCCACCTCGGTGTACTCGTCTTCAAAGTTGCTGAGACCGCCCTTTTGGTCGCCGGTTTTGGGGTCGTGGTAAACCGAGTCATAGCGGTGCGACAGATAACCCGCGCCGGTGTCGTGGCTGCTGTGGGTGTGAATGGTCACCACTACGCCGTGGATGTGGCGGTGCACCATCGTCACTTCGTTGTCTTTGAGCTGGTAGCGATCGCCCTCAGCCTTGCCGCCCATGAGAATTTCTACCGAACCGTCGGCCAGAGTTTCGCCATAGCGAAAGGTGTTGTTGCCGTGGCTGTCTTCAAACCCGCGTCGCACCCGGTGAATGGAGACCTCAAACAACTGCCCTTGCACGGCCTTTTGGGCCGCCTCATCGGCAATGCCGGTTACCTCCTGCTTGAGGTCAGCAGTTACCTTGGCCTGGCCGGTGTAGGTTTGGCCGTTGTGGGTAAAGGTCACATCGGCGGTGTAGCCCGGAAAGCCCGCATCCCAGGTGTAGCGGTTTTCGTAGGCGGCGCGAAAAAAGTCCCGAGCGGCCAGTTGAGTTCCAACCATGTAAATCTCCCAGTTAACGTTGACGCGCAACAGCTTGCAGCTATTGCGCTAGAGCTTCTCTAGCATACCGATTCTAGACTTCTATCGCTGCGACCATCCCAGATGGGTTCTGTAACGTGTTCTGTAGATGTGTTCTGGTTTACAATGCCGCCGGGGTCACTTTTCTATGATGAGAACCCACATATCTGAGTGAAATAAGATGGCCTATGTGGCAGATTTCACTCGGGCAGAGTACATCGCGAGGCTCCCCCCGCCCGCCCTTAGCAACGAGGGTGCAGAGTAGAACTTAGACAGATAAAAACTGGGGGATCTAGAACTTAGACAGGATGTATCTCACTAGATCGAGAACCGCTATATCAAGTCCCACTCAAACCGGTAGCTTGCCCCCAGGCAAAACTCTACTGCTGGACTAAAAAGAGTCTATTTACCCGCGATTTCTCTGCCCTAGGCCAATGTTTTCCACAGGTTCGATTTTTCTCTAGGTTTTGACCGCGGCATTAAAAGCATTATTGAGAAAGGGTTTCCGCCCTTTGTCAAGACCTTAAATTGAGAAGACAACAAGTTATCCACAGATATTTTCGCATCTGTGGATAACGTATGCATGGGCATTGGGGGCCAGGGACATTGGCCCTATAACGCCGGGTAAATCGCCCTCTGGAGCCACTGTTTACCGCCCGCCGGCGGCGGCAGTGACGATCCTACTGATCGACCCCATGCCCAGCGGCAAACTGGTCGATCGCCAAAAACAGCTCACCCACCTGGGCCACCGTTGTGAAGGGATTTAGCAACACCGCCTTGAGCCACCGCTGCCCTCGAAACCCCGGCAGCGAAAGAAACGTCTGGTGCTGCTGCAAAAGGTGCTGCTGGAGGTCAGCGTTCCAGGCATTCCACTGCGCGGGCGATCGCCCCGGGGGGCAGCCCCGAAAGCACACCAGGTTCATCTCAGGGGCACTGGCCAGCTCTAGGTAGGGCCGCTGGCGCACCTGGGCCACAAACTGCTCGGTCAGGGCGTAGCTGGCCCCGATCAGTTCGGCACAGCCGGCCTTGCCCAGGTGCTGTAGCGTCAGCCACAGCTTGAGCACGTCGGTGTGGCGGGTGCCCTGCACCGACAGCTCCCCCAGGTTGACCCAGTCGGCCTCGGTATTCATATAGGGGGCCGACACCCGAAAGTGGCTGTGCAGCAAGCCCAGGTCGCGAAACAGCACCGAGGCGCAGGTTTTCGTCACGTACAGCCACTTCTGCGGGTTAAAGGTGACCGAGTCCGCCTGCTCAATGCCCGCCAGGCGGTGGCGGTAAGTCGGCGAGAAGGCGATCGCCCCACCGTAGGCCGCATCCACGTGAAACCACAGGTCATAGCGCCGGGCGATGCGGGCGATGTCTGGCAGCGGGTCAATGTTGCCGGTGACGGTAGTGCCCGCCGTAGCCACCACCGCAAAGGGCCGCTGTCCCTGCGCGATCGCCCCCAAAATCTTTTCCTCCAGGGCAGCCACATCCAGTTGCGCGTTAGCGTTGGTGGGCACCAGCACGGCCCCCTCTAGGCCCAGCCCCAGCCCCATCGCCGCCTTTTGAATCGAGGTGTGAGCCAGCTCTGAGGCAAAAATCACCGGCGGCGGGCCACCGGCCAGGCCCTTTTGCAAACAGTCGAGCTTGACGTTGCGAGCCACGGTCAGCGCCTGCAGGTTGGCCAGGCTGCCACCGCTGGTCAGCAGTCCCCCAGATTTTTCGCCCAGGCCAAAGAGCTGGGCCAGGTCGGCCAGCAGCAGCGGCTCTAGCCGCGACAGGGCCGGCGACATCTCCACACTCAGCATGTTGTTGTTGAGCGCCGCCGCCACCCAGTCGCCCACAATAGACGCCGTTGCCGGCAGCGGGTCCATATGGCCCATATAGCCGGGGTGGGCCGGGTTCATCGACTGGGCCATCAGGCCACCCAGCGACTCCAGTAGAGCAGCGATCGCCGTCGGCTGTTCAGGAATCCCCTGAAAGTGAATCGCTTTGACCTCGGGCAACGGCCCCTGGCTGCCCGCTGCGGCCAGATGGTCGAGCACCTGCGCCGCCACCTGCTGAAACACCGCCTCAATGGCAGCTCGATTGCACCCCTGGGGGTCGATAAACGCAGTGGCGGGCAGAACCGATGGAGCCAACATACACCTCTAGGGAATCTGGCTTTATTATCCCGCCAATGGGTATCTCCTAGTCGCTGCGTCTCAATCCGTAGAAGCTCTCCCCTAGGGGCTGAATCAAAATTGGCGCAGACAGATGTTCCTGGGGGGCGGCGGCGCTTTCTTGGGTGATAGCCACCGCCCGCACCAGGTTGCGATCGCGGCGGTAGACCGGCGGCAGGTCAATTTGCTGCGTCCCATCCCCCTGCTCATCCACGGTAAATAAAGCGCCTCCAGCGGAGAAAGCCCAACAGCAGCAAACCTTTGTCGGGTTCCGCTGGCGCTCTACCCAACCTACAAATTAAAGCTTGACAAAGCACTAGGGCACTTCGTCAAGCCTAGCCAGGAAGCAGAATGCCGCGCAGCTCACCAGCTCGGTAGCGGGTGGTGTGGAAGTCGATGTACAGGGTGCCATTTTGCAGCGCCTGAAGCTGCTCCGGGGTGAGGGTATAGTCGCCGGTGGCGCTGCCGCCTCGGCCGCTATCGTCTAGGGTGACATCCAGCGCATACTGGAAAAGTCCGTTTTCGCTGGGGCTGCCCCGGTGGACGTGAAACGCCGAAGTGATGTTAGGGTTGGGCGGATCGAGCGGATCGGTAGCATAGTCGCGGGGAGCGCTGGTCAGCTGCCGAAAGCTGCCGCGCACCACCAGACGGTTACCCGACAGCGCTGCACCGACAACGCCGCGAGCGTCAGTCCGAGGCGAACCAGGCACCACACTCTCGCCGTCGAGCATCGCAATGTAGGTCACCACCGGGCCACTAGTAGCGCCCTGGGCCAAAAGCGGTGCCGTAGCCGCCGCCAAATTGGCGTCGATTTGCTCACCTATCCTAAAATCATCACCATAGGCGGCCGCAGTTAAACCGGCGGTGGCGGCGGTGGGCAACTGGGCCAATACCTGGCCGACCAGCGGGGAAGACAGTAGCACTACAGACAGGCAGGTAGCCAAGGCGATGACGCTAGTGCGCAGTTTTTTCCATTGGGTAAACATGGTGACTCCATCTAACAAATTGCTAAAGGTCTCCTAAACTAGAGACTCACAACTGGTACGGTAGATGCCCCGGTTTGGATGCAGCGCGATTAGCGGGTCAGCCTTAATGTCTGAGCCAGGTCAATCTAGGGAGATAAGGGACTTATAGCCAGGAGTATCCCACTTCAGAGTTTGAAACATTCTCAACGTTTTCCAGATATAGAAGGTGAGTGACGGATAGTAAAGGTAAACCTGCTCAATTTGGCGCTCCCTAAAGGCAGTTCATGTATCTAACCGATTACCACGCCAAATACTTTGCTTATGAG
>DAIPYU010000229.1:0-4068 GCA_036782635.1 Nodosilinea sp. CTOTU7353
GGACTTCTAGTCCTAGGCTCAGCGGCCAACCCGAGGGATCGCCCCCGAATTTGGCCCCACATTGACAGGGCTGCCTAGGGCCGGTCTAAAAACTGGGCAATCATTTCTTTAGCCGGTTCTACCATGGCCCAGGTGCCATCGGCCTGTCGCCTGAGGGTGGCAAAGGCGACGGTGTTGCCGCTGCCGATGGGGTCGCCCTGGGCCAGGTCGCCCAGCCGCGTCTGCCGCAGCCCACACAGTCGAAACAGGTAGGCTGGCACGTCTGGGCTAGACAGAATCACGCACAGGTCAACATTGCCCTCGGCGGGCTGCACCTGGCCATCAAAGGGCATAAACACGCGGTTGCCTTGCAGATCGACGGCAATGTCGCCGAGGCCGCTTTGCACCTGGTACCCCCCCAGGCGATCGCCCGGCTGTAAGGCCCAGTTTTGGTGCAGGGTGACATTGCGCGGCCCAGGGGCAGCGTCGGGGCTAGAGCAGCCAACGCCCGCCAGCAGCACCAACGCTAGACTGCCGCACCAAGAAACTTTTCTCTGGCCCTGGCGTTGACCTATTCCCTGGCCTTTTCTTTGGCCTGCATTGTTCACCGCTGTGCGTCCCTGCTTTATGCCCGGCAACTTCGCGCCAAGCAAATACACTTGAACTAAAGTTCATCCATACTGAATTATGCCACGAAACCCTGGAGGTGGTTCTTGCCAGCGGCACAAACTCCCTTCTGAACTCTCCTCTATAAGAACAGGCCCAGGCGCTAGGATATTAGAGCCATTTGGAGGCTCACCGTGTTTTTTAGCGTCGTCACCCCCACCTACAACCGCCAGCCCATTCTCGAAAAGTGCCTGCGTGCCCTAGAGCAGCAGGTCTTTGACCCTGGGCTAATCACAGGCTACGAGCTAGTGGTGGTGGACGACGGCTCTACCGATGGCACCCAAGACTGGCTGCGGCAAAACGCCGCCGAGTTTCCCCACGTGCGGCTGGTGGAGCGCCACCACGAAGGGGCCTCTGCCGCCCGCAACTACGGGGTGCAGGTGGCCCAGGGCGACACCATTGCCTTTGTCGATAGCGATGTGATCATGCCCCCCGGCTCGATGCAGGCCCATGCCCAGGCCCTGGCCGCTGCCTACCAGCGCCTGGGAGATGATCGGGTATTCACCGCCGGTCGCCTGGTCAACACCAGCAACTTTGACCAGCCCATGGCAGAAACCGCTAAGGTGACGGACTTTTCTAACGCGTTTTTTGATACGGCCAACCTGGCGATCGCCCGCCACTGGCTGCTGACTGCGGGCCTGTTTGACACTGAATTTAGCCAGTACGGCTGGGAAGACCTGGAGCTGGGGGTGCGGCTCAAAAACCTGGGCGTCACCATGGTCAAAGTGCCCGAAGCGGTGGGATACCACTATCACCCCCCCTTCGCCCTCGATCAAATCCCTAAGATGATCGATCAAGAAATTCAGCGAGGCCGCATGGGGGCAATTTTCTACAAAAAGCACCCCACCCGCGAAGTGCGGATGATGATTCAAATGACCCCACTGCACCAGGTGCTGTGGGGCTTGCTCACCGCTGGCGGGCGGCTCAACGAAAAGACCATGGCCCCGCTATTACGCTGGCTGATCGACCAGGGCAAACCCTCCCTAGCGCTGGAGCTGGCGCGGATATTTTTGAACTGGTACACCGTTCAAGGGGTCTACGCCGCCTACAGCGAGCTGCAACAGGAGGCATGAGGCTCAAAACAAAGCCTTGCACCTCATACCTCTACAGCAACCACATTTCGGCGGCGCTGGCGATCGCCATGGCCAGCATACCCACCGCCACGTATTGCATGACTGGCGGGCGCTGCTGGCGGCGGCGCTCGGCGGTTTTGATCGCGCCGTAGATGTGGGGCGCGCCCAGCAAAAAGAAGATCAGCTGAAGAATATTTGCCTTTTGGCGTTCTAGCGTCACAGAAGATTGGGGATTCATTGGCAATAGTCCTGAGAAACCTTGGGTGATCGTGACCTCGGCACAATGTAACACAATGTTAAAGGTTGTTGTGTTCAGACATGACATGATCGTGGGTAATTTACCAAAGGTCGCTCATGGGTTCATTCCCCAGGGGTGATGGCCTGTCTTCTGGCTTGAGCCAAACCGCTTTTACCAGGTCAGCCAGGGCTTGCCCCACCCACTGGTTGCCCTCGGCGTTGAGGTGAATGTGGTCGAAGTACAGCTGGGCGTAGCTGGTCTGCTGCATCTGAGGCAAAAAATCTAGGTACGGAATGCCCTGGGCGCTGGCAAAATCTGTCAGGCGCTGGCGGGCCACCCGTTCGTAGTCGCGCGGGCCGTCGGCCTCTAGCTCTCGCCGCAGGGGGGTCATCGCCATGATCAGATGCCCGCCCGCCGCCTGGACGGTCTGGTGCAGCTGGCGCAGCGCTTCTAGGTTGACCCCGACGCGATCGCCCGGCTGATCGTGCAGGGTCTGTAGCTCGGCTTTGGGGGTATATTTTCGGTAGCGCCACACCGCTTCCCCCAGGGCCAGGAGCGGGCGGCGGGTGGGGTAGCCGGGGTTGCGGTCTAGCTCGTAGCTGTTGGGGGCGATCGCAAACAGGTCGTCGGTGTTGAGCACCAGAAATACAATCTGGGCCTCAAAGGTGCCAAACCGCAGCAGGTAGCCCAGTTCGTTGCGCGGCCCCCAGGAGTTGGCCGAGGCATTGAGCACCTCCACCGACTCAACGCCCGACAAATTTAACCCGGCTAACCCCTGCTGCACCTCTAGCGACAGAAGCTTAGACTGGTCAGTCCACCAGCCGCCGTTGATGATCGAGTCGCCCAGCATTAGCACCCGCAGGGTATCGGCCGGGCGGTGGGGCGAGATCGCCGGCCCCCGCATTGAGTATTGGTTGATCTCGATCTGGTTGCCCCGCCGCCGCAGGCGCTGGTTGGGGGCTAGCCGGTAGCCAGTGCGGGCGTCGGCCACGTAGAGGGGCGGGTTGCCCAGCCCGTACCGAGTGCGCAGAGACAGTTCTGCGATCGCCCCGGCCAGCAAGCCGACCCCCAACACCCACAGCGCTATCGTCACCACAATCTACAGCTGACCCCTAGAGAACTGAACCACTGCCCAAACAGTACCCCAGGTGGGGGCAGGATGGCATCGATTAGTGTTCTGACTATGTCGAGCGCTTGACGAGGTCTGCGCTGATTGTACCCATCAAACCCGACCTGCTGCTTCAAACCTCACTGCCTCAAACCTCAGCAGAGGATGAAACCCCTTTGGCTGCGTAACCCTCTGAATCTTTACCCTGTTTTAGAGTCATATTCTGCCAGGTCTCTTCTGGCTGGGGTTCTCCGCAGAAAACCCTGGCCAGAAGAGATGCGTCAGGTCTAGAGCGGGGCGCTGGCGCGATCACAGCTTCCACCTAGGGCGTCGACCATCGTACAGGTATTCACCACCAGCATTTCCTGGGTGGTTTCGGCGCCGCTGCCGGGGCCGCCGGGGCCTTCTACAAACAGCGGTTGATCCGCCACCGCCACGCCGGCATCTCTGGCTACTGCCTCAATCAGCCGTGGGTTGGTGGTGTCTTCGGCAAAAATAGCGGACACCTCAGCCGATTTGACCTGGTCGACCAGGGCGGTCATGGCGCCGGGGGTGGGCTGCTCTTCGGTGCTGAGGCCGCTGAGGGCACCCTTGACTTCAAACCCGTAGGCGTCGGCAAAGTAGCCAAAGGAATCGTGGGTGGTGACCAGCTGCCGCTGCTCGGCGGGCACCGTCGCCACCTGGGTTTGAATCCAGCCGTCGATATCGGCAAATTGGGCGCTCAGACGCTCGGCATTCTCGACGTAGAGGTCGGCCTGTTCGGGGTTCACCTGGGCCAGGTAGTCGGCAATTACCGCTGCGATCGCACCGTTGTTGCGAGCGCTGTGCCAAACGTGCGGGTCGGGTACCAGGTCGGCATCTGCCGTAGCGTCGTGGTCATGGGCTGCTTCGGCGCTGTGGTCATGGGCTGCTTCGGCGCTGTGGTCGTGGCCATGATCATCGCCGTGGGCATGATCGTCATCGTGGGCATGATCGTCATCGTGGGCATGATCGTCATCGTGGGC
>DAIPYU010000230.1:0-4046 GCA_036782635.1 Nodosilinea sp. CTOTU7353
GGGTGAGCGGGTGAGGGGGTGAAGGGGTGAAGGGGTGAAGGGGTGGGGGTGGGGGTTGAGGTTGAGGAGGAGGGGTGGGGGGATTTTTGCCAGTGGTTGAGGCTTTGCTCGAAGTGGTAGCGGGCGACGTCGAGGTCACTGCGGCCAAAGGCGTCGCGGCCCTTGAGAAAATCGAGGCTGGCGCTGAGTTCTCGATCTAGGCTGGCGTGGCTGTGGGCAATGTCGACCAGGGCAAACTCCAGCTCGGTGCGCAGGGCCGAGCCAGGGTGGTAGAGGGTGGCCTCGCTGTAGTGGGGGCTGCTGTCGCCCAGGTCGAGCATGGTGGCAAACAGGTGGTTGGCCTGGGTGTGCAGCGACTGCATTAGCTCCCCCGGCGGATACTCAAAGGGAATGGGGGCAGCGGCAAAACTCTTAAAGTCGGGGGCGTGGCGGTTGAGCAGGGCCAGGGTGCGATCGCTCACCCACAGCACCACCGGCATCGGCAGCGCCGCCGGAAAGGCGTTGCGGCCCAGGTTGGCCGCCCTAAATACCGCCATCAGGTTGTGCACCTGCTCTAGGCCCGTCACCATCAGGGCCGGGGGCAGCGGCGCGGCGGGGTCCACCGTCAGCGCCTGGAGCAGGGTCGAGATCTGGGCGGGCAGCGATCGCTCCACTAGCGGAGTGGTGCTGCGGAGATGGTCGACCACCAGCCCCTGCAAGCGGGCATAGTTGCACCGGGCCAGCACCAGCGAAAAGCGGTCTGGCCGCAGGGTAATGGCCCGCTTTAGCTCCGCCAGGGCGGCCTGGTTGTGGGCCAAAATGTCGGCGGTGCTGTAGGGGGCGCTGGGGTGGGCCTGGCTCATGGCCGGGGCTGCTGGGCCAGCCAGCTGCGGTAGCGATCGGTCTCGGCCAGCAGGGGGTTAAGGCCAAACCAGCGGCCCTGGGCGTCGCGGTATTCGTACAAAAACAGGCTGCGCACCAGAATGTTGTAGTCTTCGTCGCCCTGCACGTCCTGGCGCGACACCGCCTGGAGCAGCAGATCCCACTCCTGCTCGCTGACCAGGCCCATGAGGCTGTCGCGCTCGTTGCGAATCACCGCCTCTAGGGTGTCGCGCAAAAAGGGCGGGTCCTGCTTGCGCAGGCAGCCGTCGAGCAGGCGAATCAGGTTGCGCATGTGGCCGCCGCTGACCGCGCAGAGGCGATCAAGGGTGGCGATGTCGTCAAACACATGGCCCACGGCCTCAATGCGCTGGTTCACATTTAGCTCTGGAAAGGCGCGAATCAGCACCATCTGCCGCAGCAGCGCCATACCGGCCTGGTCGGAGTTGCCGGTGCGATCACTCACCGGCACCATCGGCAGCACCATGGGGTTGGTGCCAAACCGATTCGACAACCGCACCAGATCGTTCGAAAACATCAGCTCCAGCGGAATGGTGTAGACCAGGTGGCAGTCGAGCTGCTTGAGCTGCTCGCCGCGATCGACAAAAATGTATTCCGACTGGAGCCGACCCTGGGGCCGGAGGGCGCTGTCGATGCGATCAAGGTTGTCCATGATCACCACCAGGCGGTTTTTGCCCTGGGCTTGCAGGCGGGTATTGGCCGGGGCCAGCAGCTCGTCGTTGATGGCGGTGATGATGCTCTTGGTACGCGGCTCCAGATACTGCCTGAGCTGGCTGCGCATGTCGGGGCTTTGCTTAGCCGAGGCGGTGATATTGGCGATGCCCGCCGAGAAGCTCACCCCCGAAATTTCCATCGGGGTGCGCAGGGTGTCGGACAGGTTTTGAAACAGCCCCTGCAGGTAGGTGGGCTTGGTGGCAATGCCAATGCTGTCGAGGTGCTCGCTGATGTTGTGGGCAATGCTGAGCAAAATGTCAGAAATTTCCACATCGGCCATTTCTAAATCGCGGTCTGACTCAAAGTAGATCACCTCGTAGCTGCGCCGGATCAGCCCGTCTCTGAGGCGAAACAGTTCGGTCGATTTGCCGCAGCCAATGTGGCCGGTAAACAGCTGGGTGGTGGGTCGGTTGCGGGCCAATCGGGCAATTTTGCGCTCTAGCTCCTGCACGATATCGCCGCCGCGCACTGTCGAAAAATCAATGTAATAGCGCTTGCCCCGCAGCGGCTGGGTGGGGTCACAGGCGTCATAAAACTGCTGTAGATCCAGCATGGGCAGGGGCGATAGGGCTGCCCCCAGGGTAGCGCAAGGCCAGAGGCGCGATCGCCTGACAATCGCCCCCTTTTTCCCAGTAGCTTATCGCCGAAGGTGGCGGACTGGCGGGAACGAGCATAACTCAGACTGGGGGTGTAGGCATGTCGACCATGATGCCTAGGGTTCGTCTGAGTAGATCGGGGGGCGATTCACTGGAAGATCAGTTCTGCAAATTAAACAGTGGTCTTAGCTTAACCCCAGCCACAGTGCCGATCAGGGCAAAGGCAATCCACAGCCAGCCGTGCAGACTGGTGGAGGCGACGCCGCTGAAGTAGGCCCCCACATTGCAGCCAAAGGCGAGCCATGCGCCATAGCCCATCAGCAGGCCGCCGATCAGGGCGGCGACGATGGCGCGGCGTGAGGGCGGCTGGCGCACGGTGAGCTGCCCGGTAATGGCCGCCCCGATCGCCGCCCCCAGCACAATGCCAAAATTCATCACTGAGGTGACATCGGCAAATACGCTGGCGTTGAGCACGTCGATGATGCCCCCCTGCTGCCAAAACTCGCTGGTGGCCGGGTTCCAGCCCAGCAGCATGGCCAGCTTGGCCGCCCATAAGGTAAAGCCCCAGGTCACCCCCCAGGGGCGACCGGCCAGCACTACGGTAATGGCGTTAAGCACCGCCAGGGCCACTGCCCCCGCCACCAGCGACCAAGGGCCGTAGAGCAGCGATCGCCAGCTGGGCTTAGTCCAAAAGCCGCCTTCAGCAATCTTGGGCCGCTGCCAGCGCCAGAGAGCGAAGGCGATCGCCCCCAGCACCACCAGCTGCACAACTGCCCCACCCCAGCTCCAGAGGCCAATTAGCGACAGGGCCTCGGTTTGGGGCAACCCCTGCCAGGCCCCGTCGGTCAGGGTGCCCAGGAAGGAACCCGTGCCAAAGGTGAGCAGCGTCAGCAGCATCATGGAGCTGCCGCCGCCGATGGTGTAGAGAGTGCCGCAGGCGCAGCCGCTGCCCAGCTGCATGCCAATGCCAAACAAAAACGCCCCCACCATCGCCTGCACCGCCAGCGGCGACACCGCCCCACGGCCAACGCCGCCAATGATCAGCGGCGCAAACAGCACCGTGGCCAGCCCCAGCATCAGCACCTGGGCCAGCACGCCCCGTCCGTCGCCCCGCACCACCAGGTGCCGGTACGACGAGGCAAAGCCAAAGCTGGCCTGGTAGAGGGCCAGGCCAAACAGCGTGCCCACCAGGGCCAGGGCGCTCTGCTGCCAGCCAAACCCAGACACCCCCAGCACCAGCGCCGCTACCAGCGCCAGCAACATGTAGAGGAGCGGGGACTGCGGTTTTTGAACCTGAACAACTTCAGCGACAGGGGTCATGGCAGATTCAATTCACAAATAGGCTTAATCGAACAGATTTAACTAAAACTTGACCAACCTGATTGTGACAGCCTCTAACGGTCTAAAGGTGCAGGGTACAAGGTGTACGGTTCAAGGACTGCCGTGAACCGTACACCTTACACCGTGACCCCCACTAACCTGTCACCTTTGGCTTGGCAAACTACTAGACCTCAGTTTGGGATAAAAAATCCATAGGAGGGGACGGCGTTATCCCGTGCCGAGAATAACTAAACAAAATGCAAACCCAGCAAACCGGCTTCTCTACACCTCAAAGGCGCGGCCGGTGCGGCGGGGACGGGGCGTATCTTTCTTGTCGTCCTCATCCTCTGATTCGGTGGGGGTGGGGGCGCAAGAGGCGATCGGGTCGAGGGTGTCAGAGCCCGTAGGGCGGCTGGCGGTAGATACAAAGGCGGTATTCACCAGGCTCACGGTGGTCAAAGCGCTGGCGATCAAAAGCAGGCGTAGCAGCATCTATTCAAGTCTCCAAACTAGAAGGTTGTTGATTATGTGTAGCTC
>DAIPYU010000231.1:0-3956 GCA_036782635.1 Nodosilinea sp. CTOTU7353
CAACGACCTGCCGGGGGCAACGGTGATCGGTCTGGTGCTGCTGCTGATCTCGCTGATCATGCTGCTGACGATCAATCTACTGCAAGCTTGGGGACGCCGCTATGACGCTTAATCTCGACGCTAACCAACCCCTGGAGCACCATACTCCGCCCCAGGCCAAGCGCGAATGGGCCAAGTACGGCCTCATTGCCATCGTGGTCGCCTACTTTGGCCTGATCTTGCTGGTGCCCACGGTCTATGTGTTTATCGGGGCCTTTAGCAATGGCATGGCAGGTTTCTTGGGCACATTGGCCAGCCGCGAGTTTCTCAATGCCCTGAAGCTAACGCTGATGGCGGTGGCGATCGCCGTACCCCTCAACGTCATCTTTGGCCTCTGCGCGGCCCTGGTGCTAGCCCGCAAGAGCTTTCGCGGCCGCACCTTTCTGCTCAGCATCATCGACCTGCCCTTCTCGATCTCGCCCGTGGTGGCCGGTCTGATGCTGGTGTCGCTCTACGGCCGCCAGGGGCTGCTCAATCCGGTGCTCCAGGAGATCGATCTGCGGATCATTTTCTCCTTCCCCGGCATTGTGCTGGCGACCATTTTGGGCGGCATGCCCTTTGTGGCCCGCGAGGTGATTCCGGTGCTCGAAGAAATTGGCGACGAGGAAGAAGAGGCCGCCCGCACCCTGGGGGCCAACGGCTGGCAGACCTTTTGGCGAGTCACCCTGCCCTCGATTCGCTGGGCGCTGGTCTACGGCATCATTCTCACCACGGCGCGGGCCATGGGCGAATTTGGCTCGATTGCCATTGTGTCGAGCAACCTGATTGGCCGCACCCAAACCCTCACCCTGTTTGTCGATAGCGCCTACCGCAACTACAACTCCCAAGGGGCCTTTGCCGCAGCGGTGGTGCTGGCCGGTCTCGCCGCCGTCACCCTGGTGGTGAAGCAGGTGCTAGAGCACCTCTACGGCATTCGCCACAAAGGCGACTAAAACGGAAACACTCGCGGCGCAATCAGCACCGTGAGGCCCCAAAACATCAGGTTAAAGGGAATGCCGACCCGCATAAAGTCGGTGAACTTGTAGCCGCCGGGGCCGTAGACCATCAGGTTGGTCTGGTAGCCAATGGGGGTACTAAAGCTGGCCGAGGCTCCAATCATAATCGCCACCGCAAAGGGCATAAAGCTCACCCCCAACCCCTGGGCCAGCGACAGCGCAATGGGAAACACCACGGCGGCGGCGGCATTGTTGGTGATCACCTCGGTGAGCAGGCTGGTGATGGCATAGATGGCGGCCAGGGCCACCCAGGGGTTGGTGCCCGCCACCTCCAGCACCGCCGTCGAAAAAGCCAGGGCCGCCCCGGTGATTTCGAGCGCTTTGCCCAGGGCCAGAGCCGCCGCCACCACCAATAGCACCGACCAATCAATCGAGCGAAACCCCTGCTGAAACGAGCAGCAGCCGGTAACAACCATCAGCACCGCCGCCAAAATTGCGGCGTTGAGCATATCCATAATGCTAAAGGTGGCCAGGGCCACCATCAGCACCAAGATGCCGAAGGCCACGGGGGCTTTGTCGTGGCGCAGGGGGTCAGAGTTGGGCACCGGGCTGACCAGGTAAAAGTCGCGGGAGGCCCGCCGTTCTTCTAAAAAGGAGGGGTTGGCCTCCAGCAGTAGGGTATCGCCGGGGCGCAGGCGAATATCGCCGATTTTGCCCGGCAGACGCTCGCCGTTGCGCCCCACCGCCAGCACCACCGCCCCGTAGCGACTGCGAAACTTGCCCTCGCGAATGGTGATGCCCACCAGGGGACAGGTATTGGAGACTACGGCCTCGATCAGCGATCGCTCCGACCTCGGCGAGTTGAGCTTAAACACCTGGTCGGTGGCGGGCTGCAAACCCCGAATCTGGTTGAGGTCAACGATAGAGTCAACCATGCCCACAAACACCAGCTGGTCGCGCTCCCGCAGCACCTCCTGGGGGTTGATCACCGTCAGCAGCTGCTCTCCCCGCTGAATTTCGGTCAAGAATAGGCCCGGCAGGTGGCGCAGCCCGGCTTTCTCGACGGTTTTACCCGCCAGGGGGCTGTGGTCTTCTACCACCATTTCTACGGTGTATTCGCGGGGGTCGTCGGTGCCGGTGATGGCGGGTTTGCGCACCGGCAGCAGCCAGCGCTGGGCCAAGATCAGCATCAGAGAGCCGGCGATCGCACAGGGCACCCCCACCGGTGCCAGGTCAAACATCCGCAGCCCCGGCAGATCGGTCTCGGCGATCAGCAGCCCGTTGACCACCAGGTTGGTGCTGGTGCCAATCAGCGTACACATACCCCCCATAATCGCCGCATAGCTCAGGGGTATCATCAGCTTTGACGGGCTAATGCGTAGCTTGCGGCACCAGTCGCCCACCGCCGGAATAAACATCGCCACGATCGGCGTATTGTTCAAAAAAGCGCTGAGGCCCAGCACCGGCGCAATCAGCCGGATCAACGCCTCGGTCTGTCCCTGGGGCATGCCCAGCACCGATCGCGAGATCACATCTAGCCCGCCGGTTTGCTGCAAGCCCGCCACCACAATGTAGAGCACCGCCACCGTGATCATGCCGGGGTTGCTAAAACCCGACAGGGCGGTGGCGGTGTCGAGGGTGCCGCTGAGCAACAGCACCGCCAGCGCCCCCAAAAACACCACCTCCGCCGCCAGCGTCGTCATCGCGTTGAGCAAAAACGCCCCTAGGGTCACCCCAATGGCGAGCCAGCCCTGCCAGTTCAAAGGCGCAGCCGACAGCTCGCCAACCAGGGCAATAACCCACACCACCGCCGCCGCGATGGCTAAGCCCAGCACAGCTTTGAGCCATCCACTACGGGAGGGGGAGCGAGCCAGGCCAGATTTAGGCTGATCTTCAGACGGAAGCAGGGTGTTTTTCGTCACAGACACATGCTCTAAAGAACTACGATTATGCTTGAGGGCGCGATCGGAAATTCACGTTCGCCCGGAGCCAGATTTTGCCCCGCGGGCAAGACCTCGATTCCCCTGATGCCCTGAGGGCAGAAGCCATACCCCGCCTGGTCAAATTTAAGCTCTGTATGGCCAGTTCAAACTTTCAATTGCCTCAAATGCCTCAAATTAATGATGGGCCTAGCGATGGGTCTCAAGTAACGATGATGCCTAGAGCATCGGTACAGTATCTAAATCACGGCACTCACCCTGGTGCCCTGGCTCCGCCTGGGCATCCTGCTCTTGCGGCTCTGCCGCTCCTTCGAGGAGGCAGAGCCTCCGCAGAGCCTCCGACGAGCATTCCAAGCACTGGAACGAGGGGCAGTGAATACTGAACCGGTGCTCTACTAGGGTCTCAAGGATAGAGTCTAGGGCTACCTGCTGAAGCTCAACGTAAAGCTAGAATAGTTCACCGAGCTACCCCTGCCCCTGCGAGAGCATCCTGTTTATTATGCTCAATTGGAGAGGCTTCCAAGAAAATTAGATTTTGTTTGTAATTGAACTCAAGTTTATTTGAGCTGGCGTAGCTTTCAAGCGACAATAGGCTTGGTGTACCAAGTTCAGCTCGGGATCTGGAGCTTTCCCACGGGTAGAATTCCACGTCTGGACTTGGATGAGGGTTAACAGGTTTGTAGCGCAATATGGCAAGGCAAAAAGGCCAGAATTTAGCATTGGGAACCGTTGAGACCTTAACCTCAAAAAGTTTTTTATTCCAGGGTTTAGAGGGTGAAACGCTGCTTCGAGATCTAGACCCCAGTGCCCTGGGGGTGGAAAAGCTATACTCCAACCGGCCTGTGTACACGGCTTTTCGCCCACAAACCTGGCTAGAGCGCCTGTACATCGTGGTGGACGGCGGCCCGGTGATCATGCGCAGCACCCCCCTCGACCGGGTGATCGCCATGACCTACCCCGGCGGCAGCTTTGGCATGCGCAGCTTGCCCGTGGGGTTTGGGTCGGTGGCGCGAGCCTTTCCCAGTTTGGTCGAAGCCTATAA
>DAIPYU010000232.1:0-3786 GCA_036782635.1 Nodosilinea sp. CTOTU7353
CGTGACCAGCGGGTCCACCGTCGCTTAACTTGGACGCAACGATGGAACAAAAACATGCTCACCGATACTGTCATGCATTGGAACGTTCAGCTATTTGGCCTGTCCTCGGCCATTCTAGACTGGCTCAACACACTGAAACCAAGGCATCCTGTAATAAATTGAACCTCGTTGCCCATCTCGTGGGTCGCCAAAGTAATTGTCATCTAATAGCCGAGGGCGGTGCCGTCTCCCCTGGGGTCAGCCCCACCCCACAGCACCCCTGTATCGGGGTGAATGTGGATCATCTGGGCGTGGCCCATCTGCTCGGCCCAGGTGGGCAGGCTGGCCACCGGATGCCCCCGCTGGGTCAGTTCGGCCTGAATTGCTTCAGGAATACGGCCCTCTAGCGAGAGGCGACTGGTGCTTTCGCCCCAGGTGCGTCCCTGCAACCAGCGGGGCCAGTCGATTGCCGTCTGGGGGTCGAGGCCAAAGTCAATCGCTCGGGTCAGCAGGGCCGCCTGGGTTTGGGGTTGACCTTCGCCGCCCATGGAGCCCAGCACCCACTCCAGGTCGCCAGCGGGGTTGAGCACCAAAGCTGGAATCAGGGTATGAAAGGGGCGCTTGCCCGGGGCTAGGCAGTTGGCCTGGGTTGGGTCGAGGGAAAAGAACGAGCCCCGGTTTTGCAGCACGATGCCGGTTTCACCCCCCACCACGCCGCAGCCGTAGTCAAAGTACAGGCTCTGAATGGTGGCAACGGCGTTGCCCTGGTCGTCGACCACGGCGCAGAAGGTAGTGTCGCCATTGCCGATGCCGGGGCCGTAGGGTTGGGCCTGGGCCATGTCTATTAGGGGTCGCCGCCGATCAGCGTAGGGCTTGCTGATCAGCTCCTGAATGGGGATGTTGACGAAGTCGGGGTCGCTGAGCCAGCGATCGCGGTCGGCAAAGGCCAGCTTGGTGGCCTCCACCATGAGGTGGTAGTAGTCGGCGGTGTGGTGACCGATGGCTTGGAGGTCATACCCTTCAAGCAGGTTGAGCATTTGCAGCACCGCAAACCCCTGGGTGTTGGGGGGCATCTCGACCACTCGGTAGCCCCGGTAGGTGGTGGCGATGGGCTCGACCCAATCGCTGCGGTGGGCGGCAAAATCATCGGCGGTCAAAATGCCCCCTCGTTCACTCAGGTGACGGATGATTTCGGCGGCGATCGCCCCTCGGTAAAACTCATCTTTGCCGCCGCTGGCAACTGCTCGGAGGCTCTGGCCCAGCCCCCCATTGGTCAGCACCGTGCCGCGATTGGGCACCTGCTGCTGGGGCAAAAAACAGCTCTGGGCCCAGGGGTCTTGGCTGAGCAGATCACAGTTGCGCTGGGTCCACAATTCCTGGGAAGTGGAAACGGGGTAGCCCTGCTCAGCGTAGTCGATGGCCGCCTGGAGACTTTTGTCGAGGGGCAGACGACCAAAGCGATCGTGGGCAGTGCACCAGGCATCGACGGTGCCCGGTACTGTGATTGCCGCCAGGGGGCCACGGCTGGGCAGCTCGGTGTAGTGGCGATCGCAGTAGTACTCAAGGGTAGCCTGGGCTGCCGCCCGCCCCGAGCCGTTGAGGCCGTGCACCTGACGAGTGGCAGCGTTGTAGATCAGCCAAAACGAGTCGCCCCCCAGCCCGGTCATGTGGGGGTAAATCACGCCCAGGGTGCTGTTGAGTGCGATCGCAGCATCGACGGCACTACCCCCCATCTGTAGCACCCGCAGCCCAGCTGCCGAGGCCAACTGGTGGGGTGAAGCCACCATGCCGCGAGTACCGACAGCTGGCGGACGAGTGGGAACCTGAAAACCTAAGGCCATGGCGACAATTTAGCTCTCTGGTATCCAGGAGACATGGGCTGATACAATCTTCCAACCATGAGGAAAGTGTCTCCAGACTTGGGTCAGTCTGCCTGAGCGAGCAGGTTGGCCCACTAGGCCGCCATAAAACTCTAGAGTAACAATGGCGGTGTCAATCCCAAAAGCTGTCACTTTAAAGTTGGAAATTTGGCGACTGAGTTTGATATCTGGCCTAGACTCTCTGTATTTTTTAATCGCCTCGCCACCGTAAAGGTTTTCCATCACCCCAAAGCGAACCACCTCTGAAGAGTCCCAGAAGAATTTATTCAGCGTTGCCACATCATTATTGCAAAGGGCCAATTCATACTGGTTATAGAGCTGAGAAATCTCTTCAACCACGTTAAGATTATTGATTTCAGTCATGCTGCTGCTTTTTTTCAATTAACAATTCGCCCATCGACCAGTAGAACAGCAGGTTTAGCCAACCCTGATCTGCCCAGACTTTGGAGGAATATGAGTCCAACGGAAGTTAATTTCTATAACTATTAACCGGAGCAACAGGGGCTTTGACGATTCCCTGGGCTTCTAGAACAGCCGCTGTACGTAGAATCAGAGATTCTTGATAGGGGGCCGCAAGAATTTGTACCCCTAAAGGCGAAGCACCAGGCCGATAAACTGGGACCGAAAGCACCGGCAAACCAATAAAGGAGAGAGGTTGGGTAAACCGTCCTAAGTTGGTTCGAGAGGGGAGCGTGGCCTCATTCACCTGGATCGTGGCTTGCCCGATGGGAAAGGCTGAATAAGGCGTGGTGGGAGCCAAAATGATGTCCACATCTTGAAAAATCTGCTGCACCTGCTGGCGATACCATTGGCGAAACCGCTGGGCCTGAATGTACCAGGCCGCTGGTAAAAATGCTCCTGCCAGCAAGCGATCGCGAGTCATGGGGTCAAAGTCCTGAGGACGATTGCGCAAATCCTGAAAGTGCAGTTCTGCCCCTTCACAGGCGGTAATGGTCAGGGCCGCAGCTCTGGCTCGATGGGGTTCTGGCAGCGTGACTTGCCGCGTCACCTGTAGCGCTTTGGCTACTTGCTGTACTGCCGCCAATGCTTCATCGGTTGCTCCCTCGGCAAAATAGCCGTCGGCAACAGCGATCCGTAAACCCTCTACTCCCTGGTTGAGCTGAGGTAGGCAGGGCTCTGGAGGGCGATCGCAACAGACCGGGTCGCGCTCATCTGGCCCCTGGAGCAGATCAAACACCGTGGCAATGTCTTGCACTGACCGGGCAAATGGCCCCACATGGTCGAAACTGCCAACAAACAACGCCGCCCCCGCTCGCGACAGCCGCCCATAGGTGGGCTTGAGGCCAAACACACCACACAGGGAGGCGGGGACTCGAATCGAGCCATTGGTGTCAGAGCCTAGAGTTAAGGGCACCAGCCCCGCCGCCACCGCTGCCGCCGACCCACCCGAAGACCCCCCAGCGACACAGGCTAAATCATGGGGATTGTGGGTGGGACCGTAGTGGGTGTTTTCGGTCGAAAAGCCGTAGGCGTATTCATCCATGTTCAACGATCCCACTAGGATGGCCCCAGCCTGCTTGAGGGCTGTGATCGCGGTGGCGTCTTGGGTGGCGGGTGGCTTTTCGGCATTGATGATAGACCCGGCTAGGGTGGTCACTCCCTCAATGTCAAACAAGTTTTTAACAGCAAAGGGAACCCCTGCTAAGGGGCCGGGGTTAAGACCGTTTGCGATTGCCCGATCGACCGCCTCGGCCTTAGCCATCGCTGACTCGGATAGTACCTCCGTAAAGCAATTAAGCAGTGGATCTAGGGCCGTAACTTGAGTCAAAATATCCTTAATGACCTCTTTTGCCGGAATCTTCTGCTCTTGAACGGCTTTAGCCAAGCTAGTTGCGTCAGCATGAATCAGGGGCATGGTTGAAACCTCGGTGCCGCTTCGATATCTTCAGGAATAGAGAAGCCCAAA
>DAIPYU010000233.1:0-1425 GCA_036782635.1 Nodosilinea sp. CTOTU7353
GATTGGCGCGATACGCCGTTTAACAAGCTCAGCTGGCTACCGCAGAATGGAACGCCAGTAGTGCAGTGGGAGAACCGCGATGCCGCCTGGCTGGATGTGGAGACGGGCATTAAGCGGGTGGTTCAGAGCAAGTTGGGTCGCTAAGAGATTGCAGCAGTGCGATCGCCCGCTCAGCATCCCTAGTGGGCACAAATAGGTGGTCGTGGTAGAAAGCCGAGACCGGGTTGACGCTAATGCCGTGGCTGGCCAAGTGGGTTGCGATCGCAGCTATAAACCCCACCGCCTCCAGGCTAGAATGCACCGTCAGCGTAATCAGCGCAAAGACCGCCGAGTAGGATAGGCCTGCCATATCGGCCTGGGGCTTAAGCAACATCAGCGTCAGCCCTTCGTCTTCTTTGAAATAGCCCACGGGGTCGAGGTGGGGCGGGCAGTGGGTGGCGTTCGGCAGAGTGCAAAACACGTAGTCTCCCTGCCGCAGCAGGGGCTTCATGGTTTTGAGCAGTTGGGTTAGGTCAGTTTCTCCAG
This sequence comes from Nodosilinea sp. CTOTU7353, assembly GCA_036782635.1. GTDB lineage: Bacteria > Cyanobacteriota > Cyanobacteriia > Phormidesmidales > Phormidesmidaceae > Nodosilinea. The sequence continues at coordinate 526 of DAIPYU010000233.1, forward strand.
CCATGATCACCATCCGCACCGAGGATCAATTGGGCTATCAGCCCGTTGGTTGAAAGGCGGCGAAGCCTCCAGCAGAGCGTAAATATTTGCAATGGTAACGGGGGCAGCCATGGCCTGAATCCTTAGGATGCTTCAGCCAATCGGCCCATTTCAACGCTGACGCTGTCAAAGCGATCATCATTAGGGCGGTAGGAGAGAAGCTCCATACCGATAGGCTCCCCGGTAGTTTCGTCTTTGATCAAAATCACGCCATCGCCCAGTTCTGTAGCAATTTGATTTTTGCGGGGCGGTTGCCAAAATACCGTCAGCAGTTCTAGCTCTGGCTCGTAATAGATTTTCACTTGTGCCATAGCTGGGTTCCTTCTTTGATAGCGTCGGTCTGGTAAGCGGTGATTAAAAAGCCTTCTCCATTGAGCCTGCGAGCAACTACAGCTACCCACCGCCGCTGTTTTAGGGTCAGGTAGAACAGCAACACGTTGACATCACGACTACTCTGACGAATTTCATCTGGTTCTGCCAAGGCTTGTCTCACCTTCGCTTCAAGGTCGGCAATGTCGGGGTGTTTTGTAATGAGTCTTTGCCAGTGGTCATCTGAGGTGCGAACAGAGAAGTTCAAGGGAGTCAGAATCTCAAACCTGTTCATATGCCTCTCTTCTTCGTCCCTTGCTGCTAGGTGCTTAGCCGCCACCCGCAGTCAGGTCTGTTGTTTTATTATCACCCAGCCCTAGATACGTCACCAGTGGTAGGATGCTACCTGCTAGGGGTGTCCGAGCAATCGGGCTGAGATCATACCCTCGGAACCTGACCTGGTTAATGCCAGCGGAGGAAAGCGTGAATTGAGGCTACGCGCGGCTTTGGGCTGTAACGTCTCCTCACCTGTACGTGTTCTGCGAGTCTGTT
>DAIPYU010000233.1:1525-3669 GCA_036782635.1 Nodosilinea sp. CTOTU7353
TGTTCTCTAAAGCAGCCGCCTCTAGCAACCACCCAACCCTATCGAGGTGAGTTGTGATATGACCCTGAGTGCAACGGCGATCGCCGTTACCTTGATTACCGTGGCCAGCTTTACGCTGATTGGGCTGCTCCAGGCCAGCCGCCGCGCCATCAGTCTGGAAGATTACATGGTCAGCCGCAACAGTATTGGCACCCCCATGGCTCTGGCGACCATTGTGGCCTCGGCCATGGGCGCATGGATTCTCTTTAGCCCGCCGGAGGTGGGGGCCACCAGCGGCATTGCGGGCATTGTCGGCTACTGCATTGGCCAGGCTACTCCGGCGGCGCTGTTTGCCTTTATGGGCACGCGCATGCGGTTTCTCATGCCCAAGGGCCACTCGCTAAACGAATACGTGCTGCACCGCTTTGGCAATGCCATGTATCGGCTGACCCTGGCGATTGTGGTGTTTTACATGTTTGTGTATCTGGCGGCGGAGCTGACGGCGATCGCAAAGGCAGTCGAGCTGATGGCGGGGGTGCCCCTTTGGCTCACGGCTCTGCTGGTGATGGTGGCGGTGTTTGCCTACACCCTGGTGGGCGGCCTGGCGGCGACGATCTTTACCGACGCGATTCAGTTTGTGGTGATTGTGCCGCTGCTGCTGCTGAGCTTTGGCATTGCGGTGGTGGCGCTGGGGGGCTGGGGGAATGCGATCGCCCCCGTCACCCAGACCGCGCCAGAACTGCTGACGTTGTCGAATGGCCCCGGCATCAAGTTTGGGGCCACGCTGTTCATTGCGGTGATTGCCGCCGAAATGTTTAACCAGACCAACTGGCAGCGGATCTACGCCTGCAAAACCGATCAGGTGGTGCGGCGATCATTCCTCGGCTCGTTTCTGTTGATTTTGCCGATGCTGTTCATTGCGGGGCTGCTGGGCATTGTGGCCATGCACTTTGGCTACAACGACGATCGCGCCTTTTTCTCACTGATTCAGGCGCTGAATCTGCCGGGGTGGGTGAGTATGGCGGTGCTGGTGCTGGTGCTGGCCCTGGTGATGAGCAGTCTAGACTCGCTGCTCAACGGCATCGCCAGCGTGTTTACCACCGACCTGCTGCGAATTTTCCCCAATCGGCCCGCCAGCGGCATTTTGCAGATCACCCGGCTGCTGATGGTGGTGGTGGGGCTGCCCGCGATCGCGATTGCCGCGCGGGGCTACAACGTGCTGTACCTGTTTTTGCTGGCCGATCTGGTCTGCGCCGGGGCGCTGTTTCCGGTGCTGTTTGGGCTCTATTCGCGGCGGCTGACGGGGACGATGGCGTTTTGGAGCGCGGTGGCTGCGATCGCCTCCGGTGCCCTGTTCTTCCCCCGGCCCGACTTTAGCCCCTGGAATGGGCTGCCCTTCGCGGGCGATCTGCTGGTCAGCTTTGCTGCTCCGATAGTGGTGTCGACGCTGATCTGTCTGGTGTGGATCCAGATCAAGGCCCAGGGCGGCAAGACGAAGGCGTTTGACTTCGGTATTCTCCGCCGCGACATCCGCGCCTATGGCGAGGATGAAGGTGTGGTGATGGGGGCTGTGGGGGGCGATCGCTAAACTACCCACCCACGACTACCCCGCTCCAAGCCCGAGGATGCTCACGGAATCCTCGGGCTTGGTCGTCTACTCCAGCAGCACGGTTTTGGTCATGATCGCCATCCACTGGTTGGGTTTGGTGCCGGGGTTAGCGTCGCTTTGGGGGACGGGGATAGGGGCGCGACCGTCGTTGGGGTCGGCGTAGCCGTGGGCGTGGAGGATTTTGATGGTGCGGTCTATGGCTGCCAGGCTGCCGTAGAGCATATGCCGCACTTTCTCGGGGGTTGGGGGCTTTAGGGACCGGGTCCCTTTGTCTTGGCCTCCACTCTCGGATGGCAGCGGCAGGGACCCGGTCCCTTGACTGGTTTCTTGGTTATCGCTGGCGTCTGGTTCAAGATATTTAAACATCGGTTCTGTTTTCCTTTTGTGGTTGAGGAAGACAGAACGCGAAAACCCTAGCCACCCGCAGATGCAATGCAAACTGGGGGGGCTAGGGTAGGATCTACCGTAGCCTCGCAATCTGCTAGCTAGATTTGCGGGGTTAGCTGTCGGTTGGTGTTGCGAGCACCTTCCGGCAGCGCCAAAGTTTTCGAGTTCT
>DAIPYU010000234.1:0-3563 GCA_036782635.1 Nodosilinea sp. CTOTU7353
ACCCAAGAAACCGGGTTTTTAGATGCTGGCTAGTGCAAGAAATGCCGCACGCCGGTCATGGCCATGATCAAGCCCAGCTCGTTGGCGGCTTTGATCGAATCCTCATCGCGGCGGCTGCCGCCGGGCTGCACCACGGCGCGAATGCCGGCAGCGGCGGCGGTACGCACCGAATCGTCGAAGGGAAAGAAGCCGTCGCTGGCCAACACCGCCCCCTGGGCCTTTGCCCCCGCCTGGGCCAGGGCAATGCTGACCGAGCCGACTCGGTTCATCTGCCCCGCGCCAATGCCGAGGGTCTGCTGCTGGTGCGTCACCACGATTGCATTTGATTTCACATGCTTGACCACCCGCCAGGCAAACAGCATTTCGGCTAGCTCGGACTCAGTCGGCTGGGCCTCGGTGACGATCTGCCAGGTGGCGGGGTCGTCGCGGTGGGTGTCGGGGGCTTGCAGGAGAAATCCACCGGCGATCGCATTCACCACCTGCCCTGGCCCGGTCAGCAGATCCTCCAGCACCAACACCCGCAGGTTCTGCTTTTTGGCTAGAATCTCGCGGGCAGCAGCATCGCACCCCGGTGCCACAATGCACTCTAGGAATGTACCGGTGAGCTGCTGAGCAGTGTCGGCATCAATCGCGCGGTTGAGCACCACAATGCCGCCAAAGGCCGAGACATCGTCGGCATCGTAGGCGCGGCGATAGGCGCTAGCCAACGTATCGCCCATCGCCACACCGCAGGGGTTGGTGTGCTTGAGCACGGCGGCGGCAGGGCGATCAGCCGGGAACTCCGCAATGATCCGCCGCGCCGCTTCGAGATCCACCAGGTTGTTGTAGCTCAGCTCTTTGCCCTGGAGTTGCTCAGCCCCGACCCAGCCCGTGGGCGTGGAGCCCGTGCGGTACCAGGCCGCCCTCTGGTGCGGGTTCTCGCCGTAGCGCAGGGTGGCCTGCTGGCGACCGGTCATGGCCCACTGCTGGGGTAGGATGTCTGGTTCGCTAGTGGATGCCGTCAGGTAGGTGGCGATCGCCTGGTCGTAGCTGGCCGTGTGCCAAAAGGCCGCCCGCGCGCACTCCTGGCGAAATTCTAAGGGCACCTGTCCTGCGCTCGCTCGTAGGGCTTCCAGGTACGGCCCATACTGCTCAGCGCTGCACAGCACCGTCAGGTGAGCGTGGTTCTTCGCCGCCGCCCGCAACATCGCTGGCCCGCCAATGTCGATATTCTCAATCGCATCGGCCATGGTCACGTCTGCCTTGGCGATGGTCTGCTCAAAGGGGTAGAGGTTCACCACCACCAGATCGAGCGGGCGAATGCCGTTGTCGGCTAAATCTTTCTGATCTTCGGCTAGGTCTTGCCGCGCCAAAATGCCGCCGTGAATTTTGGGGTGCAGCGTCTTCACCCGCCCGCCGAGAATTTCAGGCGAGCCCGTGTAGTCAGAGACTTTGGTGACAGGGAGATTGGCGGCTGCGATCGCTTTCGCCGTACCACCGCTGCTAATCAGGTCAAAGCCAAATTCTTCTACCAGGGCCTTGGCCAATTCCACCAGCCCAGTTTTATCCGATACGCTCAACAGTGCCAGGCGCGCCATAGCTCTCTAGTCCTCGATTTTGCAGACCCCTACTATACCGAAAAGCCCTTCTCCCCCTAACTCCCCCATGCCCCCATCCCCGCCATTTCCCAGGGCAGACACATAGGTCTGCCCCTACGCCCTACCCGTCCATCCCCCATACCAGGGCAGACACATAGGTCTGCCCCTACCATCCACCCATCACCCGCCCATCCATCCACCTATCCACCCACCATGGCACCATGACAATGATCCCCTCACCGGAGGATGATATCCATTGCTCAACTCAACCCTCGGTGGACCTCTACTATGGGCTGCGATCGTGACCAGACGACCCGAGCTAAAGACCCAGCGCCTCATTCTGCGCCTGGGCACCAACGACGACATTCCTGCGATTTTGCACTACTACTGGGTCAACCGCGCCTATCTGGCCCCCTTCGAGCCGCAGCGCCCAGACAGCTTCTACACCCGCGACTTTTGGCAGAATGTGCTGGCTTCGCGAGCCACTGACTTTCACACGGGCTATGCGGTCAAACTGATGATATTTCTGCAAGCCGAGCCAGACCAGGTAATCGGCAGCATCAACCTCAACACCATTTTGCGGGGGGCTCTGCACGGGGCTACCCTGGGCTACGGTCTATCGGCCCAGCACCAGGGCCAGGGCTACATGACCGAGGCGGGTCAGCGGCTGATTGCCTATGCCTTTGACGATCTCAACCTGCACCGACTGATGGCCAACTACATGCCCCACAACCACCGCAGCGCCAAGGTGCTGAAGCGGTTGGGCTTTGCGATCGAGGGCATCGCCCGCGACTATCTCTTCATCAATGGCCAGTGGCGAGACCATGTGCTGACCAGCTTGATCAACCCCAACTGGCAAATGCCAGAACCGTAGTGCCACGATAAGACTGGCAATACTAAGATAAACGGTCTCGGCTGTGTCAATGATGTTGTCTCTCAGCGGTTCTGGAAGAGTCGGATCGTTTTCGCCCAGCCAGATAAATGTGTGGGTATCTAAGAGAAATGCAGTCACGTGAGGATGGTTAGACCGACGATGGCCTCGGCATCGTCGTAGAGAATTGCGATGTCGTCGTCGCTGAGTTCGCTGTCTTGGGCGAGTTGGGGCAGGTTGTTGAAACGGTGTAAGGTGCACGGTGAAGCCATAGACCCTACACCGCAAACCGCAAACCGTAAGACCCAACACCCGAGACCCAATCCCCCATGCAAGACCTCAACACTAAAACCACAACCGAACTACTGAACCAAATTATGGAATTTGAGCTAGCAGGAGTGGTGCGCTACACGCATTACTCGCTGATGGTGACGGGGCCGAACCGGATTCCCATTGTGGATTTCTTTAAGGCCCAGGCTGCGGAGTCGCTGCTGCACGCCCAGGAAGCAGGGGAGATTATCACTGGCCTGGAGGGCCACCCCAGCCAGCGCATTGCCCCAATTGAAGAAAACCACCGCCACGGGGTGAAGGATTTGCTGCAAGAGAGTCTGAACCACGAGCAAACAGCGCTACAGATGTACAAGCTGCTGCTGGAGGTGGTTGAGGACGCCAGCATTTACCTGGAGGAGTATGCGCGCACCAAGATTGGCCAGGAGGAGCTGCACAATCTGGAAATCAAAAAAATGTTGCGGGACTTTAGCTAACGTTGTCTCTGACTGAGCCACCCACTGATGACCGCTGAGGCCGTGCCTTCGCTATCTTCTAGAAAACCTTGGCAAGATGGGCACATGCTTTAGGGCATGGTTGCAAGTCGCTCCTGCACCAGCCGATGGGTAAACCGATAGCGCCCACCCACCCGCTGCAGCAGGTGGCGATCGCAGCAGTGATCGAGGAAGCGGGCATAGATTCCAAGGCATAACTTTGGCCTGAAACAGCACCAGGCGAAGGGCCAGATGTTGGGCGCAGGCCAGGGCGCTGTCGAAGAGGGTGGCCTAGAGTGCGATCGCAGAGATGACACCAAATACATTTAGTAACCCAGGCCTAGTTCCCCCCGA
>DAIPYU010000235.1:0-3506 GCA_036782635.1 Nodosilinea sp. CTOTU7353
ATAGCTATGTCGTCGGTAAACTCCAGTACCGTCTCTCGATAGCCCAGGTAGCCCGACTCTGTAAAACTCATCAGCATGCGCCCCAGGGCCGGCCACACCACATCGGCAAACTCCCAGTCGTGGTTAAACCCCGCCCGGTCGGCGATCGACCGCAGCGCCCAAAAATAGCTGTTGCGCACCACCGACCCCGACTTTTTGTAGGCGGGCACATCGTCTCGGTGGACGTAGAGAATGCCGTGGTCAATGTGGGCGCGCATGGGGCAGTTTTGAGGTTTGAACTTTGAGGTTTGAATTTGCGATCACCTGATCAAGCCATCCTAGCTACCGTGGAAATCGCTGTGGATGGGTGATACCGTAGAACTATTAACAATAAGTTACAGACGACCCAGGGCCAAGGCCGGTCGCGGTGACTTAGCTCTGGAGCCTGTCAACCCCATGTCCGCTGCGGTTTGCCTGCAAAACGTCCACAAAGTCTACGGCGGTGTCTCTGTCGTCAACGACCTCTCTCTCAATATCGAAGCGGGGGAAATCTTTGGCCTGCTCGGCCCTAACGGCGCGGGCAAATCGACCACCATTCGCATGGCCACCACCCTCACCCGCCCCAGCGATGGCCATGTGGTGGTGGCAGGCTACGACGTCAACCGCCAGCAGCTCGACGTGCGCCGCCAGATCGGCGTGGTGCTGCAACAGACCAGCGTCGACGGCGACATGACCGTGTGGGAAAACATGGAATTCCACGGGCGCATGCACCACCTGCCCAACGCTCAACGTCGCGACGCCATTGACACCTGGCTTGACTATGTAGAGCTGGGAGATCGCCGCGACGACAAGGTCAAAACCCTCTCGGGCGGCATGAAGCGGCGGCTGCAAATCGCCCGCGCCCTGCTGCACAACCCCAAGATTCTCTTTCTCGACGAGCCGACGGTGGGCCTCGACCCCCAAACCCGCCGCCGCCTGTGGGAGATCATTCGCGACTTGAATAAGCAGGGCATGACCATGTTGCTCACCACCCACTACATGGAAGAGGTGGAGTACCTGTGCGATCGCATCGGCATTCTCGACCAGGGCAAGCTGATCGAGCTGGGCACGTTAGCCGATTTTCGCCTTCGCCATGGCGAAGGCATTGTCATGACCCAGCAGGGCGATCGCTGGAATTACCAATTCTTCCCCACCCTCGATGCCGCCAACGCCCACCTCGATCAGCAGCCCGACAAAACCGGCATGATGACGCGCCCATCGAACCTCGAAGACATTTTCGTAGAGCTGACGGGCCGCAATTTGGATTGAGGTACAGCAGACATCGGTCAGGATGCCTTTTGCGGCGGGAATTCTCTCAGGGATCCCCCCTACCCCTTTAAAAGAGGGTGACAAGTGAAACTTGGACTGCAACGAGTTGGGGAAATTAGATTTCATCAATGGCTATTTCTCTAAGGTGAGAACTTCTTTTTGGGGGCATTACTTTGCCCAAATCAGCCGTTTCCAGCAATCGGCGCTAGTCTGAAGAATGGTTTACATTATTGATGGTCTATGTCCACTCTGGCCACCACCCTAGAAGCAATTTTGTACCTCAAAGGGCAGCCGCTGGATATTGCCAAGCTGGCCGAGTTGGCCCGCTGCGATCGCGAAGACGTCGAAGAAGGGCTGATCGAGTTGATGAACGACTATGCCCACCGCGACGGCGCGCTAGAAATTGTTGAAACCCTCGATGGCTACTGTCTTCAGCTCAAAGAGCGCTATCGGTTTTTAGTGGATTTATTAATTCCTATAGACCTGGGCGTAGGGGCATTGAGAACACTGGCGGCGATCGCCCTCAAAGGCCCCATCAGCCAAACCGACCTGGTCGATCTGCGCGGCTCCGGCGTTTACCAGCACGTGCCAGAGCTGGTCGCCCAGGGCTTTGTGCGCAAGCGCCGCCAGGCCGAGGGGCGATCATCGTTAGTGCAGATCACCGACAAATTTTACCAACATTTCGAAATCGATCAGCTGCCCCAACTCCGCCCCAAAGGCTCAACCGCCTCCCTAGTCGATGACACAGCCCCCGACGACGACGCAGAGTTTGAACCGGCCGTCGATGAAGCCTCTTAGTTATGTTTGTTACGCTATCATCGGGAATACTGATAGGCACTGGCAGGGTAAGGGTTGCCTTTTGTTACAGTAGATCTACACAGCCCAAGCTGGTTGTCGCCCGCCGCGCCTACGTTGTGACCAAAGGTCTTTGAGATTCCATGGTATTTAACCCTGAAGACGCTGAATTTATCAGCATGTCGGCCGATAGCGATCACCCCAATGAGTTGCTCAAATATCTCCAGCACCAGTCTCCAGAAGTGCTCAGCCGGGTAGCCCAAGCAGTCAGCGGCGAAATCAAACAGATCATTGCCCACAATGTGCAGGGCTTAGTTGGCGTGCTGCCCAGCGAAGGCTTTAACGTCCAGGTCACCACTGATCGCGAAAACCTCGCCGGGCTGCTGGCCTCTGCCATGATGACCGGCTACTTTCTCCGCCAGATGGAGCAGCGCATGGAGCTAGAGCACACCGTGTCTGGCTCTTTTCTCGGTGCTGACTTTGGCTCCGACAACATCGACTTTGACGACTAGGGCGGCGTAGCATCCATCCGTCCACCATTCCTGACGCCAAATCCGGCTTGCTTACCCCGATTCAATTGGGCTAATTGCATAGAGCCTCTGGCTCGGCTGCGCCAATGCCTCCACAGTTTGATCTTTTGGAAATCGGGGTTACGTGGTTCGGATTGGTATAACACCTGATACCCAACACCTTTCAAATAGTGGCACACACCCCAAGGGCGACACCCCGCCCCGCTAGTTAGCATGCGATAACTGGCCTAACTATTTTGCTAGAAGGAGGGGGTTAAACAACATGCAGCGATTCTGGCAGACTACTCATCAAAAAATCTCAGCCCTGACAGCTGCGGCCCAGCATTTTGGGCATGGCACCGTTACCCTAACGTTGGTAGCCACTACCCTGACTGGCCTAGCCGTCGCCGCCCCCTCAGCCAAAGCTGTAGAGGACGTGCAAATCACCTACGGGGCGCTAGAAGCGCCTCCCATCTCCGTCAGCGATTTAGAATTTTTCGCGCGTACCGGCATCCCCAGCCGCGACCTGCAGCTGCTGCTCAATGTGCTGCGCATTGAAGAAACCCAGGCCCGCCAGGCGCTCACCCAGAACGTGCTGGTTGACGTAGACAGCCTGCGTGAAGCCTCCAACACCTTTGCCGGGCAGTTTCTCTGGCGGTTTCTGGCCACCACCGTTACCTTTACCGACAACGATAGCCCCGGCTGGGAGCTGCTGCGCAATGCCGTCCTCGACACCGCCGCCAGCGGCCAGTTGACCATGCTAGACGTGCTCCGCACTATCGAAGCCAGCAGGTTACAGGTCGATGGTCGTCGGGTAATGGAGATTGCCTCCCAAATCGACTTCGAGCGCATTGGGGCTTTGGCTTCAATTCTGCTGGGCAAGTAGCAGAGAGAAACAGCGTTCTTACAACAATA
>DAIPYU010000236.1:0-3444 GCA_036782635.1 Nodosilinea sp. CTOTU7353
AAGGTGGCCATGCCCCCGGCGATGGTGAGCAGCAGGTTTTTGCGCCAAAGGGCGAGGCTGACGGCGGCGATCGCCCCCACCAGCCGTGCATTCCCCCACCCCAGCCCCAGCGTCTCGCCATCGGGGAAGACCACCGCAGGCACCACGATCGCCGTCAGCACCACCGGGGGCACATAGCCCAGCGCCCGCACCAGGGTTGGTGACAGCTGAATGCGCCCGCTAAAGGCCAGGAGGCTGTAGCGAATTGAAAATGTTACTAAGGCCATGGCGGCGACGAGAAGCCAGTCGTTCATAGTAAGGTTTTGGGTTTTGGGTTTTGGGTTTTAGGTTGGGCGGTCGTTAGACTTGGGCCTTTGGTCTGGGAGGTAGCTGGGTTTCGAGCCAAAAACCGGCGGTGACGCCTGCGATCGCCGCCACCATCAATCCCAGTTTATGGGGCAGCCCATTGGCCAGCACCGCCACCACCCCGGCAACGAGAATTGCTCCCACCATGGGTCGAGTCGTCGCGTAGGGCACGATCATGCCAATGAACGTCGCCACCATGGCAAAGTCTAGCCCCCAAGCCGCTGCGTTGGGGATCAGCTGACCCACCGTCAGCCCCAGCCAGGTGCAGAGAATCCAATTGCCGTACATCGCTCCGCCTGCGCCCAGGTAGTACCAGTGCTTGTGAGGGCTAGGGTCGGGTTGCAGGTAGCGGCGAATGGCGATCGCAAAAGCTTCATCAGTCAAGAAGAAGCCGATTACCACCTGCCACCGCTGGGAGGCCCCCTGCACGTAGGGCAGCAGGCTGGCGGCGTAGAGCATGTGGCGCAGGTTGACCACCACCGTGGTCAGCACGATCAAGGGCAATGCGCTACCCGCCGCCAGCAGCCCCAGGGCAATAAACTGCGACGACCCAGCAAATACAAACGCCGACATGCCCAAGGCCGCCCCAAACGACAGACCGCTACCCTGAGCCAGGGTGCCAAAAATAATCCCAAAGGGAATTGCCCCCACAATCAGCGGAATAATGTCCCGCGCCCCTGCCATCGCCTCTTGGCGGGGCGATTTTATCTCAAGGTCTGACGCTGTAGCCAAAAGAAATCTCCGCAAATCAGGATGACTCCCTCTATTTTGAGTTAGAAGGTAGAAGAGGTATCACAGGCCCTTAGCAACAGACATATACCCATGGCAGACGCTCCCCAATCGATTTGCATTCTCGGCGGCGGCTTTGGCGGCCTCTACACCGCCCTGCGCCTGAGCCAGCTGCCCTGGGAGGGCACCCCGCCCACCATCGCCCTGGTCGACTGCAATGATCGCTTCCTGTTCTTGCCCCTGCTCTACGAGCTAGTCACCGACGAGCTACAAACCTGGGAAATTGCCCCACCCTACGCCGAGCTGCTGGCAGGCACCCCGGTGCAGTTTCGCCAGGCGGGCGTGACCAGCGTTGACCTCGACCAGCACCGGGTCAGCCTCAGCGACGGCACCCTACTCACCTATGATCGCCTGGTTCTCGCCCTTGGCGGCACCACCCCCATGGATATGGCCCCCGGCGTCGCCGAGCACGCCCTAGCCTTTCGCACCCTGCAAGATGCTTACCACCTCAAAGACCGCCTGCGGCACCTGGTCGCCTCCGACGTCGAGAAAATTCGCGTGGCGGTGGTGGGCGGCGGCTACAGCGGCGTCGAGCTAGCCTGCAAAGTAGCCGAGCATTTGGGCGAGCGGGGTCGCGTTCGCCTGATCGAGCGCACCGACACGCTGTTGCGGACTTCGTCCGAGTACAACCGCGAAGTCTCTCAAAAAGCCCTCTCTGACCTGGGCGTATGGGTTGATCTCGAAACCGCCGTAGAGAGCGTCGAGGCTGACACCATCAGCCTCACCTTCCGGGAGCAGACCGACATTTTGCCTGTGGATCTGGTGCTGTGGACGGTGGGCACTAAGGTAAATGACGTGATCGCCGACCTGCCCCTCAAGCACAACGAGCGCCAGCAGATAGTCGTGCAGCCCACCCTAGAGGCCGTTGATCGCCCCGGCGTATACGCCCTGGGCGACGTGGCCGACTGCCGCGATGCCGAGGGGCAGCAGGTGCCCGCCACCGCCCAGGTGGCCCTGCAACAGGCTGACTTTGTCGGGTGGAATGTCTGGGCCAGCTTGAGCGCTGGCGAACCCTATTCTGCGAAGCATCGCCCCCAGATGCCCTTCCGCTACAACCACCTGGGCGAAATGCTCACCCTGGGCAACAGCCGCGCTACCCTCACCGGCCTGGGCCTTCAGCTCGATGGTGAACTGGCCTATGTGGCCCGCCGCCTGGCCTACCTCTACCGCATGCCCACCTTCTCGCACCAGGTGCGCGTCGGCCTAAACTGGATGACCAAACCCCTGCGGGATGTGCTCTCAGCCTAGGCCTGGAGCGATCGCCTGCCTTCAGCCATGATCTCGTCGTAAACAGCTTCTAGGGCAGGATTGCAGCCCCGACACCCGGCCACCACCTGATCGGCCCAGTCTAAATATTCGCGCTTTCGCTCTAGGGACCAGTCCTTGGGGGGCGAGGTAGTGATATTTTGCACATTGGCGGTTTTGTCGGCAATTTTGAGCTGCTGGGCCTGGGGCGACAGGTGGGGAGCGTGCTCCACTTGCAGGCGCTTGCGATCGCCCTTGGGCAGACCCCTGTCGTCGGTCACCTCGCCCACCACCCGCCGCACCTCGGGGCCAAAGTGGCGTTCTAGCTCCTCCGGCGTAGTTTCGGTATCTTCCACCGTGTCGTGGAGAATGGCAGCCTGCAACGTTACCAGGTCGGTCACACCGCCCTCGCTGGCCAACAGCTGCGCCACCCGAATGGGATGGTTGATATAGGGCGAGGCCTCTCGGTCTTTACGGCGCTGGTCACTGTGTTTAGCGGCGGCGAAGTGCAGCGCTTCTAGCAGAGCGGCGGTGGCCGTGGGCGAGGTAGATAGGTTCATAGCTTTTGAGAGAAAATAGCTACCTTCAGCATGCCCAGCTTGGGAGCCTTGGCGGAGCCTCTTTAAGGCAGAAATTTCTACGCCACAGATATAGCCAGCCCCACAGATACGGCCAGCCCCAACGATTGGACAGCTGTCCACCAAAACCGATCTTAGAAATCCGCCGGTGGGATGATAGGTTCAGGCTCCGGCAATTGCTAAGATTATTTACTCGTCTATGCTCAAAAAGCACCCGGCGGACATTCTGGGTTGTTCGCACGTCGTCAAAGCCCTAGGGCCGTATCGTCTCTCACATACAATAATTTTCCTTGACTCGGGAGAAAGCTTGACTCAGGCAGCCAGCTGAAATCTCTATACCAAGTTGACCTACGCCTTTCTGGATTATTTTTTGAGGATTACTATGCAATCTCGTCGAAAGCGCATACCTACAGAATCGACCAGGGGCATAAAAGGCGTTTTAAGCTTTTTTGTGGTTTTTCTGGCGACCGGGTTTCTGATCTATCAG
>DAIPYU010000237.1:0-3382 GCA_036782635.1 Nodosilinea sp. CTOTU7353
TCTAGGCATTGTTAGGGTAGCGGTTGATCCGCAGTGCCGATGGTAAGTAAAGCGATCGCAAAAACGCTCCCCCGCTGGGGCTGGCTGGGGTTAGGGCTGGGGCTACTCGTCCTAATGCTATTTGATGCGATCATCAACCTTCAGGCCGAGCGCCTCTGGTTTGCCGAAGTCAACTACCTAGACGTGTTTTGGCTGCGCCTGGGGTCACAGCTGCTGCTCGGCATTATTCCGATTTTGCTCACTCTCTTTTTTACCTGGGGCAACCTCAGCCTCGCCGACCGCTCTAAGCCGCTGACACCGCCCGACGATCGCTCCTCCCGGCTGCGCAGCCTGGGGCTGAGCGGGCTGCTGACCATCGGCGGCACCCTGAGCTTTTTGGTGGGGGTGCAGCTGATTTACCAGGGGCAAATTGCGCGAGATTTTTGGCGACAAACCACCACCCTCTACGACTCGGCCACCCCGCTGCCCCTGTGGCCCAAGCTCCAGCTGATCACGGTAATTGGGCAAATTTTCATCACTCAGCCCTGGCTGCTGCTGGCCCTGGGCATTAGCACCGTGGCGTTTCTAGTCTATCCGCGCCAGCTGGGGCGGCTGGCGGCGGTGCTCATGAGCCTGGGCTACGGGTTGATTTTGGCTAAGCAGTGGCCCTCGGTGCTGCTGGCCCTCAACCCCGTACCCTACGACCAGGTCGATCCCCTGTTCAACCGCGACATTGCCTTCTATATTTTCCGCCTGCCGGTGCTGCATCTGGTCGAGTTTTGGGTGGTGGGCACCCTGTTTTTTACCCTGGTGTCGGTCTACCTGGTCTACCTACTGGCCGGCAACACCCTCAGCCAGGGACGGTTTCACGGCTTCTCGCCCCCTCGGCAGCGGCATCTGTATATTTTGGCGGGGCTGCTGTTTTTGGCGACCAGCTTTAGCCACTGGCTGGGGCGCTACGAGGTGCTCTACTCCCAGGAAGGGGTGGTGTACGGGGCGGGCTACACCCACATTCACGTGCTGCTGCCCGCCAACTGGGCGCTGGCGATTTTTACCCTGGTTTTGGGCCTGGTGTTTTTGGCGCGCGGGGTTTTGGGCAGCCCAGACTACCTCAACCCCATGAAGCCCTCGGCCAAGGCTAAGGTGCTCAACGCTCCGTTGGGTTGGTGGGCCGGGGTGGGGCGCACTCGCCTGCTGGTGCTGGGCATCGGTGCCTACCTGGGGTTGACGATGCTGAGTTTGGTCATAGCGCCCATGGTGGTGCAGCGGCTGGTGGTGCAGCCCAACGAGCTCCAGCGCGAGCGGCCCTACATTACCAACTCCATTGCTCTCACCCGGTCTGCCTTTGACCTCGAAGCCATTGAGTCAGAACCCTTTGACCCCAGCGGTGAACTCACCGTCGAAGATTTAGAGACCAACGACCTCACCTTAGAAAATATTCGCCTGTGGGACCCGCGCCCGCTGCTGGAGAGCAACCGTCAGCTTCAGCAGATTCGGCTGTACTACGAGTTTAAAGACGCCGACTTTGACCGCTACAGCATTTTGACTCCGCAGGACAGCTCTGAACGCCGCCAGGTGATGATCTCAGCGCGGGAGCTCAACTATGAGCGGGTGCCTGAAATTGCCCAAACCTGGGTTAATGAGCACCTGGTCTACACCCACGGCTATGGTTTTACCATGAGCCCGGTGAATACCGCTGGGCCAGACGGGCTGCCCACCTATTTTGTGCGCGGCATTGAAAACATTCCCAGCAGCGAAGAGGTGCGCCAGAGCATTGCCATCGGTGATCCGCGTCTGTACTTCGGCGAGCTGACCGACACCTACATCATGACCAATGCCCAGGTGCTAGAGCTCGACTACCCTAGCGGCAACGAGAATATCTATACGATTTACCAGGGGCGGGGCGGCATTGACCTCGACGGTTTCTGGCGGCGGCTGCTGTTTGCCCGCCATCTGGTTGACTGGCGCATGCTGTTCACCGAAGACTTCACTGACGATACCCGACTGTTGTATCGCCGCAACATTGCCGAGCGGGTGCAGGCGATCGCCCCCTTTCTGCGCTTTGATACCGACCCCTACCTGGTGACCGCCGACATTGGCGATGCCTCGCGGCGGTGGGGCACTGGCCCCGACCACGGCACTCGACCGCCAGAAACCATTGATTTGCAAGTGTTTAGCGATCGCGATCCCGGCTTTATCAGCGAAAACTTCAACGCCCAAAGCGGTGAAAACTACCTTTACTGGATCATTGACGCCTACACCGTCAGCGGTCGTTACCCCTACTCAGACCCCGGCGACAACGACTTCAACTACATTCGCAACTCGGTCAAGGTGGTGGTAGATGCCTTTAATGGGTCGGTCAGCTTTTTTGTCGCCGAACCCGACGACCCGATCATTCAAACCTGGAGTCGGCTGCTGCCGGGTATGTTTGAGTCCCTAGAGGCCATGCCCGGCAATCTGCGCGACCACATTCGCTACCCCCAGGATCTCTTTTCGGTGCAGGCTGAGTCGCTGATGACCTACCACATGACCGACCCCCAGGTGTTCTACAACCGCGAAGACCAGTGGCGTGCCCCAAGCGAAATCTACGCCAGCGAGTCTCAGCAGGTAGAGCCCTACTACCTGATCATGAAGCTGCCCCAGGAAGAGACCGAAGAATTTGTGCTGCTGCGGCTGTTTACCCCGGCCCAGCGCAATAACCTGATTGCCTGGCTGGCGGCGAGGTCTGACGGCGATCGCTACGGGCTGCGGCTGCTCTACCGCTTCCCCAAGCAGGAGCTGGTGTTTGGCCCCGAGCAGATCGAGGCCCGCATCAACCAAGACCCCGAAATTTCCCAGCGCATTTCCCTGTGGGATACCCAGGGGTCGAGGGCGCAGCAGGGTAACCTGCTGGTGATACCGATCGAAGACTCGCTGATCTATGTAGAACCGCTGTATCTGGTGGCCGAGCAAAACCAGCTGCCCACCCTGGCCCGGGTGATCATGGTCTACCGCAACCGCATTGCCATGGCCCCCACCCTGCCAGCGGTGTTGTCGGCGATTTTTACCCAAGAGCCAGCACCCGCCCCACCCATTTTGCGAGATCTCGGCGTCGAAGCCCCCGATGACGACCCGCTGCCGGGGATATTTGATCTCGACACCCCGGCTGGGGCACCCGCCGACCCCGGGGGCCTGGGCCTACCCGGTGGAGAATAGCCGCCGGGCGAGAACTCTGGGGGCTATTCCTGGGGCGATCAGCCCTCAAACTATTCCCGAAACGCTTACAGGTTAGGGACTACTACAGGCTAGGGACTACGGCCACAACCGCCAGGGAGTGAACTCCCTGGCTCATAGCAAAAGTCTGCGGTCGCAGACTGGGGAACTCGGCTGCCAATCCTCTTCAGAGGATTTCGGCTTTGAGCCT
>DAIPYU010000238.1:0-3301 GCA_036782635.1 Nodosilinea sp. CTOTU7353
TCGTCTGAGGCCAAGTCAATGCCCACTGGCAAGCATCATGAATAATGCAGGCTAGACCGACGGGGCCGCTGGAAAGGAAGCGGATTCTCGAGTCAACTCCGCAATGGATAGGCCGTGCATTTCGCCCTAGTGGTGGGGGAGGGACTTTCTCATGGTAGGAGGCCCATCGCTCAGGCTCTTGGGTATTACCAGAAATAGCCCGTCCGTTTGCTCTAAATCCCAGTGTTCTCCAAGCACCCTAATTTTTTTAGTCACAGCTCAGCAGGCACGCCCGTAAATCTTGCCCTCGGCAAGCGGCCTGGGGCAGGGCACTGTCGAGGCTGCGGCTAATTAACTCACACTGGTACAGGTAGGTCTCCCAGGCGGTGGCTTCTGCCACCGTCAGCGTCACGGTGGCGCGATCTAGGCCCAGGGCGCTGAGCCAGTCTTGCTCAAGCTGGAGCGCCCAGGGTAGCCAGGCCGCCGAGGCGTCGGGGTTGGGCAGGGCCGCAACATAGGTGGGCAGGGCAGCGGTTAGCTGGGTCAGGGCGGCGGGTGGCGAAGAGGGAGTAGTGGCCACCAGGCTGGTCAACTGGCGCTGGCTGGCTTCTAGGGCCAGGGCTACAACCTTGGCGTTGTCGACGTTGTCGGGGCTTTTGCCCTCGCGAGCCTGGTCGATCAACTCGCTGGCACCGTGGATCACCCAGTCGATCTCGGCGGCCCGTGCCTCATCGGCGGCCAGGGCGCGGGCGGTGGCCAGGGCTAAGGCACTGTTGACCCCGGCGGCGGCGATCGCCCCACCCCCGGCCATCGCCATGGCGCTGTCTGAGGCGCGGGTGAGGGGGGCGGCAATGGCGGGACCAACGGCAATGGACATATCAAAATCGCTGGCGCGGGCGGCGGCGATCGCACTCACCGCCGCCGCTACGCTGGCGCGGTGGGCCAGCGTGGCAGTCGGGCCAAACAGATCTAGGGCACATTGCTGAACCTTCTGGAGCAGGTTGGTGAGTTGGGGATGGACGGCAAGGCGATCGCAAGCCAGGCGGTACATCGGCTCCAGCAGATCGATTCCCCTATCTCCCAGAATTTCGATAGCGATCAGCACCACCTCCCGCCAGCGGCGATCGCCCATGTGAGCACACATTACCTGCTCAGCCGCTGCATTTTCAGCCACGTACTGGGCCGTCAGATACTCCTGTAGCGTCAGGTGCGAAAACGAAAAGTAGCCCTGAAACCGCTCCACCAAGATGCCCTGGCGCGACTCAATCTCTTGCAGCAAAGCACCGGGATCGATCGCCCTACTCTCAGACTCACGAGTTAAGAAATCATCAATCGCCTGCTGAATGTAGAGCTTTGCAAACACCAGTTGATTAGAGCTAAAGCTTTTGTAGGCCATCTCTGCTAAGAGCTTTCTTTCAGAGTAAAGCGTCAGCCTAGGCTGATTTTTGTTGGAGCCACCGCCGGCATTTTTTTGCCGAGGCCAATCTGTCAGAAAGATATCGAGAATTTTGGCATAGACCTGGCCCCGAGTTTCGGGCAGCGAAACCCCCGTTTCATACACCAGGCACAGGTAAAACAGCAGCAGTGGCGTGCGGGCCAGCTCTTTAATCGGCAAATTTCGAGACCGGTTTAACGATTTCCAGAGCGATAGGTAATGATTGTTTTTGGGTTTGGCCCCGGCGACAAACCAGTTTTCGATGAAGTTTTTAATCTGCGCGTCGCTAAATCCGACGACCTCAACATCGACAAACTGAGGAAACCCGTAGCTATAGTCTGAGGTTCTGCAAGAGATGACAAACCGATTTTGATCAAAGGTTTTAATAAAAGCTCGGAGCTGATCAATGCAGGTGCCCAATGCTTCCGCGGGCACCTCGTCTAGGCCGTCGAGCAAGATCAGCAAATGTCCCCGGTTGAGGTGAGCGGTTAGGTCGTCGCCGTCAGTTTCAGTGGGGTTGCGGTAGATCTCTTGCTGCATGTAGGTTTTGAGGTCAGTGTCTCCCTGGCTCCACAGCTTGAGTTCGACCAGCACCGGAATGCAGAGATCTCCCGTTTTTTCGGCAGTTTTAATGGCCTCTAGCCCCAGCTTCTTTAAAAGGGTTGACTTGCCAGAACCAGGAACGCCTAAGACCATGAGCCGTGATTGCTGACGGGCAACGTGAATGCCATCTTCTAGGGTTGAACTGTCGATTAAGGGAGATCTGCTGTTGAAGCGATCGTTAAAGACCTCAATGGCAGTCGAGGATAGATGGGTGATGCCCTCGCCCCTGGAGACGCTGACGTTGACATAGATGTGGTCTAAGGCGATAGACCTGCGCGTTACGTTGGGCAATATTTTGATGTGCCCGTAGGTTTTAACAAACCATTGGCCATAGCATTTGAGCCGGCTGGCAGCTTGGGAAAAGTCGGCGGGCGATGGCCCCAAAGCGCCGGTCTTTGACCAGCGCGGCCCCCGCTCTAACCCTGCTTTTTTCTGCGCCTGTTTCTCGCACCACAGGCGATCGGCAAAGGCCAGGTTATCGTCGGTCTGGGTTGACCACAGCACCAGGGTAAAGTGCCACTGGGGCGAACCTTGAGCGCTAATGCGGTGATCCTGCAAAATTCCCAGAAATTTTTCTAGGGCGTGAAAGGCTTCTCGCACCTCAGCCTGGGTCAAATCATCGGCCTGGGCCTCATGGGCGATACTGCAACACACCTGCCACAGTTCCGTCAGAGTCGATTGAATGATGAGCCTGGGCTGGCCCGTATCGCGATCCAGCCAGCGATAGCTAATGTTGCTCGGGGAAATTGCTGTCGCCTCAAAATTGGCTAATTGTATCAGTGCCTTCAAGACCCTTAAGGTGCGTTTTTTAACGGCAATTCCGTAGGTTCGCTTAGGCATTGGGTAATTAAAGAAACGATAAAGCTGAGTAAATCCCCAAGGTGGCGGGCTGACTCAGCCGCCAAAAGTATTACGGAACCAGCGATCTAGGCTGTTTCGGGCAAATTTGCTTTGGGGTGAGCGCCCCACCTACACTCAACACAGGGTTAAACCAGTTAATAGCACACCTACAGCAAATTCCGTACTTTTACGGCCTTATTGTGGGGGTTAAGTGGTTAAGTCGCCATGCATCTCCCCAGTAAATGGTGCAATTCTATTGCGCCTAGCTTCGGCTGTTGATGGTTTCAGGAGATCTCTAGGCAAGCAGATTTCGGCTTTAGCCCAGCGACTATAGCTGCTGTAGGGTGGGCATTGCCCACCACTAGGACAACTGTTTTTTAAAAATCACCTTAGCCACAGACACCAGGCCAGCGAAGTTTAAGCATCTCCACAGTTTTGCCTCGG
>DAIPYU010000239.1:0-3267 GCA_036782635.1 Nodosilinea sp. CTOTU7353
GATGCCCGTATAGACTCGATAACTCTGTTGCTAAAAAAGTGGGCCCCTGGGCTAACCTTCCAAGTCGTGTTATCACCCTGAAATCTTAGCCGAAGGCTGATACCCTAGCGCATTGGCGACAGCTGCTTTCATTCATAGCGCATACTCACTTCTGTAGCTTACCTAAGTTGCTGAGTCACCCATCCCGATCAATTGTCGTTGTCGTAAATGTGCAGGCGGCCATAGCCCAAAAATTGACCCATGCTGTTTTCTCCAGCGGGGTACCCGGTTACACCAAATAGGTAGACACCGCCCCAGGGGTTGACGTTTGTAGATAGGGTGACAGTGACGGTTTCGCCTGGTTGGATGGGGTCTTCGAAGGCGACCAGTATCTCATTGCTGCCATCAGTGGGGCCACCGACGCTGGCCAATTCCACACTCGGTCCCTGAGCGTAGGCGGGGGCAAGGGTAGCTTCGCTGCCATCGACCCTAAAGGCAATGCGGTTGGCGTGGTCGCGGGGGGTGATGACCACTGCCCCGAGGGGTTCACCAGCATCAGCGGGCACTTCGATGACAAAGTGGTAGCGCCCCCTAAAACCAGCGTGCTGATCGCGAGTGGTCGCTTCGACCAGGGTGGGGGGGCGATCGAAGGCGACGCGCCCATCGGGGAAGCGCACGGCTTGGGCCGAGGTGACAGCGACGGCACCGAGCAGGCCTAGAGCCAGAGCTGAGATGTTGAGGGTTTGCAAGGTAGTTTTCATGGGGTAATCCTCATTTGTGATGGCTAGGGGGTGAGTTTTGCAGAGGTCGCTCACCCGACTGGATGGGCTACGGCAGGCAAAGCGTCAGTGAATCGATTATCAGGTCAACGACGAATTCACCAGGATCGACAGCCCTATTTAAAGTTAAACAGCTAGCCTTTGCTTTAATGTTAAAA
The DNA here is from genome assembly GCA_036782635.1 of Nodosilinea sp. CTOTU7353. Classification (GTDB taxonomy): domain Bacteria; phylum Cyanobacteriota; class Cyanobacteriia; order Phormidesmidales; family Phormidesmidaceae; genus Nodosilinea. The sequence continues at coordinate 917 of DAIPYU010000239.1, forward strand.
GGTTCTGAATAGAGGATAAGACTTGCCTGAGAGACACGCTATTTTTAGGTGATACTCAAAGAGTTGAAATAAGGTTCTGAGAGAGAAAATAAAGCGATAACGTAATAGATACAAAATCAGCAGCGATCGCTTGAATGTTCGCTACACGCAACGAAGCATTTCTTTGCATATTTCCCATGAATCTCTCAGGGAAGACTCAGTTAGGCCCTATTTCTTTGGCCCCTTTGCTACCCAGCGATTGGCGCAGGCCCATTGGCCAGGCTTTGTCGATGACTTGATGCACGAGGGGGCCGAGGGCATTAGCGTTGAGATTCGGCGAGTCAGTCCTCGGCAACTCACGATTAGCCGCGACTAGACATTGTCGCTCAGGGTGCTCTCATCTCGTCTCGATACCGTGATTTATGGAACACCGTCGAATTTGGAGATTTTCTATGGGGTTAACCCAAGACCTCGCCGACCTTGCCGCTCAAACGGCGGCTCAAATGCCCGCTGACGTTAAGGCTCAAATGACGGCAGCAGCGGAGGCCCTGGCTAATTCTGGCATTCTGGCGCAGAGCTTCAATGTCGGCGACAAAATTCCTGATGTGACGCTGCCCGATGCTACAAACCAATGGGTCAGCTTGCCCACCTTGCTAAAAACTGGGCCGCTGGTGATTAGCTTTTACCGAGGCGGCTGGTGCCCCTACTGTAATTTAGAACTGCGGGCGTTGCAGCAGGCGCTGCCTGAGATTCAGGCCCAGGGCGCAACCCTGGTGGCGATTTCGCCGGAGACACCTGACAACTCGCTCTCGACGACGGAAAAGCATGACCTGGCATTTCCGGTGCTGAGTGATGAGAGAAATCGGGTGGCCAAGGCCTTTGGTTTAGTGTTTACGGTACCCGAGGCGCTGCGGCCGATCTATGACGCTTTTGGCATCGACATCCCGGCCTACAACGGCGACGACAGCTTTGAGCTACCGCTGCCCGCCACCTATGTGGTCGCCACCGATGGCACCATCGTCCACGCCTTTGTCAACACCGACTACCAGCAGCGCCAAGACCCCGAGGGCATCGTCGCCGCCCTGAAGCAGTTGGCGGTAGCGGCCTGAATACCGCCCAGATCCCAGGGTTCTTGGGGCAACGGGCCAGATAACCCTCAATCCGCCAATAGAACCCTGGGATCTCCTCTCACAGTATTTCAACGTTCGCTCGCGAACACCCTGGAGTTCACTCCTCCAGATCCACACCCCAAAGCCCTGGAGTCTTATCTCCAGGGCTTTTTTTGACTCCTAGCAGCTAGGAGAGAACAATTTGCCCAATTAATGGTTTTCTCATGCAACTCTAAGCGTATCTTACGCTACATTTATTTGCCTCTCAGGGGGGCAGCGCACTATAGAAACCATAGACCACAAAGCAAGCAAAGCTAATCCCTTTGCAAAGGAGAACCCTATGAAACGCTACCTACTTTCCGGTTTGACCCTGGCGCTCTCGACTCTGATGATGGCCTCGGCTGCCAATGCTGGGCAAACCCACCTCAATGACCCCGCTGCTGACCTCAACGGCGATGGTGAAGTTACCCTAATGGAGCTAATCGAGTACAACCGTGCTCAGCGCCATGCTTGATCCAGCGCTAGGCTGGGCAGTTTCAGCTAAACCCTCCCTCGTTTGAAGACATAAGCGCCAAAAGTGGCCAAAGCCCTTTGCTTTGGCCACTTTTGGCAATCTGCTACGGTAGGGAAGTCCAACGTCAACACACCTGGCTAACCCGATGGCAGACCAGTCCCCTGGACAGGAGCGGCAAACGCTAGACCCGCTGGGGCCGCAGACGGTCGAGGCCCTCAGTTCTAGTGAGCAGCGGTTGCGCAAGATTTTTGAGTATTCTAATGATGCTATTTTTGTGGTCGATCCGATGGGCGATCGCATTCTTGAAGCCAACCCCAAAGCCAGTGAACTCTTAGGCTACAGTCGTGAGGAGTTGTTGACCTCTGTGGCAGTGTCTTCGATTCACCCCCATGAGCTTTCTAAGTTCCAGGCCTTTGGCAGGATGGTTTTGCACCAGGGCCACGGCTGGAGGCAATGGTCTGGGGGTGGCGATCGTCAAACGCATTGTCGTGGCCCACGGCGGGGAGGTTTTGATTGAGTCCACCGCCGAGGCCGGTACAACGGTGCGCGTCATGCTGCCCTGGCGCGTCAGTGGGTAATGAAAACATCTAGGGTTTCAAAAGCCTTCTCCCGTTCAGGGGTCAGCTGTTGATACGCCTCGCTGGCGAAAACCTCGCGAATGGCTTGATCCGATGGAAACTCCATCATTACCACCAGGGTGGGGTGGCGATCGCCCAGTACCGGTTCGACCAGGCGGTAGCGCCCCAGGG
>DAIPYU010000240.1:0-3232 GCA_036782635.1 Nodosilinea sp. CTOTU7353
AACCGTGAACCGTGAACCGTGAACCGTAAACCCCACTAACCTGACACCCTGAGCGTTTACAAAAAGAACCCCACAATCAACATCACCACCAGGCCCACGCCGCCGATGATGGTCTCCATCACCGTCCACGACTGGAGGGTTTGCTTCTCGGTCATGCCCAAGAATTTGCCCACCAGCCAAAAGCCCGAGTCGTTGACGATGCGATCGTGGGTGCGCTGGGTAGGGGTAGAGCTGCCGGGAGGGGCACTGTAGATTTCGCTGTTGGGGATGAATTCTTCTGACATGGAAACACAAAGCCAATGTAGTCACAAGTGTGGCATTCTTGATCTTCCTATCGGTAGCGAGATCAGACTCAGAAAGAGTCGCCCCTGGGTGGTGATCCCTCCCCGATGAAATGAACCGCCATATTGCCACGGTCGTCGTGGCCCCGATGACGACTAAGGGTAGAGGCTACCCGACCCGCGTGGCCTGCCGGTTTCAGGGTAAAACTGGGCAAATTGTTCTAAACCAGATTCGCACCGTAGACAAACCCCGCCTGATCAAGCACTTGGGGCAGATCAGCCCCGACGAGCAAAGCCTGGTGCTAGAAACCTTGGCTGAAATGTTTGCCGAGTCATGGGCCCATGCCAGCAGACTTAGAGACGCCAGGCGCACAACGAAAACTCACTACGCTTAGAACGCGGTACAGAAACCCGGTTTCTGGGCTAGAACGCAAGTCCTGCCGTTAGTCAGCGATGAAAAAACCGGGTTTTTAGCGATATTGTACCGATGCTCTAGCGTTAAACCCCCTGTTATTATCGTTGGGGCAACTTTTGAAGTTGATCAATCGTCCGGATTTGGGGCATAGAGATATGTCTTGAGTAACAGGACGGGATCAAGGCGATCGCGTCCAAAAGCCAAAGCCCTTAGAACAGCCGACAGCCAATAGCTCTTCCCCCCTATGACTTCCCAGCTCAAACACAAACTCAAACATCGGATGCTGCTGTTCTGGGCCGCGCTGCTGGCGGTAGTGATGCTGGGGGGGCCTGCGATCGCATTGATTCCGCCATCGGTGGTGCCTTGGGGAGCTGAGCCAGGGGAGATGACGCCGATTCCTCAGAGCTTTCAGAAAATCCGGGGGGTGTGGCTGACCACCAACGATATGAATATCCTGCGGGATGCCTCTCGGGTGCAGAGCGCCATGGCCGAGTTGTCTCAGCTCAACTTCAATACGGTCTATCCCGTGGTCTGGAATTCGGGCTATGCCCTCTATCCCAGCGTGATTTCCCAGCGAGCCGGGATACCCTACATTCACCGAGGCGCTGCGGGGCAGGACATTCTGGCCGACGTGATTAACCAAGCTCATCGCCAGGGGCTGCTGGCAATTCCCTGGTTTGAGTTTGGCTTTATGGCTCCGCCGTCATCCGAGTTGGCTATGGCTCACCCAGACTGGCTGACCCAGCGCCAGGACGGCAGCCAGACCTCGGGCAGTGCGGCTGGGGAAGTGGTGTGGCTCAACCCGTTTAAGCCAGAGGTGCAGCAGTTTATCAACAGCCTGGTGGCCGAAATTGCCGTCCGCTACGACATTGACGGCATTCAATTCGATGACCACACGGCCCTGCCCAGCGACTTTGGCTATGACCCTTACACCAGGTTGCTATACCAGCAGGAAACCAAACAGCCGGTGCCGAGTAACCCGCGAGATCCGGCCTGGATGCGCTGGCGGGCGGACAAGATTACAGACTTTGTGGCTCGGCTCAACCAGACCGTGAAACAGCATCGTCCCGAAGCCATCTTTTCGGTGTCGCCTAATCCCTATGACACGGCCTACAACTCGTTTTTGCAAGATTGGGTCGGCTGGATCAACCGTGGCCTGGTAGATGAGCTGCTGGTGCAGGTCTACCGCTGGGATATGACCAGCTTTACGGCTCAAATTCTGCGGCCCGAAATTCAGATGGCCCAAACTCAAATCCCGGTGGGCATTGGCATTTTGACTGGGTTACGCAATCGACCGATGCCGATGTCGATGATTCAATCCCAGGTGATGCGAGCAGCGGCCCAGGGGTTAGGAGTGGCCTTTTTCTACTACGAAAGCCTCTGGTACGATGCGCCAGAGCCTGTGGCTGAGCGCCAGGCCCGCTTCCGGGATTTGTTTAGCGTTCCAGCATCCCGGTTTAGCCTACGTCGCCAGGTTTAAGTGCGCTAACCTGCCGCTCTCAGGTTGGTCGCGGTGGGGGAGAAGGGGGACAGCAGCAACTAGCAAAACAATAGTTTGGGGTGAGTCGCCGTTTGACACACCTTTGTCAAAGTATCTACAATGTAATCACTCGACCCCAATAGGCTTACCCCGATGAGCACCGCCATCAGAACGCGCATTGTCAAGATCGGCAACTCCCAGGGCATTCGCATACCTAAGGTGCTGCTAGAGCAAAGCGGTCTCAGCGCTGAGGTAGAAGTAGAGGTTGAGGGCGATCGCCTGGTTATTCGGACTGCCCCCCGCCAGCGGGCCGGTTGGGACGACGCCTTTGCCGCCATGGCCGAGCACCACGACGACACCATCCTCGACAACCTCATCACTACCGATTGGGATGATGCCGAATGGGATTGGTAGTTAACCGCTTCGACGTTTTTCTGGTCAACCTTGACCCCTCCGTCGGTAGCGAGATCAGGAAAAGCCGCCCCTGTGTGGTGATCTCCCCCGATGAAATGAACCGCCACATTGCCACGGTTATCATCGCCCCGATGACGACCAAAGGCCGTCGCTACCCGACTCGTGTGGCCTGTCAGTTCCAGGGGAAAGCCGGGCAGATTGTCCTAGACCAGCTTCGCACCGTGGACAAAACTCGCCTGATCAAGCCTCTGGGGCAGATCAGCCCCGATGAACAAAGCTTGGTGCTAGCAACCCTGGCTGAAATGTTTGCCGACTAGGGTATTCAGAGCAACAACCTTGGGCCTTGACGCATACAAACTGCTCTGGGAACAAGCCTCTTTAAGGTGGCTGGAATGGGATGGCTCAGTACCGCAGCCATTTGGTGAGCACGCGCATGGGTCTGCCGGTGTTGGGGTCGATTTGGGGTTTGCTCCAAGCCCTGGCTTCGGCAAAGCCGAGGCGATGGAGAATTTTGATCACCAGGTCGATGCCGATGGCGGAGCCGATGATGGTAATGATTATAGGTTCGCGTACGGGCTGAGTGGGGGCAGGGCTGCCGGGAGGGGCGCTGTAGATTTCGCTGTTGGGGATGAATTCTTCTGA
>DAIPYU010000241.1:0-3178 GCA_036782635.1 Nodosilinea sp. CTOTU7353
GCAATTTACAGTGAATACTCCCCCAGACAACACCACCTACACTGATCAGTTCAGCCGCAAATACGGCGAGTACGGTACTAAGTTTGAATTTGGGTCTAACCCCAGCGCGGAACTTTGGAATGGCCGTCTGGCTATGATTGGCTTTCTCGGTGCGCTGATTGTTGAGCTGACCACGGGGCAAGGCTTTTCCCAATGGTTGGGTTTGTTTTAATTTAGGCAACTTCACCGTAAATGACTAACGATACGGGAAAAAGACTCTGATAGCAGAGTCCTTTTTTGTTTTTCTCTCTTGACCAGCAATAGAAATCAAAATCAAAGCGCATAGCCCAGGGTCACAATACCTGTTGGCCATGGGTCTAAATCTTTTAAGATTTAGACCCATGGCTTTCTACAGCAGTCCTCGGCAGGAAGCCAGAGCTATATAATCTAAGGCTATACGAATCTAGTTGCTTGGCTTGGGTTCAACGGCAGTGGCCTTCGGGGGCTAGAGCTGCACATTTTGGGCAGGGTAGAGCACAGATTGCAACTGGTTATGGAGCAGGTTGGCCTTATCGAAACTATCTATGGCAGTACAAAGGGTCTCAAGCCCAGTCAGCTCAAGCAGCTTCAGCGCATTTATCACCAGCGGCTGCCGGGTGATTGCATTGTCACACCTGAGTTTGCCCAGCGGTTGGCGGCGGTCAGCACCGACATCGACAGCCCCCTGTGTGCCTACATCAATCGCCGGGGTCAGGTAATTCGAGTGGGGGTGGGCACCCTGCGGCAGACCCAGATCCCTCCCCAAGAGCTGCCTCGCTACGGGGCTGAGCGTCTTAGCGGCATTCGCTGCATTGCCACCCAGCTGGAGCCGGAGCCGCCCAGTGACGCCACGCTCACCACCATGGCGCTACAGCGTCTGGATGTGCTGGTGGTGCTGGCCCTAACGGGTACGGGCTTTACCCGCCGGGGCGGCGGTGCCACGGGCTACATTGAAAGCACCTACTTGGCCCATTTGGTGCCCCATCCTGAGCAGCGTTGGCAGGTGTCGGCCCCGACTGATCTAGAAGACCTAGCCCAGCAAGATTTTCTCGCCCTGGCGGAGGGGCTAGAGGCAGAGTTTAGCCGCGCCTTTACCGCATTGCAGGTGGAGGATGAGCGTGATCGCGTTTTGGTCGTCGGCCTGTTTACCAACAAGCAAACCCCCGCTCATTTTGAGCAGCGCCTGGCGGAGCTAGAGCGCCTGGTGGACAGCGCCGGCGGCGAAGTGCTCGAAACTATGACCCAAAAGCGACCCCGCCCTCACCCCCAAACCGTATTGGGGGCCGGTAAGGTGCAGGAGGTGGCCCTGGCAGCCCAGACCGTAGGGGCCAACCTAGTGGTGTTTGACCGCGATCTGTCGCCCATGCAGGTGCGAAATTTAGAAAACCTGGTGGGCATTCGGGTGGTGGACCGCACCGAGCTGATCCTCGATATTTTTGCCCAGCGGGCCAAGAGTGGGGCGGGCAAGATGCAGGTGGAGCTGGCCCAGCTCGAGTATCAAATGCCCCGGCTGAAGGGGCGCGGCCAGGCCCTATCGCGCCAGGGGGGTGGCATTGGCACCCGAGGCCCCGGTGAAACCAAGCTAGAGACCGAGCGTCGAGCGATTCAGCGGCGCATTCAGCGGCTTCAGCAGGAGGTCAACCAGCTCCAGGCTCACCGGGCGCGGCTGCGCCACCGCCGCCAGGATGACAACCTGCCGTCCCTAGCCGTGGTCGGCTACACTAACGCGGGCAAGTCAACCCTGGTGAACACGCTGACCAACTCAGAGGTCTACGCCGCCGATCAGCTGTTTGCCACCCTCGACCCCACCACCCGCCGCCTGGCGATCACCGACCCCGCCACCAACGAGACCACCCAGCTGGTGCTCACCGACACCGTGGGTTTTATCGAAGAGCTGCCCGCCTCGCTAATGGATGCCTTTCGCGCCACCCTGGAAGAGGTGACGGAGGCCGATGCCCTGCTCCATGTGGTGGATGTGTCGCACCCCGCCTGGCAAGATCAGATTCACTGGGTGATGAAAATTCTTAAGGACATGCCGATTGTGCCGGGGCCAATGCTGCTGGTGTTTAACAAGGCCGACCAGGTGAGCAGTGAGGAGCTGGCGATCGCCCAGGAGGAGTATCCCAACGCGCTCTTTATCTCGGCCACCGAGCGGCTGGGGCTAGAAACCCTGCGATCGCGCCTGCTCCAGCTGATCGATTATGCCGTCACGGTATAAATTGTGGCGGTGGGCGCAGCCACCAACCCTGGCGGAGAGGGTAGCTAAAATGCTGAAGAGATCTCGCTGACCGCCCCCTCACCTACCCCCTCACCCAAAGGAGTAGCCGGTGCCGAATCAAGCCATCAAGCGCAGCATTCGCCGCTACGAGTAAGACTGGTTTAGACTGCTGTTTCGGGTCAGAGGGTTGGTGATCCCGGCGGTGATACCTCGGGTGTTGCTGTGCGCCGTATTTTCGTGGGGAATTTTGCTGCTCTATGCCCGCGGCTGGCCGTTGTCGTCGCCGATTTTGGGCTCGCTGGTGCCGAGTCTGGTGCTGGGTCTGCTGCTGGTGTTTCGCACCAATACCTCCTATGAGCGGTTTTGGGAGGGGCGCAAGCTCTGGGGCAACGTGGTGAATTTGACCCGCAACCTGGCTCGGCAGATGTGGGTGGCCATCGAGACACCCCAGCCGGGTGACCTGGAGGCGAAGGACGAAGCGGTGCGCCTGCTGCCCGCCTTTGCGATCGCCATGAAGCTGCACCTGCGCGGCGAACTTCCCAACGCTGACCTGGCCAGCCTGCTCAGTGCCGATCAGTTTGCCAAACTGCGGCAGATGAACGACCCGCCCCTAGAGATTGCCTTTTGGGTGGCCGACTACCTGCAAACCCAGCAGACGCGGGGCACCCTCAACATCTACCAGCTCACCTACTGTCTGGAGACCTTAGATGACTTGGTGGATGCCTTGGGCGGCTGCGAGCGCATTCTCAAGACGCTTATCCCCGATGACAGAGGGACGGCCCAAGCTGTGAGCGCTGCAGCAATCAGCAATTCACAAGTTGACGGTGCCAGAATTCACGGTGTAATACCGAATCCGAATTCCATACCCCCGATTCCTAAAAGGCCAACTGTAGGGGCGAACCGCTGTTCGCCCAGGGGTATCGGGGGTAGCCAAGCAGGATT
>DAIPYU010000242.1:0-3159 GCA_036782635.1 Nodosilinea sp. CTOTU7353
CATAAGAACAGTGCCACTGGAGCAATGGCACTCACTAGAAACAGTCGGAGAACCCTATCTGGCAGCCTAGAGGTACTTTTCGAGGGTGTTGGCGAGGGTGGTTTTGGGCACAGCGCCCACAACCATATCAACCCGCTGCCCTTCTTTGAAAATCATTAGGGTGGGAATGCTGCGAATGCCGTACTGGCTGGCAACGCTAGGATTCTCGTCGGTGTTGACCTTGACGACTTTGATCTGGCCGTCGTACTGCTCAGAGATTTCTTCTACCACCGGAGCCACCATGCGGCAGGGCCCACACCAGGGTGCCCAAAAGTCAACCAAAACGGGGACGGTGCTTTCGAGAACTTCTTGCTTGAATGTAGAGTCTGTTACCTGAGCGGCTGCCATGCCTAGTGTTCCTTGCCGTTGTTATCCATACGCAATCTTACCATAGCCACCCCCCGGCTATTGGAGGGGTTAAGCAACATCTCGGGAGAAATTGCCCAAACCTGCTAAAAACGCCGCTGAAGCCCTGTTTTTAAGCTTAGGGCAGCCCCCATAAGAAACCGCCCAGACCAAAGGCCTGGGCGGAATGTGGTGTGAGGAGTGAACGGAAACTTTCGTCTCCGCTTTACTCTATTCTAGTGGGGACAGTTGCAAATCTGCCATCTCTAATGACATTCTCAACAACTTTATGGTAATCACAAATTATTCTGGCTTCGGGGACTACTTCCGTTTGTAGAGAACAGGTGTCGAAACCAGGCATCTAAAACAGGAAGTAGCGCTGGGCCATGGGCAACACATCGGCGGGTTCGCAGGTGAGCAGTTCGCCGTCGGCGCGCACTTCGTAGGTCTCTGAGTTGACCTCGACGCGGGGCTGGTAGGTGTTGAGCTTCATGTCGGCTTTGCTGAGGTTGCGGCAGTTGGCGACGGCGGCGGTGGCTTTGGTGAGGCCAATGTGGGCCGGTATGCCCGCCTCCATGGCCGCTTTGGAGATAAAGCTGAGGCTGGTGGCGGCGATCGCCCCCCCATAGCTGCCAAACATCGGCCGCATGTGCACCGGCTGGGGGGTAGGAATGCTGGCGTTGGGGTCGCCCATCTGCGCCCAGGCGATCGCCCCCCCTTTAATCACAATCTCGGGCTTGACCCCAAAAAAGGCGGGCTTCCACAGGCAAATATCGGCCAGCTTGCCCGCCTCCAGAGACCCCACGTGGTCGGCAATGCCGTGGGTGATGGCGGGGTTAATAGTGTGCTTGGCCACGTAGCGCTTGGCCCGGTGGTTGTCGTTGCGATCGCTGTCCTCTGCCAGCGGCCCCCGCTGCACCTTCATTTTGTGGGCGGTCTGCCAGGTGCGAATGATCACTTCGCCCACCCGGCCCATGGCCTGGGAGTCGCTGGCGATCATGCTAAAGGCCCCCAGGTCGTGGAGAATGTCTTCGGCGGCGATGGTTTCGCGGCGAATGCGCGACTCGGCAAAGGCAATGTCTTCGGGAATGCTGGGGCTGAGGTGGTGGCAGACCATCAGCATGTCGAGGTGCTCGTCGAGGGTGTTGCGAGTGTAGGGGCGGGTGGGGTTGGTAGAAGAGGGCAGCACGTTGGCCTCGCCGCACACTTTAATAATGTCGGGCGCGTGGCCGCCCCCGGCCCCCTCGGTGTGATAGGTATGAATCACCCGATTTTTGAAGGCGGCGATGGTGTCTTCGACGAAGCCCGCCTCGTTGAGGGTGTCGGTGTGGATCGCCACCTGCACGTCGTACTCGTCGGCGACGCCCAGGCAGGTGTCGATGGTGGCGGGGGTGGTGCCCCAGTCTTCGTGCAGCTTTAGGCCCATGGCCCCGGCTTTGACCTGCTCGATTAGAGCCTCGGGCTGGGCGCTGTTGCCCTTGCCCATGTAGCCCAGATTCATCGGGAAGGCGTCGGCGGCTTGCAGCATGCGCCAGATGTTCCAGGCGCCGGGGGTGCAGGTAGTGGCATTTGTCCCCGTCGCGGGGCCGGTGCCGCCACCCAGCATGGTGGTGATGCCCGAGGCGATCGCCGTCTCAATCTGCTGGGGGCAAATAAAGTGAATGTGGCTGTCGATGCCCCCGGCGGTGACGATCATGCCTTCGCCGGCCACCACCTCGGTGCCGGGGCCAATGATGATGTCAACATTGTCTTGAATGTAGGGGTTGCCCGCCTTGCCAATGGTGTCGATTTTGCCGTCTTTGATGCCGATGTCGGCTTTGACAATGCCCCACCAGTCGAGAATCAGGGCGTTGGTGATCACCAGATCCACCGCCCCGGCCTCGCAGCCGATGGGCGACTGGCCCATGCCGTCGCGGATGACTTTGCCGCCGCCAAATTTGACCTCATCCCCGTAGGTAGTGAAATCTTGCTCGACTTCAATGATTAGCTCGGTGTCGGCGAGGCGAATGCGATCGCCCACCGTGGGGCCAAAGGTCTCGGCGTAGGCACGGCGATCCATGCGATAGCTCATGGGGACTCCTCAAAGATGGGGCAAATTTAGCTAGAACCACTCTAGAATGCGGGATTCCCCCGGTTTGGTCAATTGGGCTACCGGGGCGATCGCACCTGGAAAGCAATCATGCCGTCCCCTCCTCGGAGGGGTGCCCGGAGGGCGGGGTGGGTCGCGGGGACTGGGCTGACCCACCCCTGCCCCTCCCAGGAGGGGGTTGCGTAGATCTGAGGCGTGTGTGGAGGTGGCCCCGCGCCTACTCCGGTGGGGCAATGCGGCGGGTCATGACGCTGATGTATTCGCCGCTGCGCCCGGTGGGGATGGGGTCGATCCAGGCGATTCTTTCGCAGTAGCCGAGTAGGGCCATGCGGTTGATGGCTTCGACCAGGGCGGCGTAGTCGCCGAGCAGAATGTGGCAAAGCTTGTCGGGCTGGTAGGTGGGCAACCGAAAGCTGGGGGGGAGGTTTGGCTCCCCGGTGGATGGGTTAAACATTACGGGTATCTCCGTTTTCGGTAAGGAAAACGGGGAATGGTCTAGCTTTGTCCCAAAGTGAAGGTAAAAAAGACGCTAGATCCTAGAATGAATCCAGGTTATCGCCAGCTTACCCGGTCTAAGTTGGGATGACTTAGGGGATTTGAGAGGTGCCAGCCTCTCTCTTCCCCGCCCAAGAGTCATTCCCCGCAAAAATAAAGTACAGGAAGCACGTCAGGAGTGCAACCGTATT
>DAIPYU010000243.1:0-3061 GCA_036782635.1 Nodosilinea sp. CTOTU7353
CCCGTAGGGGCGTAGCATGCTACGCCCCTACCAATCGGGGGTAGCCAAGTAGGATTCGGTATAATTCCACCGGCCAATCTTACGGGCCGATTTTACGGGCCAATTTTACGGGCCAATCTCACCAGCTAGGGCGTAGCCCCTGCTCTAGCAAAAACGTCTGAAGTGCCGGCATTTGCCCGGTCACCACCACCTGGGCGGGGGTGAGATCGTAGGGCTTGGCGTAGCGCAGCAGCCAGCCCGCCGTCGCCCCCGCCGCCCCGCCGACGCTCCACTCGCCGTAGTGCACCCGCGTCACTCCGTTGACAATGTGGCTGACGGCGATGCTTTTGCCGCCAATCAGCACGTTGTCTACCCCCTGGGGCACTAGTGCCTCTAGGGGAATTTGCAGAGGCCGCACTACAAATTCTTTAATGCTGCCGCCCGATGCCTCGTAGGATGGTTGTCCAGAGCGGTAGCGACAGCCGTGAATATCGATGTCGTAGTGGGCCAGGGCCACGGCGGTAGCGCTAAAACTGCGGCCTCCGGTCATGTCTTCGCGTAGGTCGGCTTCGACCGCCATAAAGCTGTCTTGACCGTAGGCTGGGCGACCGAGAATGCGCCGCCCCTCGCGAATGTAGGGCACCATGCTGAGGCCCGACTGGGTGCCCAGGGGAGCGTCTGCTCCTTGCAGCAGGGTCAGCGGCAGCTGATTGGTGGCCTCGGTTTCCATCAGCCACTCGGCAAACATGAGGGCGTGTAGCTCGCCGTAGTTGAGCGATTCGATTGAGAGACCGCCGAGCCAGTCCTCTTGCTGCCCCGACAGCCGCACATCTTCTGCGGTGAACACCAGGGGCGGGTCCATAAAGTGCCAGTCGTTGCCCTTGTTCCAGTTGATCAGGGTCATTTCCCCAGGGCGGGTAATGTTAACGTTGCCACTGCCCGGCACCCGGCTGACAATGCGGCGGTAGTTAAACACGCTGCCAAAGTTAAAGAACGGAAACCCTTCTAGATCAAATTCTTTGCGGTGGTCGGCTCGACTTATGGCTGGCTCTAGCTTTTGCAGCGCCTTCAAGCTCTCGTTGTTATCGCTCAGGGTAGCCAGCACAAAGGGGTAGGTGTAGGCCTGGGTACAGGCGGGGTTGTCCTTTGGCGGGGCGTTAACTTCGCCGGTAAAGGCCTGGCTGTCCGACCCCAGGCGGTGGGGAAGGTTGGCCCAGCCCACCAGCTCGCCCGTATCGGTGGCGTCAATCACGATCATTGATCGGTCGGGCGGCGGCTGTAGCCGCACTGGAATTTTGTTGTATGCCTCGTCGTCAGACCAGTCATACCATCGCTCTAGCTCTTGGGAAAGCCGTCCTGTGGGCACGTAGTCTGGGTCGAGGGGAACGCGCCGCACCCCGTATACTGCTGTCACGTAGCGGCCTGAGGCATCAAAGGCGGCTCCCTTAAATGCCGTGGAGGTAGCCCAGCGACTATCTGGAGCGCCCTTAGCGGCATTTCGCATCCACATTTCTGCGGCTGTAGCCCCGGCGCGGGGGGAAAAGCACAGCTCGCCAACCCAGCAGCTGTTGGCTTGTTCTGCCGATAGCTGAGTCGGTAGCCCAGTCCATGATGGCAGGTACACGGGCTGGCGTTTGATCAGCGCCTTGAAGGCTTCCCAACTGGGGGAAAAATTGCGCCGCCACCGCATCGCCCGCGACTCGTCGATGGCCGATACCCCCTGGGAACTCACCTGGCCGCCCAGCCACGGGGTCAGCTCAAGCAGGCAGGTGGTGACGCCGGTTTGCATCGCGTGGGAGGCGGCAGCGATCCCGCCGAGGGTGCCGCCGATCACCACCACTTCACAGGTCCACACCTCTTCGGCCAGGGGCAGCGGGGTCAGGGTTGGCCGACCATTGGCGGTTTGAATCTGACGAATGCCGGTGGCCAGCTCGGCCCGGTTGACAATCTGACCCACCGGGCGGGCGGCAAACCCCAGGGGCTGCCGCCAGTACTCGCTGGCTCCCCGAAAGGCCACCAGCAGCAGGGTACTGCTCAGTAGGGCCACGGTCCTTAGCGATCGCGCCCGCCTGCGCGAAGCTTGTCGCCGCTTGCGCCTGGGCTTTGACGGCAATGATTTATGACGGCGGCGCTCCAGCATGGACACAGACGGCGTACCTACGGCGGTTGTCGTCTGTGAGTTTAGCAACGAAACCGCGAAACGAAACAGTCAAAGCTAAAGCTTTCAAGGCATCTGCCCCCAGCCTCGGCAGATCTCCGGCCATATCTTTGTCAACGCTCAGGGGCAACCGCCAGGCTGCACTCAATGGGTAATGGCGAGTAATGGGCGATCGCCGGGTATGTTTAGACTTTTTTAGTTCCCGAAGGGACCTGAAGATTTAAGCCATAATGGGCACGACCTTGTGCCTTTGGGCAGATCTATCTCTCTACCCCAGAATATATGCAATTTCACCCTCGGTTCCAGCGCGGCCTGCTGCTTCCTTTAGCGTTGACGACCCTCGTATTGACCTCGCTGCCAGCTCAGGCGCAGACTCCGGTGTATAGCCCCATCCCGCTGCCCACCTCTCGTGAGGTCAATGACACCCTCAGCGATCGCGATATTCCTACCGGGGCGGGGGGGTTTGCCCGCGACTACACCGTGAATCTAGAAGCTGGAGACCAGGTGGTGATCGACGTCACCTCCGATGAGTTCGATACCCTGGTCGTTCTTATGAACAAAGACGGCGTCACTATTGGGGAAAACGACGACGGTCCCGATGGCACCACCAACTCGCTGCTGTTTGCGCGGATCACCGAGTCGGGCACCTATACGGTGCGGGTGCGCGCCTACGCTGGCCAGGGCACGGGCAGCTTCTACCTCAAGGTGGCCCGCCTGCGCGAAGTCCAGTAGGCGTTGGCGCTTGGGGCCGATATCTGTCCCCCGCTGCATTTTTGCAGCCTAAGCTTGTCAGGGGTGACAATAGCTTGCTATCTTAAGTGAGCGCTGAAATTTGCGCTCCCTAGCCGGGATAGCTCAGTTGGTAGAGCAGAGGACTGAAAATCCTCGTGTCGGCGGTTCAAGCCCGCCTCCTGGCATTCAACT
>DAIPYU010000244.1:0-3052 GCA_036782635.1 Nodosilinea sp. CTOTU7353
CGATGCCAGGTTCCTATTCGAAACACCCCCGCCTCATTGAGGTAGGGGTGTTTTGTTTTGTGATTGGAGATATATGCTTTTATTACCGATAGATTTATTGCTAATTAATGAGCGAAATATCTTTTGTCGTTGATTTGTCGGATGCTGAGGCGACCCGTCGGCTTGGATGGCAACTGGGGAATGGTTGTCCGCCGGGTACGGTGTTGTTGCTCTCGGGGGATTTGGGTAGCGGGAAGACAACACTGGTGCAGGGCTTGGGTACTGGATTAGGCATTGAAGAACCGATTAGCAGTCCTACCTTCACGCTGATTAATGAGTATTTGGAAGGGCGTATGCCTCTTTACCACGTTGATTTGTATCGTTTGAATCCAGAACAGGTTGAGTCTCTGGAATTAAATGGGTATTGGGATGGGACTGAGGCTGTTCTGGGCATATTGGCGATCGAATGGTCTGAGCGGATGATGGATTTGCCGGAGGCAGCAATTTTTCTGGAGCTAGAGACTATTTTTAATAGTGAGCGACGGGCTATTCTAAGGGCTGATGGAGATGCTCAGATTGCGATTTTGAAAAAGGTGATGGGTGATGGCTTATTGGTTGATGAAGTCTGAACCAGATGTTTACAGCATTGAGGATTTGAAGCGTGATCGTACGGAAATCTGGGATGGCGTACGCAACTATCAAGCTCGCAACTTCCTCAGCAGTATGTCATTGGGTGATAAGGCTTTTTTCTACCACTCCAATACAAAGCCACCGGGCATTGTTGGCCTAATGGAAATTGTGGGAATTAATGTGACGGATCCGACCCAGTTTGACTCGGCTAGTAGGTATTATGATTCCAAATCATCTCTAGAAAAGCCCCGATGGTATACGGTGACGGTAGGATACGTTGAAACCTTTAAGACTGCCATAACGTTAGACAATTTACGTGAAGCGTTTACCCCTGAAGATCTTTGGGTGGTGCGCCGGGGAAATCGGTTGTCGGTATTACCGGTGGAAGATGCGGTGGCTGAAAGACTATTGAAAATAGCTCATATTACTTGACATAAATAAAACTCATAGTCTCTCTCCCTCAGGATCCAGGTCGGATATAACTCATGAGTGATCTGTAATTGTGATGGAGTTGGCATTGATTCGGGCTGGAAAGCGGCCAACCTGGGCGATAGGGTCAGCTTTCTGGTCGTAGCAAAGTGTGATATAGCGGTTCCTGAACGCATGAGGTACACCCCAGCGGAGAGAAGCCTTGCAGTTTATGGACTTGGACAAGTGACCTGTACCTCATCCGAATGAGAACCGCTATAAGTGACGTCTTCGCGCAGCCAGCGCTACAAATCCTCCACAGGTATGAGGTCAGGACTGTAAGCCGGCAGTGGTTCTAGGGTGATGTCCAAGGTTTCAGCCACCTTTTTCATCAGCCGCGCCCGATGGTAAGAGGTGTTATCCCAAATGAGCTTGACATTGAGGAAGCCTGCTTCCTTTATACCATTGCCCGCTAGAGTCAGGCTCGGTTTGAGCTCAAGGGCGGCACCCCCTGACCAAGAACTACTCGGTACTCAGCCCTGAGGTGATAGAGGATGGCAAGGGCGGGGAGATCGCACAGAAAAATACTCTTTTAATGGGAGCTTTCTTTAAAGAAAAGGAGCTGGTAGAAACTTGCTATCAGCCCCTACACTAGAGCCAAGACTAGCTGATCAAACTATTCCCTGGGCCGGCGATCGCCCCGGCCATGCCTCATGCTGCTGCGCAGGGCCTCTCGCAGGTCGGTTTCGTTAACGCCCAGATGGGTGGCGGCGGTAGCCAAGTTGGGGCGCGGCAGGGTGTCAGGCAGGCCGAGGGCAGCCTTGAGGTCGGTTTCGCCTGGCGGAGGCCACCGAGTGACCCGCCAGATAGATCGCCAGGAAAGGCGCCAGAAAAAGCAGCTGTCTCTGCGGTTAAAGCTGGCCTTGTGGTCGGCGGCCCTGGCTGGGGGTGCCCTGCTGGGATTTGCGCTGCTGTCGAGCTGGCTGATCTACCAGGCCAAGCTCGACCGCCTTGACGCAGGCCTCAAGCGCGTGTTCCCCTTGGCCCGATCTGGCCGCAGCTCTGATCAAAATTTGGGTCCGGGAAACAGCTCCGGAAACAGCCCCAGGTTTGGCCCAGGGCTGGAGCTCGACTTTACGCCAGAGTTTGATCTGGCCAAGGAGTTGGGTTTGCCTACCAATTCAGAGGTGGGCCTTTTGGTGCTCAACCGGGCTGGGGAGGTGGTTTACCAATCGCCCCAGTGGCCGATTACCCTCGCCCAGCTGCCCCAGCCCCAGGGTTGGGGGCGGCCTGGCTCACGCCGTCTGGCGACGGTGTCGGCGGCCGGCGAGGACTGGCGGGTAGCGGTGCGGGCTATGCCCTTCGGTCAACTGGCGATCGCCGCCAACCTCAATGCCCTCCAGCAGGAAATGGCGACCCTGCGGCGCATCTACCTGCTCACCATTCCCGGTTTGCTGTTGGCCATCGGGGGCGGCACCTGGGGGTTGGCGGGGCAGACGCTGCGGCCCGTGCGCCTGCTCAGCCAGAGCATTAACCAGGTCACCGCCGAGGGGCTAAACCAGCGGGTACCCCCGGTTGCTGACCCCGAGTTTGAGCCATTGATCAAGGCCTTCAACGCCATGCTAGAGCGCCTAGAGTGCAGCTTTAACCAGGCCTCTCGCTTCAGCGGCGACGCAGCCCACGAGCTCAAGACTCCCCTCACCATTCTTCAGGGCGAGCTAGAGTGGGCGATTTACCAGGTCGAGCCTGGCTCCGCCGCCCAGCAAACCCTCAGCCATCTGCTCGACCAGGTGAGTCAGCTGAGCGCCATTGTGCGCAAGCTGCTGCTGCTGTCGCTGGCCGATGCCGGGCAGATGAGCATTCAGCGGCAGTCGATAGACTTTAGCACCCTGGTGCAAGACCAGGTCGAAGACTTGGCCCTGCTGGCCCCCAACCTGGCAGTGACCGCTGACATAGAACCGGGGCTGGTGGTCAGGGGCGATCGCGACCTGCTGGGGCAGCTGATTCAAAACCTAATCACCAACGCCGCCAAATA
>DAIPYU010000245.1:0-2988 GCA_036782635.1 Nodosilinea sp. CTOTU7353
GTCGGCAGATTTCAGTCGGCAGATTTCAGTCGGCAGATTTCAGTCGGCAGATTTCAGTCAGCAGATTTCAGTTGGTAGACTTCGGCGCGTCGAGCCCAGCGCCACGGTAGTACACAGATGGAGGACTCAAGCTGTGACCCAACAGCTCTCGGCACCTAAGCCCCAAAACGACCCTAGCTTGATCTGGCACCAGGTAAAAAGCCGCCAAATTATGCAGCAGCTTGGGGTTAACCCCAAGGCGGGGCTGTCGAGCGAGGAGGTGCAAGACCGGCTCAGGCGCTATGGCCCCAATCAACTCAAGGCCAAAAAGGGAAAACACCCCATCGTGCTGTTTTTGCTCCAGTTTAATCAGCCGTTACTCTATATTTTGTTGATTGCGGGGCTGATTAAGGCATTGCTGGGTTCCTGGGTCAATGCCGGGGTGATCTGGGGCGTGACGGTGATCAACGCCATCATCGGCTTTGTGCAAGAGTCAAAGGCTGAAAGTGCGATCGCAGCTCTAGCTTCGGCGGTCGAAACCGAAGCCATGGTGCGCCGCGACGGCCAGCAGATGCAGGTGTCATCGCGGGATCTGGTGCCCGGCGACATCGTGCTGCTCACCTCCGGTGACAAAGTACCCGCCGACTTGCGCCTGATGCGGGGCCGCACTTTGCAGATCAATGAGTCGGCTCTGACGGGCGAATCGGTCGCGGTCGAAAAGAAACCTCAGCTAGAGTCTTTGGCGGTCGATACGCCCCTGGCAGATCGCCACAATATGGCCTATGCAGGCAGCTTTGTCACCTTTGGTCAGGGCGAAGGCATTGTGGTCGAAACCGGTCTCAACACCGAAACCGGACGGATCTCAGAACTAATGGAGGCCAGCACTAACCTGGTAACGCCTCTCACCCGCAAGTTTGACCGCTTCAGTAAGACTCTGCTCTACGTTATTTTGGGCCTAGCGGCCCTGACCTTTGCGGTGGGCCTGGGCTGGGGCAACTCACCCCTGCAAATGTTTGAGGCGGCTGTGGCCCTGGCGGTGAGCGCCATTCCTGAAGGGCTACCCGCCGTGGTCACCATTACGTTGGCGATTGGGGTGTCGCGCATGGCCCAGCGCAATGCCATTGTGCGTAAGTTACCCGCCGTCGAAACCCTAGGCAGCGCTACGGTGATCTGCTCTGACAAAACTGGCACCCTGACCGAAAACCAGATGACGGTGCAGAGCATCTATGCCGGAGATCGCCACTACTCCTTCACCGGCGAGGGCTACACCCCCAACGGTGAACTGCGCGATGGCGAAGATAACCCGTTGCCCTTCGACGACATGCCTGCGCCCCTGCGGCAGTGCTTGATCGTAGGCATGCTCTGCAATGACTCAGAGCTAGAGCATACAGACCACCACTGGAGCGTGGTGGGCGATCCCACTGAGGGGGCACTGCTGGTGTCTGCCCGCAAGGCTAAGTTTGACCGCACAGAGCTCAACCACAGCTACCCGCGCATTGACAGCATCCCCTTTGAGTCTGAGTTTCAGTACATGGCCACCCTGCACCAGCAGGATACCGCCGGCCAGTGGCTGCTGGCGAAGGGCTCGGTGGAGTCGCTGGTGGCCTGCTGTGATCGCGTTCTCAACGCCGCTGGACAAACTGATCCAATCGAGCCCGATCAGATTTTTTTGCAGGCTGAGCGCATGGCCTCTCGGGGGCTGCGGGTGCTGTGCTTTGTGGCCAAGGCCTTTCACGGTCACCAACTCGAACACGATGACCTCAAAACAGGGATGGTTTTCCTGGGTCTACAGGGCATGATCGACCCGCCCCGGAGCGAAGCTATCAAAGCAGTAGAGGCCTGCCAAACCGCTGGCATTGAAGTGAAAATGATCACTGGCGACCACAAGGTGACGGCGGCGGCGATCGCCGAACGCATGGGCCTCAGCACCACCGAAACAGTGATTGCCTTTACGGGGCAAGAGTTGGCCAAACTAGACCAAACCCAGCTCACCAACGAAGTCCAAAACGGCTCGGTGTTTGCCCGCGTGGCCCCCGAGCAAAAGCTGCGCTTGGTAGAGGCGCTGCAATCAAAGGGCCACATTGTCGCCATGACCGGCGACGGCGTCAACGACGCCCCCGCCCTCAAACAGGCCGACATCGGCATCGCCATGGGTAAAGCCGGCACCGAGGTGGCCAAAGAAGCCGCCGACATGATTCTCACCGACGACAACTTTGCCTCCATCGAGGCGGCGGTAGAAGAGGGGCGCAATGTATTTAGAAATTTAATGAAGGCGATCGCCTTCATTCTGCCGGTCAACGGCGGTGAATCGATGACCATTCTGCTCAGCGTACTGATCGGGCGCGGCGACGTGCTGCCGATTCTGTCGCTGCAAGTGCTCTGGCTCAATATGGTCAACTCCATCGCCATGACCGTGCCCCTGGCCTTTGAGCCCAAGTCGCACAACTTAATGAATCGCCCTCCCCGCCTCCCCAACGAGCCGCTGCTGTCTAAGGATCTGCTCAAGCGCATCGCCCTGATCTCGGTGTTCAACTGGGTTTTGATCTTCGGTATGTTCGAGTGGGTACGGCAAAATGGGGCCAACCTAGGCTGGATTCCGGCTGATCTAGGCGACAATGACGCCAGTGAGTACATTCTGGCTCTGGCCCGCACCATGGCGATTCAGGCACTGGTGGCCGGGCGGATCATCTACCTGCTCAGCATCAGTCAGTTTTGGGCTTCAGTAGCCGCCAAAATCAAGGGACTAGATGTCCCCCTGGGCGATGCGTCGGCGATTGGCTATGGCATTGTAGTCGCAATTGTCTTCCAAATTCTCTTCAGCCAGGTGGGCCTGATGAACTTCCTATTTGCCACCGCACCCCTGAGTATTAACCAGTGGCTGATCTGTATTGGCGTGTCGCTGCCGATGTTTATCGTCGCCCTAATTGCCAACCGACTCAACCCGCAGAACTAACACTCGCTCCAGCTGATCGGGATGGGGGGATGCGGTTTACGGTTCACGGCAGGTCT
>DAIPYU010000246.1:0-2871 GCA_036782635.1 Nodosilinea sp. CTOTU7353
AACTACATCAGCGGCCCCATTCTCTACGACGAAACCCTGCGGCAGTCGACCCAGGCGGGGGTGCCCTTTTTGCAGGTCATTGCCGACGCGGGCATGATTCCGGGCATTAAGGTCGATGCCGGGGCCAAAGAGTTGGCCGGGCACCCCGGCGAAAAAGTGACCGAGGGGCTAGATGGCCTGCGCGATCGCATCGCCGAGTACTACCAACTGGGCGCGCGCTTTGCCAAGTGGCGAGCAGTGATCACCATCGGCGATCGCATCCCCAGCCGCGCCTGCATTGAGGCCAACGCCCATGCCCTGGCCCGCTACGCCACCCTCTGTCAAGAGGGCGGCCTGGTGCCCATCGTCGAGCCCGAGGTGCTGATCGACGGCGACCACACCCTAGAGCGCTGCGCCCAGGTGACCGATGAAACCCTCCATGCTGTGTTTAACCAGCTCTACACCCAAAACGTCGCCTTCGACCAGATGATTCTCAAGCCCAGCATGGTGATTGCCGGTCAAGACTGCCCCCAGCAGAGCGGCGTGGAAGCGGTAGCCGAGGCCACCATCGCCTGCCTGCTGAAAAACGTGCCTGCGACGGTGGCGGGCATTGCCTTTCTCTCTGGCGGCCAGTCGGCCGAACAGTCGGCAGCCCATCTCAACGCCATGGACAAGCTGTTTGGCGATCAGTGCCCCTGGCGCGTCACATTTTCCTATGCCCGCGCCATTCAGCAGCCCGCCCTCAATTACTGGCGCGGCGACAGCAGCCGCATCGCCGAAGCCCAGCAGCGCCTGCTGCATCGGGCCAAGTGCAACAGCGCCGCCAGCCAGGGCAACTACTCCAGCGAAATGGAAAAGGTCACGGTGTTGGCGTAGGGAAAGGTTTTGGGTGTCGGGTATACGGTTCACGGTTCACGGTTTACGGTCTGCGGCTCTGCCTTGCACCGTTTACCCTGCACCGTAAACCCCTCTTCCCCTGACACCTAACAAGTTTGGCTCTCCTCCGAAGAACAAAACGTTCTCTCGTTACAGCCAAAGTCTGGGGGCGATTTCGTCCCCAGTTTTTTATTTGTAGCCGCTGTAGCTGATATTTCTGTAGAGCCAGTTAAGAATAAATTTCAATAAAGAGCAGCAAGCTATGCTGCAACCACCCAAGTCAACACTGTGAGACCCTGACGATGATGACTCAAAAACCCTTTGCCGAGATTGATTCATTGTGCGGCCCAGCGGGTGAACGCTGGCGGTTTACACTCTATGGTGGCCGTCTGGAGCACGAAGCTCTATCGACCTGTGCTGGCAATAGTGAGGATTGGCTTGAGCAGCCCTGTTTAGATCGATCTGCTATGCCTTTAGTCCAGGCTCAGGTGCTGGATCTCTACAGGTCGTCAGCCTCAGCGGACAACCTGTAGAGATCCAGCACCTCCATCATCTAGGGTTTTGCCCCGGCACAGAGTTTCAGGTCATTAGCCGTCGGCTCAGCGGTTCGGTAGTCGTGCTGCTGGGTGAAAGCCGCTTGGGGCTGGGGGCGCGTATGGCCAAGCAGGTGATTGTGGCGAAGGCTTGATTGACCCATGGAGTGCTGAGGGGTTCTCACTTGCCCTCAAGGTCAACCCTCTTCGTCAGAGGCCACCGGAGCTGGTGGTGCTACCGGAATATCTACAGCAGGCGGCGGGGGCGCAGCGGCGGGGGCAGGAGCCGCTGGGGCCGGGCTGACAGGCGAGGCAGCGGGTGCCGCTGGAGCCGGTTCTGGCGCAGCGGCATCGCCCTGGCTAGGGGGAGCGGGATCTGCTGGGGCAGATCCTGAAGCGGGCGTTGGGACCGGAACCGGAGATGCTTCTGAGGCGGCAGGTTCCGGTGGGGCCGGTTCTGATACAGCAGACTCGGTACCGGGGGCGGGGGATGACGTCGCTGCGGGAGCGGCTGCCTCCGTCGGTGAAGTGGAGGTTGCTGGGCTAGAGCCCTCTGCGGGGGGCGTTTCCGCTGCCTCGACGGCGGTAGGGGGCGGGGTGGGTATTTCCACGGCCTGACGTTCGCCCCGGCGGCGGGCGTCGCGGTTGCGGCGCGACCCTTCAATCGTGAGGTCGTACTCGATGGGAACGCTGGCCCCGCCCGCAACCGGTTGAAATCGAGAATTTCTGGCGGCCTGAATAACGGCTTGGTCGATCGCTGTATTGCCACTGGATCGGGTCAGAGTCACACTGCGAACGCTGCCGTCGGGGTTGATATCAACGCTCACCATGGGTTGGCCCTCGGCCCCGGCGTCTAGGGCGCTCTGGGGATAGTTTGGGCGCACGCAGTTTTGGCAGGCCACGGTGCGCGAACCCTGACCCTGGCCGCTGCCCTGGGTGGTAGACGGAGCCGCTGCCACCCCAGGGCTGTCACCCGCAGGCGCATTGGGGACGGTGCCTGTGCCTGCGGTGGCTGACTCGGTGGGCGCGGCAGCGGTGCTGGTACCAGAGTCTGCCTGGGAGTCGCGCAGGCGCTGCAGCAGGTCGCGCAGCCGCTCGGCCTGAGATTCGGCGGCTACGGCTTCCGGTTCAACACCGTCTGGCAGTTCTTCAGCCACCTCGGCTTCGCTGGGGGTAGGCTCTTCCTCAATTTCAGACTGTGGTTCTTCCAGGGCTGATTCGGCCTGGGTGTCCTCCACAGGTTCTGGACTGTCTGGAGCAAATGGTTCTACCGGAGGCGTCACAGGGGTAGGCGTGGCTACCACTGCTGCGCGAGGCGGGGCGCTGGCGATCGCCGCCGCCGGATCGTTA
This sequence comes from Nodosilinea sp. CTOTU7353, assembly GCA_036782635.1. Taxonomy (GTDB): domain Bacteria; phylum Cyanobacteriota; class Cyanobacteriia; order Phormidesmidales; family Phormidesmidaceae; genus Nodosilinea. The sequence continues at coordinate 2,739 of DAIPYU010000246.1, forward strand.
GTTTGGGTGCTGAGTTCGGCGGGCTGGGTGGGATCGGGCAAGACCTCGGGCTCGTCGGGCAGCGGCTCGGTTAAAGACTCGGTGACAATCAGCTCAATGGGCGTTAGCTCGTCGGTAGCCGCTTGCCATAGGT
>DAIPYU010000247.1:0-2838 GCA_036782635.1 Nodosilinea sp. CTOTU7353
GTACCAGCGGGCAAGTTTGTGGGGATCGATGCCGAGAAAGTAGCCAGCGATCATGGCCTGATTTGCCAGGGTGGTGCGGAGGATGCCGAGGGTACGCCAGCGCCGATCGCTCGTCACTACCGCACTGGGGGCGATCGCCACTCGCCCCAGCTTTCGCAACCGCCGCACCAGCTCAAAGTCTTCCATCATTGGCAGGTCGGGGAAGCCGCCCATTTTGTCAAAGACCTCGGCCCTCAGAAAAATAGCCTGGTCACCGTAGGGCATTTGGAGCAGGCGCGATCGCACATTCACCCCCCACTCCACCCAGCGCAGCCCCCGATCAGTGCCATTGATAGCGAGGCGAAAGGCCCCGGCCACCACCCCCGGCTGAGCGAGAGTGTGGCGAATAGCCTGGTCAAACCCCTGGGGCAAACGAGTATCGGCATGGAGGAATAAGAGAATCGAGCCTGTGGCCGCAGCGGCCCCCCGGTTGAGCTGGCGCGATCGCCCCGGCGCAGACCCCACCACCCGCACCCCCAGAGCGTTGGCCACCGCTGGGGTCTGATCGACACTGCCGCCATCGACCACAATCACCTCCGTCTCGGTCGCCGCTGGCAGGGTTGCCAAGGTCTGCGGCAGGTTGGTGGCCTCGTTGAGGGTAGGGATAATAATCGAAATCCGGGGCAAAGGCATAGCGGCATAGCCCTAGCGGTAATAGAGCAAGCTAGGAGATCGTGAACGCTACTGTAGCCAATCTGAGGGGCGATTTTGCTGATGAGCGCCTGAGAGTTTGCTGAGCCACGGCGGCTAAAACAATCTAAAACGGGTCAAAGATATAGTTGTCGGCATGTTGATGGGCTTTCTCGCGCTCGGCCTGGCTGCGCACCGTCCAGGCCAGCAGGGGCCGGTTAAAGTAGCTGCGGGCCAGGGTGGTGGGCAGGTTGGGCAATGCCTTGACGTTGTAGGCAATAAAGTGGGGCGCGCTGAGACAGGTGAGCAGCAGGTTGCTGCGCAGAAATTTTTGCGGCCGCCGGGCCAGCTGCCCCCGAGTGATGTGGGGCGCAGACTGCCGCAGCCAGTGGAGCGATCGCGGGTTGAACGACTGCACCGCAAACTCGCCCCGGTAACCTTCCAGGGTTTTCACCAGGGCCTGCTCGGGGGGGCCAACTTTTTTCTCGTTTTTGATTTCAATCAGCAGGGGCACTCGGCCATCGACGCAGGCCAACACCTCGGCCAGGGAAGGAATGATCTGTTCGGTGTTGCGAAGGCGATAGCGCTTGAGGGTAGCGAGGGTCTGGTCGGCAATGCGGGCTTTTTTACCCGTCAGCCGCTTTAGGTCGCGATCGTGAAATACCACCAGGTGGCCATCGGCGAGGAGCTGCACGTCTAGCTCGATGGGGTGGTCGGCGGCGATCGCCGCCTCAAACGCCGCCAGCGAATTTTCTGGGGCCGCCGCATGGTGATGTAGGCCCCGGTGGGCAATGGGTCGAGTTGTAATCCACTCCATCGGGGGCATCCTTTACCCTGCTAAGCTGGGCTAACTTGCATGCTGATCAATCAAACTGTATCAATGTTTAGCAGTATGACCTACCTCCCAACCGCGCCAAAATCCTCTCTCTATGACCGTTGACACCTGGTTTCCCCTCGCGGTTTACTACGCCGATCTGCCCGACGCCGCCCAGCACAACCCAGCCCTAGCCGAGGCCATTCTCGACCTGGAAGCCAGCGGCAGCGAACCCCGCAATTTTCCCGAAATGGCCTGGACGGGCGACCTGCACGGGGTCGAAAAAGTCCACACCGACCCCCGCTTTAGCTGGGTGGTGAGCCAGGTCGAAACCCATGTGGTGCTCTACTTAAAAGAGCTTGGCCTCGACCTCAACCAGGTCGATCTCTACATTCAGCGGGCCTGGCCGGTGGTGTCGCGCCCCCAGCAGGAGGTGGGTGCCCACTGCCACAACACCGCCCACGTCAGCGCCGTGTACTACGTCGCTGTGCCCGACTCGGGCACCGATGCGGCGGGCTGCCTCACCTTTTTAGACGACGCCCGCCCCAACGAGGTCAGCCCCGGCCTGGGCAGCGAGAATACCGACATTATCTCGACCTGGAACTATCTAAACCAAGACCAGGCGCTCTACTTGCCCACGGAGGGGCGGCTGATCGTCTTTCCGGCCAAGCAGCGCCACGGGGTAACGCCCAACCACACCGATGAGCTACGCCTGTCGGTGTCGTTCGACATTGTGCTCACCGCTGCCCCAGGGCAGGCCGCCGGGGCCTACGAGTTTCTCATGCCGCCCCCCACCCAGTGGCAGCGATTTGGCAAGGCTGGATAGTTACGCTGCTGCGATCAGCAAGGTGTACTGACGCTTACTCCCCCGCCAACAACGCCTGGAACCGCTCGTCGGTGCGAATGGGGTCGAAATCGGCGTCGGTTTTGGCCATATTGCGATATTTGGAGTCTAAGGCAATGGCGGCTTGCCAAGCTTGAATGGCGTTGTCGGCATAGCCCTGGAGACCGTAGCAGCAGGCTTTGTTGTAAAACGCTTCGTGATAATCAGGTTTTATTTCCAGAGCAGCATCGTAACAGGCAATCGACGCCTCAAATTGCCCCAATTTCTCCGAGGTCAGCATAGGTAGCCTGCTCCAATGCTTAGAGATTCGTCGATTGTCAGTATGTCGTCTGAGGTGATAGGTGGTGCGCTGGTGTTTGCGGGTACCCGTGTTCCTGTGGAGACGCTGTTAGACTACCTCAAGGCGGGAGAGTCGGTTGACGATTTTTTGGCGGGGTTTCCGACTGTTAGTAAGGAGCAAGTCGTTGGCTTGCTGATTGAGCAGTGTAGAAATAGCTGAACCTCAATATTT
>DAIPYU010000248.1:0-2642 GCA_036782635.1 Nodosilinea sp. CTOTU7353
CCTCATCCCCCAACCCCTTCTCCCTAGGGGAGAAGGGGAGCCGGATTCAGAACTCCTCTCCCTTAGGGAGGGGGCAGGGGTGAGGGCGGAGGGTCACAGCAAATGGATAGTTATTTTCATGGAGTACTCTAAGGAACTAGCCAATAAATCAAGTCCCAGGCAGACTGGGGAACTTGGCTGCCAATCCTCTTCAGAGGATTTCGGCGTTAAGGCAACTTCTGAAAAGCGTTTCCCCAGTGGTGGGCACTGCCAGCCCTGTCAAGGTGGGGCTGGCAGTGCCCACCCTTGTATCTTTAGAGGAGTGTGGCAGACCGTCCCATCCCGGGTTGATAGAAACCGAACGTAGCATGGGTCGCCGCACCATTCTGAAGTTAACTCGCAAAATCGCCAGGAGCCTAGACTCCGTATCGAGCAAGGACGAGTAAGGTCAGATTAACCTCCTACATAGGTGGATACAATGATGACTGAAGCCGTATCACAAGAGCATCAATGGGTCGGCATTGACTTGTCCAAGCGCACCTTGGATGTGTACGTCCGACCGCTTGGATTAAGCCTTCAAGTGGCCAACAGTGAATCTGGTTTAGTAGAGTTATTCCAGACGTTAGCGGCGTATCGCGCCACGATAAGCCTGATTGTGCTGGAAGCGACCGGGGGGTATCAAGCGCTGGCCGCACGAACGTTGATGGCTGACGACTGGCCGACCGTCGTGGTGAATCCGCGTCAAGTGTGCGATTTTGCCCGTGCCACCGGGCGTCTGGCCAAAACGGACAAGATCGATGCTGAGGTGTTGGCCCACTTCGCCGATGCCATTCGTCCCGAGGTCCGGGCTATGGCGAGTGAGGCGAGTCAAACCCTTCAAGCCCTAGTTACGCGGCGGCAGCAACTCGTCGAGATGATGAGTGCCGAAAAAGCTCGGAAACGCTCCGCTCGACCCGTGACGGGAGACAGTATTGAGCAGCATATTGACTGGCTCAAGCAACAGGTCCAAGACCTTGACGCCCAGATCGAGCCGCTCATTGCCCAGAGCGATCAGTGGCAGCGCACCCGTGAGATCCTCACCAGTGTTCCGGGGATCGCAGCGGTGACGACGGGGATTCTATTGGCCTCACTCCCTGAACTGGGCCAGATCTCAGCTAAGCGTCTGGCCAGCTTGTGCGGCCTGGCATCCTTCAATCGCGACAGCGGCCAGATGCGGGGCAAACGGACGATTAGCGGTGGTCGAGCCACCGTCCGCACGGGCCTTTATATGGCGGCGTTAGTCGCCACGCGTCACAACCCAGTCATTCGGGAGTATTACCAACAATTGCTGCATCGAGGTAAACCCAAAAAGGTTGCTCTCGTGGCCTGCATGCACAAAATCGTCACGATTCTCAATGCCATGGTGGAACATGACACCCTCTGGCAGGCTCCAGCTTGTTCGCTACCGACCACCTAGAGAACGCCACAGCCTCACTCTGATTCTGCCAGGAGCCCTGCCCTGACTGAGTTTCCGATGCCATCCAGCCCAGGCCATCCTCATAGCAGGATGAGCTTGACAAAGAAGATAATCGCTACATTTAATGACAACTACCTACTTACCGGCTCCCCGGCCGTCAGCTCTAGCCGATAGCGATAGAGGGCCACGGGCTGATCCGTCGCCTTGAGAAAATTGGGGTCCTGGGGCGACAGGTACACCGCCGTCACCTGGTCGGCGGTGACGCGGGGCGCGAGGGTGCGATCGCCCGCTTGCCGATAGGCGGTGGTGGTCTCAACCTCATTGAAGTAAGGGATCGCCCCGCCCCGAAACACCTGCTGAAAACGCTCTAGGGTGATGAACTGGCCTGGGTCGGTGGTCTCAACGGCGCGGGCGGTGACGGTCGACTCTAGCTGGCGACCGCCGCTGAGGAATGTCACCTGGCGGTTGGGGTTTTGGGGGTCGACCTTGACGGCTTTTACTGTAGCCTCGCCCAGGTAGGCGCGGGCCAGGCTCAGCCCGTTAAAGGCGCGATCGGCTACGGTTTGGGGCGGCCCGCTGACGGTCGGAATCAGGTGCTGCAATCGCCGCTGCGCCCCCACAAACCGCACCGGGCAGCTCACCGCTACGTCCAGTTGGTCACGGTTGCCCTCAAAACCAGGGCTGACCAGATCGGGGGCCAGGGGGGCGACCAGGTCTACCAGGGTGCTGGTGAGCAGCCAGTCGCCCCGCAGCCAGTCGGGGTAGCCCAGATCGCCCTGGGCGGCGGGCAGCGCGGGTTTGCTGCCCCAGTTTGGGAAAACCACCAGGCGATCAGTGATCGGGCCGGCCAAGGCCTGGCCGCTGCACAGCAGCCATACGGTCAGCAGCAGGGTGAGCCAAAACCAACGGCGGCGCAGCAGAGCAAAGATGGGTTGCGGCATGGGTCGGTACGCGTCTTGAGGGCGATGCTTGAGAATAGGTCTTAAGGGCAATGCTCTGGGGGGGATGCTCTGGGGCAATTATTACTTGCCCGTCATCTGGCGGAAACGTCTAGCCAGTTAACGCTGGCTCAGATACTCTGAGAAGAGTGCAGTTTCGCTCTGGGGCCGGCCGTTGGGCAATGCCCAAGTATAGGCATTGTCGGCAAATTGAGGCCTGCTGCGGTTGAGCCAGTTAAAGCCCAGTCAAGGCCCAGCCCAGGCATCTA
>DAIPYU010000249.1:0-2557 GCA_036782635.1 Nodosilinea sp. CTOTU7353
TACCCAAAACCCGAATAACCCACCCCTGCCCCTCCCAGGAGGGGATGCCGAAACCCGAAACCCGATACCCGATACCCGCCCCTCCCATGACCACAAAACCCTGGCTCTCCATCCGCCCCCGCCAATTCCCGGCTTCCTTTCGGGTTGATCGGCGGGTGCCTGTGGTGCTGGGGGTGCTGACGGCGATCGCCCTACTTTCCCTCATCTTCAACGTCAGCCAGGGGGAATACCCGGTGCCGCCGCTGGAGGTGGTGAAGACCATTCTGGGCTTTCCGGCTAACCCTGACTATGCCTTTGTGGTGAATACGCTGCGGCTGCCCCGCGCCCTGGTGGCGCTGCTAGTGGGCATGGGGCTGGCGACGGCGGGGACAATTTTGCAGGGGCTGACCCGCAACCCGCTGGCGGCTCCCGAAATTATCGGCATCAATGCAGGGGCGAGTCTGGTGGCGGTGGCGCTGATTGTGCTGTTCCCGCAGGTGGCGGTGGGATGGTTGCCGATCGCCGCATTTTTGGGCGGGCTGGGGGCGGCGATCGCCATCTACCTGCTGGCCTGGAACGGCGGCAGTTCGCCCATGCGCCTGATCTTGGTCGGCATTGGCCTCACCTCGCTGACCGGGGCTTTCACCACCCTGATGATCACCTTCGGCAATATCTACGACGTCAGCCAGGCCCTGGTGTGGCTCACCGGCAGCGTCTATGGCCGCAGTTGGGAGCACCTGTGGCCGCTGCTGCCCTGGCTGGTGATTTTTCTGCCTTTAACCCTGGTGCTAGCCCGAGATTTAGACACCCTAAACCTGGGCGATAACCTTGCCCAAGGCCTCGGCAGTCGGGTGGAATACACGCGCAGCCTGCTGCTGCTCTGCACCGTAGCTCTGGCCGGTGCCTCCGTCGCCACCGCCGGCACCATCGGGTTCGTCGGCCTCATGGCCCCCCACCTGGCTCGGCAATTAGTCGGCCCCTCCCACGCGGGCTTGCTCCCTGCCGCCGCCCTCACCGGAGCCTGCATCGTCGAACTCGCTGACATCGTCGGTCGCCTCGCCTTCGCCCCCATCGAACTGCCCTGCGGCGTGATTACAGCGGTGATTGGCGCACCGTACTTTCTGTGGCTGCTGTACCGCGATCGTAACCAGTAACAGAGGGGGTGTCGGGTCTCAGGTGTTAGGTGTCAGATGCAAGGCAGAACCGCAACCCAAAACCCGGATAACCCACCCCTGCCCCTCCCAGGAGGGGATGCCGAACCCATCCACCCATCCACCCTTCCCCCATGCTCACCAACACCGTTACCCAAATCGCCCTCACCACTCGCAAGCTCACCCTCGCCTACGACGGCAACGTGATCATCCAGGGACTCGATCTCGCCATTCCCCAAGGGAAAATTACAACCCTGGTGGGGCCAAACGGCTGCGGTAAATCCACCCTGCTGCGGGGCATGGCGCGGTTGCTCAAGCCCCAGGGGGGCACGGTGTATTTGGATGGCGATGCGATCGCCCACCTGCCCACCAAAGGCCTGGCCAAGCGCCTGGGCATTTTGCCCCAAAGCCCCAGCGCTCCCGAAGGATTAACGGTGCGGGAACTGGTGGCCCAGGGGCGCTACCCGCACCAAACCTGGTTGCAGCAGTGGTCAAAGGACGATGAGCTGAAGGTAGAAGATGCGATCGCCACCACCCACCTGCATGAGTTTGCCAACCGCCCCCTCGACACCCTCTCCGGCGGCCAGCGCCAGCGCGCCTGGATCGCCATGGCCCTGGCTCAGGATACGGAGACGCTGCTGCTGGATGAACCCACCACCTACCTCGACCTGGCCCATCAAATCGAGGTTTTAGATTTACTCCACAATCTCAATACCCAGCAGGGTAAGACCATCATTATGGTGCTGCACGACCTGAACCAGGCTTGTCGCTACGCCGATCATTTGATTGCACTGCGATCGGGAGCTGTCTACAGCCAGGGCAACCCTCAGGCGGTGATGACGGAAGCCATGGTGCAGGAGGTCTTTGAACTCAAAAGCCGCATTATTCCGGACCCGGTGGTAGGTACGCCCCTCTGCATTCCAATCAGCAGTGTGCGGCGCGGCTAGGGGCTGCTGACGGTGACCTGATTTAGGGTGATTGATCGTTGTGAAGCACTATGGGCTTGACTTTTCGGCATTCAAACGCGACTATTGACATCAATTCTTAATAAGTAGCTGCGATATTCGGTCTTTGCTATGAGTCTTGACCTTACAGTCTGCGATGTCGATACGATTTGGGCTGAGGCCGAGCAGCACTGCCCCCCTGCGACCTCGATTGATCGCCTAGAGACCATTCGCACGGTGCCTCCGCAGCTGGGGCAGGGCTATCAACGCGAAATGGAACTGTGCCCAGGGCTAGATCTGGCGATCTTTCACGAAACCTACCCCCAGGGTTTGACTTTTCGTGGAAGAGAAAATCCGCACTTGGTGCAGTTTATGGTGCATCTGTCGGGGGTGGTCGACAGCGGCAGCTTTCTCTACCAAGATGCCAACCACAGCTACATTGGCGGCAGCGGCATGCAGCGGGCCGTCGTCAATGTCCACTCC
>DAIPYU010000250.1:0-2357 GCA_036782635.1 Nodosilinea sp. CTOTU7353
GTCTATAGGTAACTCTGTAAAGGTACTCAAGACGGACTCAAAGAGGTCAGGAAACGGATGACCAAACCAGTAAAGGGGCTAATCTCCGAGTTCTAAATACCCAAATGAGGGTAATCGGAGAAGGACATCTCTCAGTCCTAGCCCGTCAGCTAACCTCGTCGGCATTGAGGGGAGACTGAGTCGTCAGCATTTTTTCAATGTTTGGCTGCTTCAGTGCCCTAAGTCGTGTTATCACGGCTTGTTCGCTGTCCATGACCAAACTCTAGGAGGCTCTCATGCAGCTCAGGTCACGTTCTAGCGCCCCGACTCATCGCAGGCGGGGGGCGAGTTCCAATCAATCGCCATTCTGCGATGGCCTCTCTACGCTCAAACCTATGCTTACGCGCTTAGAAATAGCGTTGGGCAGTGAGACGCACTGAGGCTCTTGCGCAAGATATTGAAGCTGATTTTGTCTGTGAGACGGCTGATCCTGGCATATTTATTTGCCGATTAGCCAAAGACTGGAATGCGGATGTAATTGTAGTGGGCAACAGCGGCAAAGAGGGGCTTAAAAAACTGATTTTGGGCAGTGTCAGTCAGTATGTAGTGAACTATGCCCTCTGTCGCACCATAGTGGTGCCCAACGATAACAGCTCAGAAGCTGAGTTTTCTGCCAACTAAATAAATCCGGATCTAAGTTCAGAAAGTACATCTCAGCCCTAGCCCGTTAGCTAACACTGTCGGCGTTGAGATGAGGCTGCAAATCAGCGTTCTTTTGAACGTTCAAAACTTGTCAATGTCCTGGGTTGTTAACGCAGCGGCACGGTTTTATCGACCTCGAACTCTGGAGAAAATTTATGGAATCGATTCTAGGATTGCCCCTGCCGGTGGAAGATCCAATTTTGATCTTTGGCATTTGTATGGTGGTCATTTTGGTCGCCCCGCTCCTGTTTGAGCGGTTTAAGCTGCCGGGCCTAATTGGCCCGATTGTAGCTGGGGTGGTGCTGGGCACGAGTGTACTCAATGTCCTAGAGCGGGGCCAGGCGATTGAGCTATTGGGCAACGTAGGGCTGCTCTACATCATGTTTTTGTCGGGGCTTGAGATCAATATGTCTCAGTTTCGCAAAAACCGCGATCGCAGCTTTGTCTTTGGCGTTATCACCTTCACTATTCCCCAGGTAGCGGGCACGTTAATCTTCCACTACCTGCTGGGTTTTGACTGGATAGCGGCAATTTTGATTGCCAGCATGTTTGCCTCCCATACCCTAGTGCCTTACCCGATCATTAGCCGCCTGGGCATTATGAAAAACGATGCGGTAGTCACCACCGTGGGCGGCACCATTCTCACTGACACCGTGGCGCTGCTGGTGCTGGTGGTGGTAGCCCGCGCCTTTGAAGGCGAGCTGACCACCATGTTTTGGGTATCTCTAGCCCTGGCCATGGTGATCTACGTGACGGCGGTGGTTTACCTCTTGCCGCCCCTGGCCCGCTGGTTCTTTCGCAATGTGGAAGACGGCGGCAAGAGCGAGTTTGTGTTTGTGCTGGCGGTGGTGTTTATCGGCGCGTATTTGGCCCGAGCGGTGATCGCCGAGGAAACCGAAGCGGAAGATACCGAGAGCAGCGTCGCCGCCGCCGAGCGCCTGCTGGCCCACGCCGTGGTGCACGCTGTGGAGCTAGACCTGCCCGTAAACCCGGTGACGCGGGTGGCCCGCAACCTGGCCTCGGGGGTGGTCGAAGCCGCCATGGAGCGCCGAATTAGCGACATTGTGATCGGCTGGAACGGCACCCGCTCGGCCCGGCAGCGGATCTTTGGCTCGGTGATTGACCAAATGCTAGAGCAGGCTCCCCAGCAGGTGTGGGTGTGCAAGGTCAACCACCCAGTCAGTACCTTTCAGCGGCTGCTGGTGGTGCTGCCCCCGGTGATTGACCATAACCCTGGGTTTTATGAAGGGGTGCGATCGCTCAAGCACCTGGCTTACCAACTGGGGGCCTCGCTGCAAATGCTGGTGGTCAGCGACGGGGCTGAGCCCTACCGCCAGCACTTCGAAGATGTGGCCATTGAGGTGACCACCGGCTTAATAGAGGTGCCGACCTGGGATGAGGCCCGCGCCACCCTAAAAGATGCCGCCAAGGATCAAGACTTGATCGTGCTGATGAGCGCCCGCGAAGGCACCGTCGCCTACGATCGCGCCCTAGAGCGACTGCCCCAGCTGCTGGCCGACTCACAGCTCAGCTTTTTGGTGCTCTACCCCTCCGAAAAAGACGCCCAGTACTTTGGCGCAGCTCAGCCGTTAACCTTTGGCAATCTGCTCTCCCAAGAGCGGGTGCTGCTCAACCTCACCACTACCTCCTACGAAGCAACCGTCGATGCCCTGCTC
>DAIPYU010000251.1:0-2193 GCA_036782635.1 Nodosilinea sp. CTOTU7353
TTGTGATTCCACCATTCGTGGGTTCGAGCCCCATCATCCGCCCTGTTTTCAAAGGCTAGTTAAATAGATTGGCCACTCAGTTGAACAGCTAGGGGATAGTACATCACTATTGCTGTGTACTGGCTTGTGGGTTGATTGGGCCGATACATCTGATACTAAATCCTGCTTGGATGCCCCCGACACCTCTGGGCGAATGCAATTTCCCCCTACGGTTTGGCCTTTTGGGAATCGGGGGTATGTGATGGGGAAGAGTTGGATGAAAAAGAGTGATGGGTGAGGGTAAACAGTGCCTAACCGACTTTACCGCCAGCGATTTATTCCCAGCCCACGCTGAATCATTTGCACCAGGAACCCGCCGCCCCATCGGCAAAGACATTAAGATAAGTAAACACCTTACCTGTCGCTAGGAGCTTGATCCTTTCGTGCAACTTGCCCATCGTCCAACCGATGATTGGACTGAACATTCTTCATCAGGCTCTTTCCCAGGCGTCATCGTGCTCGACACCCGCGACCTCTCCAAGGTGTATGGGCGAGGCAAACAGCGGTTTGAAGCGGTGAAACAGGTTTCTTTAACCCTGCACCAGGGGGAGGTGCTGGCCTTTTTAGGCCCCAATGGGGCCGGCAAAACCACCACCATCAAAATGATTGCGGGCCTAGTGCGTCCTAGCCAGGGGCAGGTCAGCGTGGTGGGAGAAGACCCCCACCGCCAGCCCCGCGCCCTGCGCCACATTGGGGCCGTGTTAGAGGGCAACCGCAATTTGTACTGGCGTCTGACCCCGGCAGAAAATCTAGAATATTTCGGCGTTCTGCGGCAGGTGCCTCGGAAGGTGGCCCATCGCCGAGGGCTGGAGCTGCTGGCCCGCTTTGGGCTAGAAGAAAAGCGTAATACCCCGGTGCAAAAGCTCTCCCGAGGCATGCAGCAAAAGGTGGCGATCGCCGTTGCCCTAATCCACAACCCCAAGCTGCTGCTGCTGGATGAACCCACCCTGGGGCTAGACGTAGAGGCGGGCGAAATGGTCAAATCCCTGGTGCGCCAGATCGCCCAGGAGGGTCGCGCCATTCTGCTGACCACCCACCAGCTCGATGTGGCCGAAGAACTCTCTGACCGGGTCGCCATCATTCGCCGGGGGCGGATCATTGCTGAGCAGTCGACCGAGGCCTTGCTGCGAGAATTTTCTAGCTCTACCTATCACCTGGAGGTAGAAGGCGAGCTGTCTCCCCAGCAGATCCACACCGTGACCCAGCTGGGGGCGACGGTGCAGGGCACGCAGCTTACCTACGCGGGCACCCCCGAAAATCTCTACGGGCTGCTGGGGGCGCTGAACCCGGTGCCGCTGGTGTCGGTGCAGCGCGATCGCGCCGACCTCACCCAGGTATTTCTCAAACTGGTCAAAGACCACCCGGAGTCTTCCCCATGCCCATAATTGACCTGCTGCAAGCCGAACTCAAGCGCACCTGGATTCAGTTCATCCGCTACCCCACGGAGGTGATCTCGGGGATCGTCATCATTATGGCGGTCTTCTACGGGCTGTTTGCCAGTGCCCAGTATATGGCCGGGCCGGGGTTTGCCTTTGGCGATCGCCTCGATGCTGTGGTCCTCGGCTACGCCCTATGGACCCTGATTATTTCCGTCAACAACGACATTGCCATCAACCTGCAAATCGAAGCCGAAACCGGCACCCTAGAGCAGGTCTTTCTCTCCCCCTATGGGGCACCGCGAGTATTTTTGGCCCGCGCCTTTGCCAGCCTGGCCCTGCGGCTGGTGATTTTGATGGTGGTGTTGTTGCTGCTGATGGGGCTATCCGGCAGTCGCCTGGCCTTTCCGCCCAGCTTGCTGCTGCCGCTGACTTCGCTGCTGCTGGCCGGTTACGGTCTGGCCTTTTTGATGGGGGCGGCGGCCCTGGTGTTTAAGCGGGTGCAGCAAATTTTGGGGATTTTTCAGTTCCTGCTGCTGTTTTTGCTGGCGGCCCCCCTGGAAGAAGCCACCGGCCCGATGCAGTACCTGCGGTTCCTGATACCCATGCTGCCCAGCACCGGCTTGCTGCGCGACCTGATGGCCCGAGGCCTGGGGCTCGACTGGTTGACCTACGCTCTGGCCCTGCTCAACGGGCTGGTCTATTTTGCCCTGGGCATGCTCGTTTTCCGCTGGGCCGAAGCCACCGCCAAGCAGCGGGGTTCCCTCAGTGGGTACTA
>DAIPYU010000252.1:0-2132 GCA_036782635.1 Nodosilinea sp. CTOTU7353
TAACAAGAAAGCTAATACGAAAATATGTCTCATTACAGCTGTTGATTTCATTGTTTGACCTCGACTGTAGGTGGTCAGTGCATTAGTTGGAAACCTGGGTTGCCTCCAGCGAGGTTCCTGCCGTAATTGGTAAGTGAGTTTAGTGTTCCCTAGGGGTGCTATTTATCAGCAGCTAGAACAGCGGTCGCGACCCTATCCCCCTGCCACCCAGCGGAGCCAAAACCCAATTCCACAGGGGAGTTAAGGCCTGGATGGTGATACTCACCAAAACCCTGCTGCTGGCCGGGTGCCCCACCTGGCTAGCCACACCCAAGCCCCGGCCACAAGGCCCACTCGGCAAACCGATAAAATAATGACATTGAGCAGCAGGCGATCGCCCATGGTACAAGCGCAGCCCAAAACCTTTAGCGACTTTCTCGCCTACGCCCAGGAGGTCGAAGGCTACTACGAGCTCACCAACGAAGAACTGGTTGAAATGCCGCCGGAGTCTGACGAAAACCTGTACCGGGCAATGCGGCTCTACGAAGCTCTCAAGTCTGTTGTCGATATGCGGCAAATCCGCCTTCAGGGTTTGGCCGTAGCCATGCCGGGGCAGCCCAAAAATCGCTATCCAGACCTCACGGTCTTGCGCCCCGAGCACCCCGAGCAGATGCGAGACCTGGGGCAGGCGGCGATCACCCTAGAGATGGCACCGCCCCTGCTGGTGGTCGAGGTCGTCAGCCCAGGGGCCGAAAATCACCGCCGTGACTATGTAGAAAAGCGCAACCAGTACGAGTGGCGCGGCATCGGTGAATATTGGATTCTTGACCCGGTGGTGGGCCAGGTGATGGTGTTGAGCTTGACCACCCAGGGCTATAGCGAAGCCACGTTTGAGGGAAAAACGGTAGTAGTGTCGCCCAGCTTTCTGGACTGGACGCTGACCGCTGAGGTCATGCTGGCGCTGGGATAGGGCGGCGATCGCGTTAGACCAGGAGCGGGGCATGGCATCATTCTAGGGATGCCATTTCACCAGAAGGGGTCTATTTCTATGGCTCTGCCCTTTGATGCTGCCCCCACCCAGGCGCGAATTGTTCGGATTTGGTCGCTGCCCGCCAGCTTTGGCATGGAGCGCAACGCCTACCACAACTACTTGAACGAGATCGTCAGCGATCGCTACGCCCTGATCAACGGTCTGCAAATTTTGCGCGACGAGCTGCAATTTGCCAGGGCCAGCCGCACCGACATGAGAGCCTGCGGGGCCGACATGAGTTTGCCCAGCGCCGTGACCACCCTGGCCTACACCAACTGCGGCGATCGCATTCACCAGGGCGAAGCTACCAAGCGCTACCGCGATGTGGTCGCCTCTCGCTTTGCCACCCTGTCAGAGATCGGCGAACTCAAGCTAGAGGCGTTTTTCCCCGCCGGGGGCGGCACCGACAATGGCGCGACCCTGGCCCACGTCACCGTCGCCCACGAGCTGGACGAAAACCTTAAGCAGCGGGTCTACGCGGGCAACCCCCAGTCGATCTCGCTGGTGGCCATCGACCTCAAGACCCACGTGGGCCGTATTCAAGAAGACGGCAAACAGGTCTACGGCAAAACCCGCGAGTCGCCCTGGCGCGAACCTCGGGCGGCCTGTGGGGCGATCGTCGGAGCGCTGACCCACTTTCAGCCCCAAAATATGATTCACCGCCGCATTCGCAGCGATCTGGGCGAGCGCAACTTTCAGTTTTTGTCGAGTCAGCAGATTTTGACCGATGAGGGGGTCGATATCACCATGGCGGTGGCGGCGGCGATCGTGGCGATTCGCGGCATTCGCAATACGGCGATCGCCCTGGGCCAGGAGATGGATGAGCGCGGCTTGGGCCACCTCACCGCCAGCACCACCGTGAACCGCCCCTCGCGGGATGACCTGGTGATCTACCTGGCCCGCGCCACGGTGTTTAAAGGCATGGTGCGCATTCAAAGCCTGGGCACCGAGGCCAAACGCTACAGCGGCAAGCTGGTGGAATACGCCGGCGAAAAACGCCTTCAGCTGCGCTACGCCGACTGGGATAGCGAAAATATGCCCATTGAGGAGATTCCCTACAAAGTGCGTCTGTCGGGGTTGTAGCGATCGCCCTAATGATGGGCACGGGCTTTGCCCTTTGCCC
>DAIPYU010000253.1:0-2004 GCA_036782635.1 Nodosilinea sp. CTOTU7353
AGATTGGCACTGGGTTTGACCTCGCCGCCACCGAAGTGCTGGGCGATGCCGGTCGTCTCCAGCAGGTGGTGTGGAACCTGCTGGCCAACGCGGTTAAGTTTACCCCCAGTGGTGGGCGGGTAGAGATTCGCCTCGCCACGGCGGCAGAAGCGGCGGTGCCCCAGGCCCAAATCACTGTTACCGACACTGGCAAGGGCATTACTCCAGAGGTTTTGCCCTTTGTCTTCGAGCGCTTTCGCCAGGCTGACAGCAAGACCACCCGCCAGTTTGGCGGACTGGGGCTCGGTCTGGCGATCGCCCGACAGCTGGCAGAGCTGCACGGCGGCACCATCGCTGTCACCAGCCCAGGGGAAGGGCTGGGAGCCACGTTTACAGTGCAGCTACCGCTCTACCGCAGTCCGTCTCTAGCTCCCGGAGCCGCCGCCAAGATCTCGGCTCAGCCCGTCACCCTGGCCGGAGTGCGTATCCTAGTGGCTGAAGATGAAGCTGACGCGCGCGAGCTGCTGGTGTTTGTGTTGAAGCAGGCCGGGGCTGTTGTGATCCCAGCGGCCTCTGGGGCCGAGGCCCTAGCGATGCTGCCCGGTCTTGAGCTAGATCTGCTGATCAGCGATATCGCCATGCCCGATATGGATGGCTATATGTTGGTAAAAGAGATGCGATCGCAGCTTGTAGACCAGGGCAAACAGCCTAGTTTCAAAGCCCTAGCCCTCACCGCCTATGCCGGAGAAATCAATCAGCAGCAGGCCCTAGCCGCCGGTTTTCAGCGCCACCTGAGCAAGCCCTTTGAGCCGGTTGAGCTAGTAGCTGCGATCGCCGCACTGCTCGATCCATGACAATCTTATATTGGCTCCCTTCAATCCAATAGCGTCGTTGTAATTGAGGCTGTTTTTTAATCCTTATGCTTCGCTTCGCGCTGGCTCTTTACATTGCCTCGCAAGAGGTCGGCAACTTTACTTAGCAGCAGTTCAAACTCAATGGGCTTGCGAATAAAATTGCTCGCTTCTAGGGCCAGACCTTGACCGGTGCTGAGAACGTCATAGGCCGTAACCATTAAAATCGGCATGGACGATAAGTTGGGGTTTTGCCGAATTTCTCGGGTCACCTCATAGCCATTCATATCGGGCATCATCACATCCATCAAAATTAAGTTTGGAGGTGAATCATTTACCTTGGCCAGAGCTGTTTCTCCATCGCCAGCGGTATCAACCTCATAGCCCTCGGTTTCTAAAACGGTTTGAAGCAAAAATAAATTGTCTTCAATATCGTCCACGATGAGAATACGAAAGTCGGAAGGGGTACACACGGCAAAATTTAAACGAGTAGCATTGAATACATTTAGTCTATGGGGTTAACCCTACCTCCCACCTCAAACTTTAGGTACAGATTTTGCTCTCTGCAGACAGGCAAACGGCACCCAAACAGACGGCAGACAAGCAAATGGCAGAGCCGCTGGCAGAGTTATGGTCATACCGATGAAGTTAGGGATTCGCATCAAAATAAGGTATCAGAGAAAGTGGATGCTCTAGGTTGGATTCCCGCCTGCGCGGGAATGACGCTGGGACTTTATTGATTGGCTAGTCCCTTATTTCCCGACGTAGCCAGGCTCCAGCTCCGGCAATGTCTCCAGAGTTTGGCCGGTGGTTTCAATCCGAAATCGATGGGTGATGGCCGCTGCCAGACAGCAGCGCAGCGCCAGCTCCCCAGCAGCGGCGGCGATCCCCAGGCCTGACCCGATAATTTACAGCCGCATGCGGCTGAGGCCAGGGCCATGGCGACACCCACCCCCAGCATCCACCGCCAGGCGTAGTAAATGGCCATGCGTTGCCGACCGACTCGGTCGGTGATAGCCCCGAGGGTGAGAGCACCCACCAGGGAGCCTGCCACCGCCGCTGCGGCCTCTGGCCCAAAGTCTTGCCTGAGAAAGGGGAGGGCCACGCCGATGATAAAAAAATCAAAGCCATCAAGGGCAAAATCATTTACTACCTTCATGCCCCCAACCCCCAC